>JANMYB010000044.1:0-94162 GCA_031381645.1 Methylotenera sp.
GCCGCGAGACCGATATTGCAACATTTACGCAACAACAATCGGCAATTTTGCAACAATTGTGGCAATGTTTGGCAAAAAAAGGTAAATTACTCTATGTGACTTGCTCGATTTTTAATGAAGAAAATCAACAACAAATCGACAGTTTTTTGCAAAAAAATGCGGATGCAACTCAATTGCCACTTTTATTGACTAACGACATTGATAAAAACACTCAAATTGCACATGGTCAACTTACTCCAAATGCACAGCACGATGGCTTTTTTTATGCGCTACTTGTTAAAAATTAGTGCATTGTTGCTGTTGTTGGGGGCAACTACACTCGCCTCGGCCGCCAGTAGCATTAACATTAAAAGCGCAGAATTGCAGCAGCAGGATGACTTTTACAGCCTGAACGCGGACGTGGAGTTTGTCTTTGATAATGAAATTGAAGAAGCGATAAATAAAGGCGTGCCGCTTAATTTTTTAGTCGAATTTCAAATCGTCAGCCCTCGCCAATATTGGTTTGACGACGAAATTGTGACCACATCACAAAATATTATGTTGAGTTATCACGCGTTGACTAAGCAGTATTTGGTCAATCGCGGCGTGCATCAAAAATCATTTGAAACTTTGAATGAGGCCAAGCAAGAGTTGGCGCAATTAAGTGATTGGAAAGTGCTTGAAAAAACATTGTTAGAAAAAAGCGAAGTATATAATGCTGCGCTTTTGATTCGGCTAGACCAAACCAAGTTGCCCAAAGCGATTCAGGTGGACACTATAGCTTCTGAAAAATGGAATTTAACTTCACAAAAGTTTGAGTGGGCGCTTAAAGATATTAAATAATGAGATACGTTTTATTCGTAAGTGTGGCGTTGGGTTTAGTATTGTTATACCTGCTTTCGCTAGCAAGCGCGAATACAGCCATTTCTGGCGACTATTACAAAATTTTGTTGTACATCAATATTGCCTTAGCAGGCGCACTGATTGTGCTAATTGGTTTTCAGCTTTGGCATTTATACAAGAAAATAAAAAGCGGTGTCATGGGCAGCCGCCTTACGCTTCGCCTGCTGGGTACATTTGCGTTGATGGCGATTATTCCTGGGTTAATCGTTTATTTAGTTTCGGTGAATTTTCTCACGCGCTCAATCGAATCTTGGTTTAACGTCAAAGTGGAATCTGCGCTGGATGGCGGCTTGAGTTTGGGTCAGCGCGCACTCGATATTATGCTGACGGATATTGAAGAAAAAGCCGAGAACATGGCTACCAGCTTGGCTTTTCAACCATCAAGAACGCACTATAGTTTGCTGAATGATTTGCGTGAGAAGTCAGGTATTCAAGATGCGGTTTTGTTTACACCGCAAGGTCGCATTATCTCGATTTCTAGTAGCGACCCGAATAGTTTTTTACCTGAGTTGCCGAGCGTTCAGCAGTTGCGCCAAGCGCAAACGCGCATGTATGGAAAAATTGAGCCGATTCCTAATAAAGGTCTTTATTTGCGGGTGTTGGCACCTGTGAATGTGCAAGAAATCGCTGGCGAAACGCGCATTTTGCAATTGTTACAACCCGTTCCAAAATCGCTCTCTAACACAGCTGAGGCGGTGCAAGACGTATATCGCGACTATCAAGAGCTTTCGTACAGCCGAGATTCACTCAAGGATAATTTTAAGCTTACGCTGACTTTAGTGCTGATGCTGTCCATGCTATCTGCACTGGCGATTGCGTTTGTGCTTAGCCGCAGACTAACGCAGCCGCTTAGCGTGTTAGCAGAAGGTACGCGCGCCATTGCAAGCGGCGATTACAGCACGATGTTACCCGAGCATGGCAAAGATGAGCTCGGTATTTTGGTAAAATCGTTTAATAGCATGACGCGTCAGCTTAATGATGCTACCAAAGCCGCAGATAGAAACAGAGTACGAGTTGAGGCGGCGCGCGGTTATTTAGAAACCATTTTGGCGCATTTGTCTTCGGGCGTATTGGCGTTGAATGAAAAAGCTGAGCTGCGTACTTACAACTTAGCAGCAAGCAATATTTTAGAGATTAATCTTAAGCCACATGAAAATAAACCTTTTGCAGAAATTGCAAAAGAGCAGCCTTTTTTGGCCGAATTTACTCAACTGTTGCAATCGCACTTTGAGTTTACTAAAACGCAAGATCAAGAAAAGCTAGAGCTGACCAAGCAATTAGAAATAGTGCGGCCGCAGGGCAAACAATTATTGTTGGTGCGTGCCACGCGTTTGCCAGCCAGCGCGGGCAGTGGGTTTGTGGTGGTGTTCGATGATGTTACCGCTATGGTACAGGCGCAGCGCGACGCTGCTTGGGGCGAAGTGGCGCGACGGTTGGCGCATGAAATTAAAAATCCGCTCACGCCCATTCAACTTTCGGCAGAGCGTTTGCAGCATAAACTCAGTGCGAAATTAAATTCAGATGATGCCAATGTGTTGCAGCGCGGCACGGATACTATTGTTAATCAAGTGACTGCTTTGAAAAGTATGGTGAACGAATTTAGTGAATACGCGCGTGCGCCATCGGCTAAGTTAATCAAGCTGAATATTAACAAGCTGATTAAAGATGTTTCGGCACTTTATGAGGGCGTGCAAGAAGACAGCGCGCAAATTAAAATTACATTTAGCTTAATGCCCGATATGCCTGATATAAAAGGCGACGCAACTATGTTACGACAGGTGCTACACAATTTAATGCAGAATGCGCAAGATGCACTGAAGCAAATTGAAACCCCGGAAATTTTGGTACAAACCACATTTGATGAGTCTGCAATTAAGCTCTCTGTGAAAGATAATGGGCAGGGCTTTCCACCAGATTTACTTGCGCATGCTTTCGAGCCTTATGTGACGACAAAAGTGCATGGCACGGGCTTGGGTTTGGCAATTGTTAAGAAGATGATTGAAGAACATTTTGGACAAATTAAAATAGAAAACAACCAAACTGGTGGCGCCTGTATTACTATAGTGTTGCCTATTGAAAAAGCGAATGAATCAAAACTCAGCGATATAAAGTTGAAGCGTGAAATTAAAGTAAAAACCTCTGTTAAGAAGCAAAAAACAGCTAAAGTAGCGTAATTAAGGAAGTAAACATGGCGTCACGCAATATTTTGGTAGTGGATGATGAAATTGGTATTCGAGAATTATTAAGCGATATTTTGCTCGATGAAGGGCATCAAGTTAGTGTTGCAGAAAATGCTCAGGCGGCGCGCGATTCGCGCATTAAACAGCGCCCAGACTTGGTATTGTTAGACATTTGGATGCCCGATTGTGATGGCATTAGTTTGCTAAAAGAATGGGGCAACGCGGGATTGCTGACTATGCCAGTGGTGATGATGTCTGGTCACGGTACGATTGATACAGCGGTAGAAGCGACGCGCATAGGCGCCTTTGATTTTTTAGAAAAACCCATCGCGCTACAAAAATTACTTAAAACCGTTACTGCGGCGCTAAAGCATGCTGAAAATTTACCTAGAACAGAAATGAATTTGGCCAGCTTTGGAAAAAGTTTGGTGATTAATGAACTTAAGCAACGTTTAGAACAAATTTCGCGCACTAAGAATGCACTATTGCTCATTGGCAAAAAAGGTGGCAGTGTAGAGCTGTGCGCGCGCTTTTTACATACAGCAGATACGCCTTGGGTGGGTTTATCTGAGTATGAAAAAATGGCGACTGCACCATTAGAAATTTTAGAGCAGGCGCGTGATGGTATTGTGTTTATTGATGATGTTTCTGTGCTCAATAAAACCGAGCAAAAAGGACTGCAATTAATGTTGGCAAAAGCAGAAAAATATCAAGCGCGCGTGGTGTGTGCCAGTCATCTAAGCCTGCCGCAGCTTGCAGAGAAAGAGCAGTTTGATAACGCTTTATTGCAGACGCTTTCTATTAGCACGCTTAAAGTACCAGCGCTCAACGATCACCGTGAAGATATTCCCGACCTTGCCGTGGCAATGGCGAATCTGCTGGTGGAAACAGCTGGCATTAATTACAAAATTTTCGATGTCGCTGCCTTAAATGGCTTGCGCAATGCCGATTGGCCTGGTGACTTGGCTCAGTTGGAGGCCGTGGTACAAAATTTAATGTTGAGTAGCTTAGAAGAAAAAATTACCTTAAATGATGTGAGTCGGGTAATGGAGCAGTTTTCTGATGTGCCAGAAAGTCAAGAATCGAAATTACAATCTCTGCCTGTCAATATAGCCTTGCCATTGCGCGAAGCACGCGATGATTTTGAGCGCTTTTATTTCCAACACCACATGGCGGTGATTAGTAGCAATATGAGTAAATTGGCGGAGATTTCAGGGCTTGAGCGCACACATTTGTATCGTAAGCTTAAACAGCTTGGGATTAAGATAAAAGGTTAATTGAGTATGCTACCAACACCTCATGGATATTGGCTTACAAGGAATTTTTCAATTTAATTCATTCATTTGAGAGTGTTAAAATTACAGGCGTGTGGTCAGATGGACGCTCCAATTTGCGAGGTGCTTTGTCAATCATACAACTTTCAGCTTTGCTTTTTAGCGCATCGCTCACTAAGATATGGTCAATGCGCATGCCAAAATTGCGCCTAAACCCCATCATGCGGTAATCCCACCAACTAAAGCTTTTTTCGGATTGCTCAAATAATCTAAAGCTATCGTGCAAGCCGAGCTGTAGTAGTTTTTGAAAATGATCACGCTCTTGTGGCGAAACCAAAATCTGCCCAATCCACGCTGCGGGGTCGTGGCAATCGCGGTCTTCAGGCGCGATGTTGTAATCGCCCAAAAGCACTAAGTTTGGATATTTTCGTAACTCGCCTGCAAGCCAATGCTGAAGCGCCTCTAGCCAACGCATTTTGTATTCATATTTTTCAGAATTTACCGCTTGGCCATTTACAATATATACACAAACCACACGCACGCCATTGATTGTGGCGGAAATCACACGTTTTTGTTCTACTTCATAACCAACAATACTATGAAACCCGGCAATGCCATGCTCAACATCCGTCATGGCATGCATGCTTAAAATCGCTACGCCGTTGTAGGTTTTTTGCCCTGCGTGCACAGCGTTGTAGCCTGCCGCTTTTAAATCGTCGTAGGGAAACTTGCTATCTTCTTGCTTGGTTTCTTGCAAGCAAAGCACATCAATCGGGTTATCGCGCAGCCAATCTAAAACGTGCGGCAAGCGTACATTCAGGGAATTGACATTCCAAGTCGCAAACTTCAATTGCTCATTCCATTATGCTTTAAAAGCGCCTCAATGCTTGGTTCGCGGCCGCGAAATGCGATGAATGACTCCATCGCGGTTCTGCTGCCACCTTGCGCTAAAATCTCATTCCAGAATCTTTGCCCCGTTTCTGCGCTTAACACGCCATTTTCTTCAAATAAGCTGTAGGCATCGGCACTTAACACTTCTGCCCATTTGTAACTGTAATAGCCCGCCGCGTAGCCGCCAGCGAAAATGTGTGAGAAATTATTGGGGAAGCGGTTCCAGTTTGGCGGGCGCACCACTGCAACTTGGTCACGGATTTCTTCGATTAAATCCAGCGCAGTTTTGCTACCATTGACGTCAAATTCGCTGTGCAATTTAATATCGAACAACGAAAACTCAATCTGCCGCACGGTCTGCATACCCGCTTGAAAGTTCTTGGCGGCTATCATTTTATCGAACAATTCACGCGGCAATTGCGCGCCAGTTTCCACGTGTTGCGTCATGTGGCGCAATACGTCCCATTCCCAGCAAAAGTTTTCCATAAACTGGCTAGGTAGCTCAACTGCATCCCATTCTACGCCTTTAATGCCAGACACGCTGTAATTGTCCACTTTGGTCAACATATGGTGCAAACCGTGACCAAACTCGTGGAACATGGTGATGACTTCATCGTGGGTAAATAGAGCAGGTTTATCGCCGACGGGTGCAGAAAAGTTGCAGGTGAGATAAGCGACAGGTGTTTGCAATTGATTGCCGACAACGCGGCGCGTAATGGCTTCGTCCATCCAAGCTCCACCACGCTTGTTGTTACGGGCGTATAGGTCTAAATAAAATTGCCCGACTAGATTGCCATCGTGCCGCGTAATTTCGTAAAAGTGTGCGTCTTTGTGCCATGTGGGCGCGCTGGTTTTTTTAACAAATACGCCAAAAATAGTTTCCACCACTTTAAAAAGGCCAGCCATTACTTTGGCTTCTGGGAAGTACTGCTTCACTTCTTGGTCAGAAAAAGCGTACTTTTCTTCGCGTAATTTTTCACTCACATAAGCCACATCCCACGCTTGCATATCGTCAATGCCAAGTTGTTTGGCATAAGCTTCAAGCTCTAATTTGTCTTGTGCGGCATAAGGTTTAGCTTTCTCAGCTAAACTTCCCAAAAAATTAATGACTTGCTTTGGCGAGTCGGCCATTTTGGTTGCAAGCGAAAGTTCAGCAAAGTTGTTGAAATCGAGTAATTTGGCCTCTTCATCGCGTAATTTAAGTAGCTGTGTAATAAGGGATGTGTTATCAAATTCGGGTTTTCCAAATTCCGAAGCGCGTGTGGCATAAGCGCGATAGAGCGTTTCACGTAGCTCACGATTATCGGCATATTGCAATACAGGAATATAGCTGGGGAAGTGCAACGTAAATTTAAAACCTTCTTTTTTATCGGTTTTAGCAGCTTTTTTTGCAGTTTGTAATACATCTTCAGGAATGCCTGCAAGCCTTGTTTTATCTGCCTCGTAGAGCGCATATTGATTGGTGGTGTCGAGTACATTTTCTTCAAATTTTGCAGCTAATTTTGACAGTTCTTCGTTAATCGCCTTAAAGCGTACTTTTTTATCCGCAGGTAATTCTGCACCACCCAGTTTGAAATCGCGCACTTCATTATTGATGATCTTTTGCTGGGCGCTGTTAAGTTCGGCAAATTCTGAGCTTTTTTGAATTGCGCGATATTTCGCGTAAAGTCGCTCATCTTGTGCTAAATCACTGTAAAAGTCTGTTATTTTCGCCAAATTGTCGTTATATGCCTCACGCAACTCTGGGTTATTTACCACAGAATTCATGTGCCCAACTTGGCTCCAAGCGCGCGAAATTTTCTCGTCTAAATCTTCTAATTTAAGCGCAAAGCCGTTCCAGGAAGGCTCGTCCCTATTGGTTGCTAGGGCATCAATTGTTTGCCTTCCTTCACTTAACAGTAAATCAAGTGCAGGTGAAACGTGCTCTGGTTTTATTTCATTAAATTTAGGTAAGCCAGAAAAATGTAGTAGTGGGTTTGACACAAAATCTCTCTTTAGTTAATTAATCTCAGGCAAAGCGGATAGCGATAAGTTTCGCCTTTACTGGAGGAGATGGCGGCAATAATGCAAAAAACAACGTTGAGTAGCCAAATAATGCCCATGAATAGAAATCCAATGAGAATAATGGCCAGCACGCCAGCAATAAACTGTGCAATCAACACGGTAATTTGAAAGTTCAGCGCTTCCTTGGCTTGGTCGGCAATATAAGCGCTATCGTCTTTTTTGAGTATCCATACCAATAATCCAGGTATAAATGAAAATACGGTGCCACCTAAATGGGTGACGGTAGCGATATTTTTATCGTCACTACTAGGGGTTGAATTGTTAGACTCAATCGTTTCTGACATGATGACTCCTTTGGAATTATTGCAGGTTAAATTTAGCGACAAGGGGTTCAATTTTTTCTAAATCGGTGTGGTTGAGTACTTTACGCGCATTGCTAATCAGTTTGGTAGTTTGGCTATGCAATATCTGCTGTTTTACACTCAATAAATTAGATGGATGCATAGAAAGTTGACGCAAACCCATTCCAATCAATAATTTAGTGAGTTTTGTATCGCCCGCCATTTCGCCGCATACAGCGACGGGTTTACCTAATTTTGCACCCGCTTTAATGGTAATCGAAATTAGTTTTAACACTGATGGGTGCAGCGGATTATACAAATGCGCCACCGCGTCATCTGTACGGTCAATCGCCAGCGTGTATTGAATTAAGTCGTTGGTGCCGATGGATAAAAAATCCAACTCTTTGGCAAAAGCTTCTGCATTGATGGCGGCGGCGGGCACTTCAATCATGCCGCCTAGCGTGATATTTTCGTTAAATAGCACATTTTGTTTGCGTAGTGATAATTTTGCGCGTTCAAGCAATAGTTTGGTTTGGCGTAATTCGGCCAAAGTAGATAGCATGGGAATGAGTATTTTGATGTTGCCGTAGTGTGAGGCACGTAACAAAGCTCGTAGTTGCGTGTGAAAAATTTGTGGCTCCGATAAACAAAGTCGCACCGCACGCAAACCTAAAGCAGGATTAGCGCACTCAGAAACTGAGTCGGGATTCATTTGTTTATCAGCACCTAAATCCAGCGTGCGAATGGTCACTGGCAAGCCGTGCATGGCTTCTGCTACTTGCTTGTAAGCTTGAAATTGCTCTTCTTCATCAGGCATTTCGCGCTTATTCATAAACAAAAATTCGGTGCGATATAGACCGATACCAGTCGCACCAGAGGCTTTCACAGCATCCACATCTTCTGGCACTTCAATATTGGCGTAGAGTTCAATTGTCGTGCCATCCATGGTGACGGCTTTGGTGGATTTAATGCGTTTTAGTTTTTGTTGTTCTAGTTTCCATTGGTCTTGGCGCAGTTCATATTCGGCCAAAATCTCTTTGGATGGGTTCACAATCACCACACCCAAACTGCCGTCAACAATAATCAGTTCGCCATCGTTAATTAAATCGCGCGCCCGCTGCAAAGCCACAATAGACGGGATGTTTAGGCTACGTGCTAAAATTGCCGTATGCGATGTTACACCACCAACATCGGTAATAAATGCCGCAAAATGATGTTGCTTAAATTGAATCGCATCGGCAGGCGAGATGTCATGCGCGACTAGAATAATTGCATTCTCTTGTTGCTTGGCGGGCGCTTGCCTAGGATGACCTAGCAACAACTTAATGACCCGCTCCACTACTTGCACTACATCATGCTTACGCTCGCGCAGATATTCGTCTTCAATCGCTTCAAACTGCTCAACAATGTCATCCATTTGCTGCTTAATCGCCCATTCTGCATTGCAGTGTTCTTTGCGGATAATTTCCTTTGGTACTTCAGAAAGCGATTTGTCCGCCAACATGCTCAAATGCGTGCTAATAAAGGCGGCTAGTTCTGCGGGTGCATTTTTTGAAAGCGAACTGCGGATGACTTCTAAATCTTTTTTAACAGTGAGAATGGCGTCACTAAAGCGTTTGATTTCATCATCAACTAGATTTTCAGGTAGCACGTAATGCACTACTTCTAGGATCGCATTCGAGACTAAATGCGCCTGACCAATGGCAATGCCGCTAGATACGCCGATGCCATGCATGCTAAAGCTTGAAGCGCTAAAGCTGGATTGCTGGCTAGGCGCTATATTGGACAAGGTTATTCACCCTCGCCAAAATAATCGTTAATTAGCGCTTTTAAGGTATCCATTGCAGCCTGTTCGTCCGCGCCATTGGCTTCGAGCGTAATGGTAGATCCCATGGCAGCAGCCAACATCATTACGCCCATAATGCTTTTAGCATTTACTTTGCGGCCGTTTTTTTCTATCCAAATTTCGCTGGTGAATTGGCTAGCGATTTGTGTGAGTTTACTGCTGGCGCGTGCGTGCAGGCCAAGTTTGTTGATGATTTCTAGGTCTTGTCTAATCATGGCTGGTTTTTAGTTATTCTTTAGTTGGTTTTTTGTCATGATGGTCGCAACCAGTCTTGGTAAAGTGAACTACACCGTCACGTCCGCCGCTAATGGCTTTTTCTACGCAGGTTTTAATAGGTTTATCGCGATAATTGAGTACGCGCACTAACATAGGCAAATTAACCCCAGCAACACCTTCTATTTGGTTAGGAGCAAGCAATTTAGCCACTAAATTGCACGGTGTGGCACCATACATATCCGAGAGTACGATAACACCATCGCCAGTATTGAGTTTACTCACAATTTGCTGCGCTTGTGGCAATAAATCGCTAGGGTCGTCATTGGTGCCCACTGCAAAATGGCTGAGCTGAGGGGGATTTTTACCTAGCACATGACTAACACAATGAACTAGGCTTTCACCCAAGCCGCCATGCGCAATAATTAAAACACCTATCATATTACTTTTGCTTTCTTAAAATTAATACCAATCAATTTAACTCTCGGTGTCGGATAATCACTTTTTGTTTTTGTTGTTTAAAATACACGCTTAATTGTTCTACAAAATACACAGACCGATGCTGGCCGCCAGTACAACCAATCGCCACAGTAAGATAGCTACGATTGTCTGCATCAAAGCTTGGTAGCCATTTTTCAACATAATGCTGGATGTCGGCCAGCATTTCAATGGCTTCAGGCTCTTTTTCCAAGAATGCTTTTATAGGCGCATCTTTTCCTGTCAGTGGTCGAAGAGTGGGGTCGTAATGCGGGTTGGGTAAGCTACGCACATCAAACACAAAATCTGCATCTAGCGGTAAACCGTTTTTAAAGCCAAATGAAGTGAATAATAATACTAGGCAACTGCTACTTTGGTGATTGTTAGGTTGTGAAATAAAATCAAGTATGTAATTACGTAGTGTGTTGGCGCTCAGATTGCTGGTGTCAATATGATGCCCGAGGTCGGTTATATCTGACAATAGCTCGCGCTCGCGCGAGATACTTTCGGCCAAGGTGGTGGTGGTGTCGCTCAGCGGATGTTTGCGGCGCGTTTCGGAGAAGCGTTTTACCAGCGTTTCTACAGAAGATTCTAAAAATAATACTTGTACAGAAATGTCGCTACTTTTTAGCATTTCAATAGCGTTGGGAAGTGCTTCCAGGGCGGCACTACGACTATCGATGCTAATAGCGACCTTGTCATTATTAGCTTCTTTGTGATTTGTAGCATCCAAATGATGCGAAATTTGTGGCAAAAGTGTGGCGGGTAAATTGTCGATGCAGTAATAGCCACTGTCTTCCAGCACGCGTAGCGCAATACTTTTACCAGAGCCAGAAAGGCCTGTGACAATAATAAGTTCCAAGTCTAACCAGCCTTTCTTTCAGTTTTTTTTAGGCTTTCTTTTTGCATCATTTGTTTTTGTCGTTTGCTAAATTGCTGCGTCGCGTTGATGCCGCGCAGCAATAATATATGGTTACGTACCGCCACTTCAACAAGCACTGCAATATTGCGCCCCGCCGCGATGGGTATTAGCACTTTGCTAATATCCACCTCTAGCACGCGTTCATACTGTGTTTTGGCGTTAAGTCTATCCAATGTTTTTGGGTTAAGCGTATCAGCTAATTCTAACTGAATAATCAAATCTAAAGGTTTGGTTGGTTTAACTGAATTATCGCCAAATAGTGCGCGAATATTCAATATGCCCAGCCCACGCACCTCTAAAAAATCCTGTAGTAAAGCAGGGCAGCGACCTTCAATACGTTCTGGCGAAATGCGGTAAAAATCGACGATATCATCGGCAATTAAGCGGTGACCGCGCGTAATCAGCTCTAAGGCCAGTTCACTTTTACCAATCGCAGCATTGCCTTTTACTAGCACGCCAAACCCCTGCACCTCAATAAAAACGCCATGCAGACTGATGCTTTCTGCCATCGCTTGTTTTAAATAATGGCTTAATAAATCCATCAATTGTGGGCTCTGCATGGGTGAGGTAAACAGCGGCGTATTATATGTATTGGCTGCAAGAATAAGTTCTTTTGGTGGTTTTTCGCCATTGGCGACAACGATAGCGGCCAAATCTGTCGAATACAAATTACCAATAGCTTGCTGCATGGCGATGATGCTTAAACTACGCAAATAATCCATTTCGGCGCAACCCAGTACTTGTACACGATTGGGGTGCACAAAATTTAAGTGACCAATTAAAGCCAAAGATGGCTTGGTAACATTTTCGGAATTGAGTTGATTAGTGCCGCCGTCAAGCCCAGCAACCCAGTTGAGTTTGAGCTTGAGGCGGGTTTCTTTATAGAGTTCGGCTACGTTAATTTGAGCCATAAAAAGTAGATTTAGTTAGGAGCTTGGTGCTTAACCGCGCCATTGGTTTTATTATGATTGCCATGTTTTTCTTTATGTTTTACTACTTGACGGTCTAGTTTATCCGTCAACATATCAATCGCGCTATACATATTTTCATCTGCGCACTCGGCATGTAAGTCATTGCCTGGCACGTGTAATGTAGCCTCAACCTTTTGGGCGAGTTTTTCTACGCTCATGGTAATTTTCACATCAATCACATGATCAAAATGATTGCTGATCCTAACAAGCTTGCTTTGTACATAATCGCGTAATGCAGGAGTAATTTCTAAGTGGTGACCAGTTAATTGTAAATTCATGACTTGCTCCTTTTGAAATTGTTCTAAGCGATTTATCATCCAAAAAAGTAGGTCAATTAAATCTCATCGAACAATTTTAGTGTACACCTTTGGCAATTACGCGCAACTAGCCAAGCGAGCTATTTATGTAAATATTGCAAATATTTTTTGGCCATTAAAAAAACACTGCCTGCAGACCTTATGGATATTGGCTTGCAGGGCATTTATTTTAGCATTTTAAATGCTACTGAGCTTACAAAGACTTCCTTAAATTGGCAGGCGGAATGTTTAATGATTCACGATATTTCGCAATGGTACGCCGCGCAACCACAATGCCTTGTTTGGCCAAAACCTCGCTGAATTGATTATCAGAAAGCGGTTTTTTAATATTTTCTTCTGCTACCAATTGTTTAATTAGCGCGCGAATCGCGGTGGCTGAGCATTCGCCACCCGCATCGGTTGCCACATGGCTGCCAAAAAAGTATTTGAGTTCAAAAACGCCGCGTGGTGTGAGCATATATTTATGTGTGGTGACGCGGGAAATAGTGGATTCGTGTAATTCAAGTTCTTCAGCAATTTCACGTAAAACAAGCGGCCGCATGGCAATTTCGCCATGTTCAAAGAAGTTGCGCTGCCTATCCACAATCGCTTGGCTGACTCGCAAAATGGTTGAAAATCGCTGCTGGATATTTTTAATCATCCATTTGGCTTCTTGCATTTGCGTCTGCAAATATTGATTCGAGTTCTCGCGGTTGCGCTTCAAAATATCTGCATAAAGCTGATTAATGCGCAATTTTGGCACGACGCCATCGTTCAAGGTGGCAATCCAAATCCCTTTTACTTTTTTAACAATCACTTCATGCTGAATAAAGTGATCTTTACTCAGTTGCGCGTAATCGCTCCCAGGGCGTGGATTTTGCTGCTTAATGAGTGTTTGCGCGCTTTTCAGAGTGGCTTCATCACAATTAAGTAACTTACGTAACTTAACAAAATCTTTGTTAGCTAACATCGCTAAATGTTCACTGACAATACTTTTGGCAACGCTTAAATATTCAGTTTCTTTTGGTAGCGCATTGAGTTGAAACATAATGCACTCTTGTAAATTGGTCGCGCCTATGCCTGGTGGGTCAAGATTTTGAATGTGTTTTAATGCAGTTTGCAGCTCGACTAGTTCTATTTCAAGCTCTAAAGGTAGTGACTCTTCTAATTCTTCTAGCGATTCTTCCAAATAGCCATCTTCGTTAATGCTATCAATCAGCAAGAAAACTAAATTTTGGTCACGCTCAGAAAGCGGCATCAGTTTTAGCTGGTTGAGCAAATGATCTCTAAGACTTTCGGCGATGATTTCTTGGCGTGAGTAATCTCCGTCATCATCGTCACTATTATTTTGACGGCTACCTTCATCCCAATTGCTAGCGCTGCCGTATTCTTCATAATCTTCATCAAAATCGGTAGCAGAAAAATCCTCTTGCTGGCTGGTGATTTCCTGTGGCGTTTCTTCGCTTGATGGCACTGGGTTTGCGATCTCTTGGTAATCAATATTACTAAAAGCGTCAAAATCATCACTGTCAGGCGAAGACTCGCCATCAGCGCCAACTTGGTCGTTATCCGCTTCATTTACTTGTTCTGGAAGTGCAAGTTCGTCGTCTAAGTCCGCATCAGGGTTATCACCATCCACCAACTCCAACAAAGGATTCTCTTGCAGAATAACATCTAGCTCTTGGTTAAGCTCGAGTGAAGATAATTGCAACAAACGGATAGATTGCTGTAACTGCGGTGTAAGCGCTAAATTTTGTGAGATACGTAATTGTAAATTTTGCTTCATGGCCATAAGTTTCTGTAATTACAACCTGAAATCTTTACCTAAATACACTTCGCGCACCGCTTCATTACTTACAATTTCTGCAGGTTTGCCTGAGGCAAACACAGTGCCATCATTCACAATATAGGCGCGATCGCAGATGCCTAAAGTTTCGCGTACATTGTGGTCGGTAATGAGTATGCCAATATTTTTTGCGCTTAAAAAGCGAATAATTTTTTGAATATCCAATACTGCAATGGGGTCAATGCCTGCAAAGGGTTCATCGAGTAAAATGAAGCTGGGATTAGTAGCTAAGCAACGTGCAATTTCAACGCGACGTCGTTCGCCGCCAGAAAGGCTGACTGCCGCGCTATTGCGAATATGCACGATGTGTAATTCTTGCAACAGCGATTCTAGCTGCTTATGCATTTCAACTTCGGTTAAATTTTGTAGCTCTAGCACCGCCATAATATTCTCTGTAACGGTGAGCTTACGAAAAACTGAAGGCTCTTGTGGCAAATATGCCAAGCCTAGGCGCGCACGGCTATGGATAGGTAAGCGACTTAAATCTTTGCCATTAAGTAAGATGCGTCCAGCATCCAGCGGCACCAAGCCTACCATCATATAAAAGCTAGTAGTTTTGCCTGCACCGTTGGGGCCAAGCAAGCCAACTACCTCTCCGCTATTGATGCGCAACGAAATATCCTGTACTACGGTGCGGGTTTTGTATGATTTACGCAGATTTTCTACAACGAGTTCGCTCATCTAATTTACTCGCTTGGTTGTAGCTCAAGTTTATTGGTAAATCTTAAGTTTTTAGTCACGCTGGGAGCAGCCTTAGTTAGCGTATCGGAAGCTGGCGCCTCTGATTTAGATGCAGGTTTGTTTTTTGGCTGAATAATGGCTTTTACGCGACCACTGCCGGGTGTGCCATCAGTTTTTGTGCCACCAATCACTTCTGCATATTCGGCATTGGCGTCGTAGCTGATGTAATCGCCATGCACAATATCTTCGCCACGTTTTACCCACGCCTTGGTATAAAGTTGTACTTTGTCCATGCGGCCATCGTATTCAATGCGTTGCGCACTACCTTCCATGTACTCGTTTTTGCCTTCGCGTTTTTGCTTGAAAGTAGTTGGGTTGCCAGTAGAAGTGCTATGCTGAAAGCCTTCTTTATCTTCGCGCACTATTAGCTTATCGGCGCGGATAACGAGTGTGCCTTGGGTTAAAATAACTGTACCAGAGTAAGTGCTGATTTTTTTTGCATCGTTTACAGTGACTGTATCGGCTTCTAACTCAATTGGTTTGTCGCGGTCAGCTGCTTCGGCAAACACATTCAGGCTGATTGAGAAGCCAATAATTAACAAGCTGAGGCGAATGAGATTATTCATTTTTTACTCCGTGTAGCCTTTTTTAAAGTTTTTCGTTTTTTTAACGATTTTTTCTTAGTTGTGGTATTTGGTTTGGCAACCGTATTTTTTTTAGAAGTACTTGCTGAAATCGCACTTAAAGGTTTTGCGATTGGTTTTGTAATCATAGGTTTAGTTTTTGTGATTTTAGAGGCAGCACCAATTGGCCGTTCGTAATGTGCTTTTACTCTTTTATTCAGCGTTAGCGTTTGTTTTTTCTTGTCGAAAACCATGCCAGTGGCGTGAATCACTGTTTTTGGCGCTTGTGTAATTACTACTGGACTATCGGTTTTCACTAAATCTTTGTTGGGCAAAATAAGCAATTTTTCGGTCAGAATCTGCAATTCACCTTTGCCGTTAAATGCCTGACGCACCACTTTTACATTGTCCACCAGCTCAATTTCCTCGCCATCGCTAGAAACATAAGCACGCAAGCCTTCAATCTGAGTGTAAGGCTTATCAGTTGTGTATTGTGTAAAGCGCGGGCGCTGTAGTACAGTGCTGTCGTCATCTGGATAATGCACCATCTCGGCCGCAGCTAAAACGTAGCGCAACTTTCCTGTGACATCTGTTTGTGTAGTGACAAAATTATTCATTGTGTAATCTGGGTCATGCCGATTGCTGCCATCAATTTTAGGGCCTTGTTGCTCCACGGTTAGATTGATCCAAAACGTAACAATTGCCAGCGCAGTTGCTAACACTAGCGGAAAAAATATGGTGGAGCGCGCTAGCATAGTTCAACAATAGTCACTCAAAAAATTGTGCCATCTGTGCTTCAAAAGTCCCTTGCGCCTGCATGATCAGTTCGCAGACTTCACGCACTGCGCCGCGCCCTGCACTAGCCTTGGTAATATAGTGCGCATGTGGTTTTAATAAACGATGCCCTGTAGGCACCGTCAATGCTAGGCCACAGCGCCGCATCGCTGGCGCATCCACTACGTCATCGCCCATAAAAGCTACTTCATTTGCCTGCAAATGCATTTTTTGTAGCAAATCGTTAAAGGCTTTCAGTTTGTCTTCGACGCCTTGATAAAAATGCGCAATACCCGTGCTATCGGCGCGTTGTTTCACCACATTGCTAGTGCGGCCTGTAATAATTGCCATTTGCACGCCAGAAGCCTTAAGTAGTTTCATTCCTAGGCCATCTAAGCTATGAAAATTTTTGTATTCTTGCCCATCATCGCCGATACCAAGCGCGCCGTCTGTCATCACGCCATCTACATCAAAAACGACACATTTAATTTTTTTCGCTCGCGCTAAAACTTCTGCAGTAATGATTATTTTTTTTGTATCCATTAAAGAATTTTCGCTTTCAGTAAATCGTGCATATTAAATGCGCCCACCAGCCTCTCACTATCATCCACCACTAACAAGCCATTAATTTTTTTCTGCTCCATCATTTCTAGTGCTTCTATGGCAAGTTGTTTGGCATTGATTGTATTCGGGTGAGCATGCATCACATCGGCAATTTTGGCGCTGTTAGTATAAATTCCCTTAGCAAAAGTACGGCGTAAATCACCATCAGTAAAAATGCCAATCGGCTGCTTAGCATCATTAACAATAGCTGTCAGACCCAAGCCTTTTTTGGTCATTTCGGTGAGTGCAACAGATAATAATTCGCCATCTTTCACTTGAGGAATGGCGTTCCCCGTGCGCATGACGTCTTTTACACGCACAATTAAACGTCTGCCAATGTTGCCGCCAGGGTGTGAGCGCGCAAAATCTTCGGCAGAAAACTCACGTAAATCCAACACACAGACAGCTATTGCATCCCCAAGCGCCAGCGCAGCCGTAGTACTGGCGGTAGGCGACAATCCCAAAGGGCAAGCTTCTTGTGATACCTCTGCGCTTAAATGCACGTGCGATTCTTTAGCCAAAGTGGAATTTTTAGCGCCTGTAATACTAATAATTTTTGCGCCTAGGCGTTTAATGGTAGGTACAATATTGAGTAGCTCATCGCTCTCGCCTGAGTTGGAAAGCGCAATTACCACATCCCCCGCGGTAATCATGCCTAAGTCGCCGTGGCTAGCCTCGGCCGGATGCATAAAAAAGGCTGGAGTGCCTGTGCTGGCAAGGGTGGCGGCGATTTTGCCGCCAACATGGCCAGATTTACCCATGCCGCTTACCACAACACGACCTTGGCAATGTAGAATTAGCTGCACAGCAGCCTCAAAATTTGCATCTAATCGCGCTGCTAAAGCGCTAATTTCGTGTGCTTCAATGTTTAAAACATTGCGCGCAAGCTCTAAAGTGCTCGGCTTTATATGGTCTGAAGGAGTATGTGAGCGACCTGACTGTAGTAATGTTGGTGACATATGCGCTAAGTATAGAAGGGAATGCACCAGTAATAAAGTAAAAAAAGCTATTCTTAGGTAAAATACTAAAAGTAGGCACAATTTTTGCCTGAACACATCAATAACAAGAATAATCTCAATGAAAAATAGTGAAAAATAACCTATATGTTTGACTCTTTAACCAGCGTTTTACTTCTATTAACCAGTTCGGTATTGGCAGTTGCGCTGTTTCGCGCCATGCGTTTGCCTGCAATGCTGGCGTATTTTATGGTGGGCATTCTGTTTGGCCCATTTGCGCTTAACTTATTACCCAGCACAGAATCTGGCCGCCATGTGGCCGAGTTTGGTATCGTATTTTTAATGTTTAGCATTGGTTTAGAGTTTAGCTTGCCTAAACTTTATGCCATGCGCAAAACCTTGTTTGGCTTGGGCGGCGCGCAGGTGTTGATTACCTTGTTTGTGACCATTTTACTAAGCTGGCTAGCTGGCTTCAGCCTGCCCACGGCGTTTGTGGTGGGCGGTGCGCTTACCATGTCATCCACAGCCATCGTGTCTAAAGTGTTAATGGAGCGCGTCGACTTAAACTCGCGCCATGGTCGCTTAAGTATTGGTATTTTGCTGTTTCAAGATTTAGCAGTGATTCCTATTTTGGTGCTGTTTCCCGCATTAGGTGCGCAAACAGGTGATTTAGCCACCACTTTAGGCATGTCGTTTATCAAATCTGCCGTGTTGTTATTTATATTATTTAAGTTTGGCAAGGGTATCATCAATTTTTGGTTTAGCTTGGTGGCCAAACAACGCTCGCGCGAGTTGTTTGTGATGAACGTGCTCACAGTCACTTTGTTGCTGGCGACGGTGACCAAAATTGCGGGCTTGTCATATGCGCTAGGCGCCTTTATTGCAGGTATGTTGATATCCGAAACGCGTTACCGCTATCAAGTGGAATCTGATATTGCGCCCTTTCGCGATATTTTGCTTGGCTTATTCTTCATCAGCATTGGCATGCTGCTCGATTTTAATTATTTGTTGCAAAACATTGGTTTGGTTTTGCTACTGTTGGCTGGCTTTGTATTGTTTAAGGCTGTGGTTGTGGCAGTCTTAGTGCGTGCGTTTGGCTTTGAAACAGGCGTAGGTATTCGCACTGGCATTGTGCTGGCGCAAGCGGGTGAGTTCAGTTTTGTGATTCTAGCGCTGGGGTTAGAACAAAAACTAATCGGCGGTAACGAGCTACAACTGGTGCTGGCAGCATCTTTATTATCGATGGCGCTTGCTGCGCTTATCATTCCATACAACGGCCGCATTGCACGCAAGCTGGTAAAAAGCTATACCCGCAATAGTAGCCAAGTGGTCGAGGCGCTAGATGGTGTGAGTAAAGATTTAAAAGATCATGTGATTATTTGTGGTTATGGTCGTAGCGGGCAGTACTTAGGACGCTTTTTAAAAGAAGAAAATATTCCTTTTATTGCCTTAGATATTGATCCGACGCGCGTACACGAGGCGGCAACAGCAGGGCAGCACGTGATGTATGGCGATGCAGGCCGACGCATTGTGTTGGAAGCCGCTGGCGGCGAGCGTGCTAAGGCATTAATCGTCAGCTATTCTGATTTGCGCGCTTCGATGAAGGTGCTACATGTTGCGCAAGAGGCTTACCCAAATTTGCCAGTCATTGTGCGCACTTATGATGAAACGCACATGGATGAATTTCGTGAGGCGGGGGCGACTGAAGTGGTGCCTGAAGTGTTGGAGGGCAGTTTGATGTTAGCTTCGCACGCTTTGGTTTTATTGGGTGTTCCGTTGAATCGAGTGATAAAACGTATTAGAGTATTTCGAGAAGAGCGTTACAAGATTTTTAAAGGCTACTTCCGTGGTGTTTCAGATATGGATGCGGCAAACGAACAGCGCGCTAGGTTGCATTCGGTTGAAATTAGCAAAGATTCATATGCCAAAAATCTGCGTTTAGATCACATTGATTTGGCGAAATTTAGTGTAGAAGTGCAATTAATACGCCGCCCCAATATGCTTGAAGATATTACTCCGCGTGGCGATATTATGCTGGCCGATGGCGATGTGTTGGTGTTGTTCGGCAGTCCACAAAGTTTAATTGCAGCAGAAATTTACTTGATTACAGGCAAATAAATAGGTTTTAGTCGTTGGCTAGAAAAATAATAGTGGTAGGTGGCGGCATTGTTGGCTGCATGACAGCGCTGGCATTGGTTGAGCGCGGTTGTGATGTCACCATTGTGGAGCGTAATATTATCGCTGCGCAAACCTCGGGCGAATCGTCATGGGCAGGCGCAGGTATTTTGTTTCCGCTACTACCGTGGATGTATCAAGATGCAGTGAATCAACTCGCTATGGCAGGCGCTGGCATGTATGAAAGACTATGTGAGCGCTTACTCACCGCCACGGGAATTGACCCAGAATACACACAAAGTGGTATTCAGATTTTGTCGCCTCCAGATGAAAAGGCCGCGATTGATTGGTGTGAAAAAAATAAAATTCCCGTAGAAAAAAACGCCCAAGGTTTGTTTTTGCCTTCTGTTGCGCAAGTGCGGCCGCCAAATTTGCTGCAAGCCTTACGGCAAATACTCATACAACAAAATGTCACTTTGCTAGAAAACACGCAGCTTGAACCGCTTAAAAATGTGAATAAAATAGATGGCTGGAAGACCAATACTGGTGAGACTCTCAAGGCAGATGTATTTGTAGTGACTTCGGGCGCTTGGAGCTTTGAATTACTCAAAGATACCGCTGCAAATCTCAACATAAAACCCATGCGTGGGCAGATTTTGCTTTATGAAAATGTGCCAGAAATACCGCAAAATATAATCTACCAAAATGGCTTCTACCTAGTACCGCGGCGCGATGGCTTGCTGCTGGCGGGCAGCACGCTAGAGGATGTGGGCTTTGACCCGCGCACCACAGAAGTGGTGAAACAGGCACTTAAAACCAAAGCCGAAAGCATTTTACCCAGCTTAAAGAATGCCGCTATACGCAAGCACTGGAGCGGCCTGCGGCCTGGTACGCCGGATAATTTACCGACAATTGCCGCGCATCCAACCATTCAAAACTTGTACTTAAATACGGGGCATTTTAGGTATGGTTTAACCATGGCGCCCGCCAGTGCGGAACGTATTACTGCACAAATTTGTGACTGACGCCAAGTTCTGCGGCAGTTTGTAAACTGTGATTTTGTGGGAAACTTTTGCATAGCAAAACCACAAAAGCGCGATTTACAAAATGTCCAGCACGCGAAGCGTGCGAGCTGCAACGATTTGTTAGCCTTTTTCAATATATTCAAGTGATATGTTTTCAAAGTTAATGATTTCCGTGGTTTCAAAATTGCACTGCTGCCACATAATTTCTTCATTGTTTTTTAAAAAATCTAATTGCTCTGAAATGTCACCACCTTGCTCTGTCCGAAGACTAGAAGCCAAAACATTGCTAATAGTTAATACAATGGGAGACGGTTCATTAATTAAAATAGAGCGTAACTCATGGGAAGAAGGAAACACTTTTAAGGCGGAATCTTCGGATATTTCCTTTAGCGCTTCGTAAGCAGATATGAAAATTGATAGATATTCTGACCCATAATGATTTAACTTTGCATAGTTTGTCGCTGTGCATTTGGATGGAGTCAAATACACAGAGCCATAGCGAAAATTCATTCCGCTGTTTGTAACTCTGCCATTTAGCATAGTATTACAAATATAACCATTATTCGCCCACCACTCTGACTCAGAAAAACGTTCCGAAAAAACCTCGCAGATATTTTGAAATAGACTTTCAATGTTGTACTTTTTCAGTACGTTAATACCTCCTAACCCTTCTTTCTTTATTGATGAAAGAAAAATACTGGATGTACCATGATACAGATCAGTTTTTAAAATTCCCGAGTTGTCAATCATGTGCGTCCTTTATGGCTAACGTAGAAGTCACCGGCGCTGCGCGGCTTTATCGCGCAGCGTCCGTGTGGACTGCCAGGTTGGAGATGTTCATCGTAACTTAGCTTTTTCACTATCAATTACTGCGAGTTCGGCATCGCGCTTTGAAAGGATTGACTTGTATTGAGCAGATTCTTTCGCTTTTTCTTCGGAGTCGCCCTTGACAAACGGTGTGATTACGAATGATCCGATTGTCCACCACATAAATATTTCAGCATTAATCTTTGAAAAAAACACAGCAAGTAGCATCCCGAGTGCAAGGAAAACGCCAGCAAAATAGGCCCAGAAATTTGTACATGGTAGTGCCGCTTTCAATGATGGCTCGTATCGTGAAATGATTTCTTGACGTCTGTCATTCAATGCGGATATTCGTTTTCGCCGATCCTCTTCGGCCGCACGCCTTGCGCGTTCCTCACCTTCTTCGGCCGCACGCCTTGAGCGTTCCTCAGCATCTCTCTGCCGTTTGATTGCTTCAACTTTCGCCCTGTCAGCACGTTTGAAATTCTCAACTTGCATTTTTGTGCCAACAACCCCCTTTATTGATATGATTGCTTCTTCAGTAGTGCAGCGAAACCACTCTTTCCCCTCCCTGTGATTTCTCAAGCGACCGTGAACTGTTTGCTCGACGTCACGCGGTTCGTCAACCAATACCTCATAGTCAACGGCGTATGGGTGAGGTGACCCAGTGTGATTTAACTCTGCCGCCCGCAGCTCTGGGTCTTTCATGGAAAAGCCAACCTTGATGAGGCCAGGCATGGCTTTGTTTGTGATGACGTAAACCCAACCCTTCATGGCGATAACTCTCCTAATCTCCAACGTAAAGTAGAACCCAAAAATGAACTTAATCTTTTATTGGGGCTGGTGTATAAAACATTAAAGTTTAGCATTAGCTTATTTCGCTTCATCTGCTGGTGCTTCAATATTTTCTAATGCTTTCTGTTGCTCTGCAGCCAGTGCTTCGGCAGCGTTAATATCATTGGTGGCTTTATCGATAATCGTTTTAGGAATAGCACCCACTTCGGCGGAGGCTTGTTTTTGCTGCTCGCAGGCGCTTAATGTAACGGCGCACAAGGTACAAATTAGCAACCATTTAACCATCTTATTCTCCTAAAAGTAACTTAGAAATAGTGCACTATCACAAAGCCAGAACCCCAATTTGGGCTGGCATCGCTATAGCCTGTGAGCAGGTAAAAGTTAAGTTTATTGTTGTCGTTAAGATAGTAGTTTGCGTAAGCTGAGGCTTCTTGCGCATTTTGCGAGAATTGGGTGACTTTTTGTTGCCAATCGTAACTCGCTCCAAGCGTTAAATCGCGATTCACTAGATATTCAAAGCCAAGCGAAGTGGACCACATATTTTTGTAATTAATGCCGCTTGGGTCACCTTTCCATTTGTAGCCTACGTTCCAATAGGGCGTCCAATGGCTGATGGTTTTAAAAACTTCTAGATTTAAGCCATAGTCAGTTTTTCCCGAACCTAAAAATTTATTTTCGTCCGCAGTGGGGATTTTAATTTTACCGATGATATCAAGCCCGACAAGGTAATCACGGTCATCCAGCAGGGCGTAAGCGGCCGATAAATGGACATCGCCAATGCCTGTCTCTGTATTTTTTTTGCCACCACTGCCAATAAAGTTACCGTCTGCATCTACGTTGTTGGGGCTTGTGACGTGTAGCCAAGAGGTGGAAGCTCCAAAGCGCCAAGCGCCTGTTCTGTACTTTAAACTAATCGGAATTGCCCATACATCGGTATCTTCGCTTGCTCCATAATTGCCAGAAGAATAATCAGCGCCGACAGAAACTGAAAACCTGCCGCTAGAAGGCTTGTTTGATTGGGTTGGCTCGGCAGCCAAGCAGGCTTGGCTAATTAAAGCCAAGAGCCCGAAAGTATAAATAAAGTGCATAGCCATTCTTTCTAATCGAATTATTTTAAGGGCAGTAGCTAATAGTTAAATCCTAGCACAAAAAAATATAAAATAATACTTGACACGGGATTATATCCCATTTAATCTACATACATAAAAAGGGATTATATCCCATTTTATTAATTTTTAACTTAATTGTTGAGGAGTTTGAAATGAATAAATTACTTTTATCTTTAATGTTAGCTTTGGGTGTGGCAATGGTTTCTACACCTGCAATGGCAAGACAAGGCGCAGATGGCCCTGTTGGTCATGTGCGTGGTGCAGATCATGCTGATGGACATGTAAGCGGTCGGGATCGCGTAAGAGTTGGTGGCGGAGGCCGTAATGATCGTACTGGTGACGCACCTCGTGTTAATGGCGAAGATGGTGGTGTACATCAATGTCGCGGTTGCGATGATCCAACGAGTGGTCGTAACCGTAATCGTTCTATCCCAAGTACTGACGATTAGTTGCGAAAGTATTAGGGGCTAATTAGGTAATTGCGTATTAGTTTGATAGTGTGATTTTTTAGTACAAACCACTCGTTTATTTAACTGATAGTCATAATCAGAGACGAGTGGTTTATTTTGTTACCCAATCGCCAGATTTCCCACCGTATTTTTCTAGCAGTCTATAATAGCTAACATCTAATTAAGTTTAATCCATATTCTAGAGCCTGGGGAGTGATAAAACATATCTCCTTCAACATCAATCTTTAGGAGCAGTCTATGATATCCGAGCGCAAAATCCGAGATAGGTATATTGGCATCAAAGCCACTATAAAGATAATCCGGATTATTAAAATGCGTGGCAACATCTTTACGTTCGATACCGTAATGAACAGAGTAATCTTTGCCACCTAAACTTAGCCGGATATTTTTTATATTATCTGCGCTTGCAACCCAGCCTCTCACTAAAATACTATTTTGTTTATGACTTACCTCTACATCTGAGGTATCTTTAATCTTAAAAAGTTCTATATGATTAACGCTGTCAATGTAACCATATACAGAATCCTGATTTTTAGACCATTTGCCAGGATCAGCTTCTGGCCCTACCACTTCATACATAAGCAATACAAAAGAACAAAAAATTCCCAATACTGAGTGAAATATCGTGATGGTGAAAAGATTGGGATATTTGTGATAAATACTCGTCCATACAATGCCCGCGACAAAGCAGAATATGATGAGCGGTGGTGATGGAATGTGTATCATGGAGAAAGTGAATGCTGAAAAAATAATAGCAATATTGGTATGGGGAAAAAATATTTTTCTGTAGCGCCTAAAGAAAAAAGCTAGAAAAATATATGCTTGGCATAACACCACAAACGGGTAGATAGCAAGTCTTTTCCAGAAAGCATAATCATGATAAAAAAAATTGTTTACTGGTAAAAAGTGCTGCCATACCACATATAAAATTGGAATAACTATTGATATGAAAATAAGCAGTAATTTAAAAGAGTCATGCCAGTTTTTCAGGCTTAAGCCGATGTTTTCTAAGCTTTCCTTATTACTGAAATCTGAATAAATTAAAAATAAAAGGATTGGTATTACGGAGAAAATTTTTACCCACTGAGAATGCAGTGGAATTATTAGCCATACATAACCAAAAATAAATATAATTCCAGCCAAAACTTCTAATAGTGGTTTGATTTTTTGAGGCATACTATTTGCTCTTTTCTTTTGGGTAAAGACGGCACATAGAATTTATTTCGCAGACCAATCGCCAGACTTTCCACCGCTTTTTTCTAGCAATTTAATATCGCTCATCGTCATGCCGCGGTCAACGGCTTTGCACATATCGTAAATCGTCAGTAAACCCACGCTCACAGCGGTAAGCGCCTCCATCTCGACACCAGTTTGGCCAGTGGTTTCGGTGGTAGCGGTGCAAGTAATCGAAGTCGTCTTTTCGTCGATCTCAAACGTTATGGATACCTTAGTGAGCGCAATGGGATGGCACAATGGAATTAAATCAGCGGTTTTTTTACTGGCTTGAATTGCTGCAATACGCGCGATGCCAAGCACATCACCTTTCTTGGCATCACCTTGCAAAATGAGCTTTAAAGTACTTGGCAATATGGAAATAATGCCGCTGGCAACCGCTTTGCGCTTGGTCTGTAGCTTGTCGCCTACATCTACCATGTGCGCTTGGCCGCTAGAGTCGAAGTGCGTGAGTTTGCTCATTGCTTACTTTCTATTTATCATTCGGCGTGAACTTGCCGCCTAAAGGCATTATCATAACAATAATGAAATTAAAGACCATCATATTTATCACTCTACTGAGCGCAAACTTTGCATTTGCTGAAAACGCGACAAAGCCGTCATTAACTGGTAAGCCTTACGAAAGTCCGACCAATTTAGACACCAGCCTGCCCGATTTGGGTGATGTTTCGCAAACTGTGCTGACGCCGCAAGATGAGCAATACATTGGGGATCAGATCATGCGCGAAGTGGCCGTGAGCGACGAAGTGTTGCAAGATGTTGAAGTGAATGATTACTTGCAAGCGTTAGGCAATAAATTAGCGGCTGCCAGTCCAGATAAGCAACAAAAATTCACTTTTTTTGTGGTGCGAGATAATTCAATTAACGCCTTTGCCATGCCAGGAGGTGTGGTTGGCGTGCATACAGGACTGATATTAGCAAATAATAGCGAATCGGAACTCGCGAGTGTGCTTGGGCATGAAATTGGCCATGTGACTCAAAGACATTTGGCAAGAATGTTAGCAAAGCAAAAAACCGATATGTTTAAAAATATTGGCAGTATTGCACTGGCCTTGCTGGTTGCGCGCGCAAATCCTGAGCTGGCTACAGGCGCGCTAACGGCGGCGTCGGCTGCAGGTGTGCAGCGCCAGCTAGATTACACGCGCGAGCATGAGCGCGAGGCCGACCGCGTAGGTTTAAGCATTTTAGACAGCGCAGGTTTTGATGTGCGCGCCATGCCTGCATTTTTTACCACATTGCAACGCGGCACACGCTTTAGTGATGGTGCTGCACCTAGCTTTTTGCGTACCCACCCACTCAATGCCGAGCGCATTGCAGATGTGTCGAATCGTGTCGAAACCATGCCCTATAAACAAGTGGCGGATAGCTTAGAGTTTAATTTGGTAAAGGCTAAATTGCGCGCAGGCAATGGCTTGGCGCAAGATGCGATAGACCAATTTCAAGATAATCTTAAAGAAAGGCGTTTTGCCAGCGAAACCGCCGAGCATTATGGCCTAGCATTGGCGATGTTGCGCAAAAATGACTTGGTAGGCACGCAAAATCAAGTGAAATGGCTAAAAACTAATGCGCCTAAAAATGCGTATATCGAGAATTTAATCGCGCGTCTAGAGGTGGCGCGCAATAATCCACAAGCCGCTGCTAGTCAATATGCGAAAAGTCTAGCGCTTTATCCAAACTATCGTTCGCTCATTTACGGTTATTCAGAGCACTTTTTGGCGATTAATCAGCCCGATAAAGCCATCAAATTGGTACAAGATAAGCGCGCGCTGTATCCAAATGATGCATATTTTTATACGATTTTAGCTAAAGCATATACTGCAAAAAACAAAAATTTATTGCGTTTTCAGGCGCAAGGCGAGGCATATTATCGACAATATAATTTGAAAAAAGCCATAGAACAAATGGAGTTTGCCACCAAAGCCAAAGATGGTAACTTTTATGAGCAGTCGATTGTGGAGGCGCGTTTGAAGGAGCTACGCCGCTTGCAAGAAAACGAAAAGCTCGCTGAGGAAAGACTAAGTTAATGCAGCGTAGAGACTTTTTAAACGTTTTAGTTGTCAGTTTGGGAGGCTCTCTATTACTGCCTCTCAGAGCTATTGCTGTAGTATGGAACAAAGCCGCTTTTGAAGCGATTAAACTGGAAGAAGCTGAGAAAATATTAGCAGTTAATGGCGAAGTTTTAAGCAAAGATATTCAAATTATCGCGCCAGATAAGGCTGAAAACGGCGCGATAGTGCAGTTGGAAGTTTTAAGTCGCATTCCAAATACCGAGGCGATTGCAATATTTGTTGAGAAAAATCCAACTGCACTCATAGGCAATTTTATGTTCAGTAATGGTGCGCTACCACAATTGGTAACTCGCATCAAAATGGCCGAAACAAGCGATATTAAAATTGTTGTAAAAGCTGGTGAGCAATATTATACCGCTTCAAAAAATGTTGTTGTGCTGGAGAATGGGTGCGGCTGATGGATAACAATATGAAAATGCGTGCTAAGTTAAAGGGTGAAATTACAGAAGTGAAAGTAATTATCAGCCACTCCATGGAAACAGGGCGCAAAAAAGATGATTTCGGCGCGTTTATTCCTGCACATTTTATTCAATTAGTGACCGCTACTTTAAACGAAAAACCTGTGTTAGAAATGCAGTGGGGGACGGGAATTTCTAAAAATCCTTATCTCACTTTTTACCTAAAAGGCGCAAAAGTTGGAGATAGAATTAGCGTGACTTGGCACGACAACTTAGGTGAAACTGCTTCTAGCGAGATTGCTATTGCACTAGCTTAAAGAGCCGTCTATTCTATTGTTTGACTTTGCAGGTATTGATGCCCAGTAAACTCCAAGCCCCGCAAAATCCCATCAAGCCAGTTGCCAGTATCACAACACCTATCCAAGCCCATACTGGGCCACCAAGTAATGCCCAGGCGATTAAAGCTAGTCCTGCCACAATACGTATTACACGATCAATACCACCCACATTTGCGTTCATTTTCATTTCCTTATCAATAAAGAAACTCATCATTAAAATAGCACTTCCGTATTATGCTTTTATAATGGCGTTAAACAGTGATTTTAGTTACATTAAACAGGCTTGCAGATACTTAAAGCGACCGCTTCGGCTACTTTTATGCCATCGACGCCAGCCGATAAAATTCCGCCTGCGTAACCTGCACCTTCGCCGCATGGATACAAGCCTTTGGTGTTGATGCTTTGTAGCGTTTCATCATCGCGCTTGATGCGAATGGGGCTTGAAGTGCGCGTTTCCACGCCCGTTAAAAGGCCATCGGCCAAATCATAACCTTTTATTTGCTTGGCAAATGCGGGAATCGCTTCTCGAATCGCGCTAATAGCAAATTCTGGCAAGGCAGTTTCTAAGTTAGTTAAATGCACACCTGGCGTGTAACTTGGCTGCACTTCGCCAAATGTTGTACTTGGTTTATTGGCTAAAAATTCACCAATCAATTGCCCAGGAGCCTCATAGCTATTGCCTCCTAGGGCATAGGCTTTTGCTTCTAATTCGCGTTGTAAATACATACCAGCTAGTGGACCATATTCACTAGAATCAGCTGGAAAATCCACTTCTGGCGTAATGCCCACCACAATGCCAGCGTTGGCATTACGCTCGTTTCGGCTGTATTGGCTCATGCCGTTGGTCACCACGCAACCCACTTCAGAGGCAGATGCCACAACTGTGCCACCAGGGCACATGCAAAAGCTATATACGCTGCGGCCGTTGCTGGCGTGATGCACCAATTTATATTCTGCCGAGCCTAATTTGCTTAATATATCTTCAGAATAGCTCTTGCCGTAACGCGCTTTGTCGATGAGGCTTTGCGGATGCTCGATGCGAAAACCGATTGAAAACGGCTTGGCCTCGATGTAGATATTTTTACGATGAATCATTTCAAATGTGTCGCGCGCGCTGTGGCCGACAGCCAAAATTAAATGATTCGTCGTAATCCGTTCGCCGCTGGCCAGCACCACACCCTGTACTTCACCATT
The DNA here is from genome assembly GCA_031381645.1 of Methylotenera sp. Lineage (GTDB taxonomy): Bacteria > Pseudomonadota > Gammaproteobacteria > Burkholderiales > Methylophilaceae > Methylotenera_A. The sequence goes on from JANMYB010000044.1 coordinate 29,331, forward strand.
TTCTATTTCAATATCATCCACGCGGGCTTCAAAACGAATCTCACCACCCAGCGATTCAATGGTTTTGCGCATTTCTTCCACCATGCCGACTAATCTAAAAGTGCCGATATGCGGATGGCTGACGTACATGATTTCTTCTGGCGCACCCGCTTTTACAAACTCTTGAATCACTTTGCGGCCGTAATGTTTCGGGTCTTTAATCTGGCTGTAAAGCTTGCCGTCAGAGAATGTACCCGCACCGCCTTCGCCAAATTGCACGTTCGATTCTGGATTGAGTTTGCCTTTACGCCAAAAATCCCAGGTGTCTTTGGTGCGCTCGCGTACAGCTTTACCGCGTTCTAGCACAATCGGCTTAAAGCCAGATTGCGCCAAAATCAGTGCCGCAAAAATACCCGCAGGGCCAAAGCCGATGATGACAGGACGTGATTTAATTGAGGCCAGTGCAGTTGCAACAAATTTGTAAGAAATATCAGGGCTTGTCTTTACATGCGGGTCACGGCTTAGTTTGGCCAACACTTTAGCTTCGTCATTTACCGTTACATCTAGCGAATAAACCAATAGTATCGAATTGGTTTTGCGTGCATCCACACCACGTTTGAAGATTGAAAAATCAAGTAAATCAGACGCGTTAATGGCCAATTTTTTGATGATAGCCGCTCTGATTTCGGCATCTGTGTGCCCTTTGCCTGTAGCGGAAGTGAGTGGTAATTTTATTTCTGTAATGCGTAACATAATTCACCTTAAGGATAGTATTTATCTATCATTTGGTTTATTGTAGGGAAACATTCTACAGGATATTAAATATTTAATTCCAGTTGCAACAACTTCTTCAGCATCGGCACCGTGATCGGTTTGTGAGCAGTCAGCGACCACTCATCTAATGCATCTAAAATCGCCATCAGCGTGGGTAAATCGCGGCGTAAATAGCGTAAACAATATTCAGTGACTTCGTCGGGCAGCTTCATGCCGCGTTCTTTGGCGTGCTGTTTTAAGGCTTGCGCTTTTTCTTCGTCATTGAGCGGATGCAGCTGATACACCAAGCCCCAAGCCAGTCGGGTGGCTAAATCATCGCGCAAATTCATCTGATTTGGTGCGTGCAAACCTGCGGTTATCAAAATACCGTCTTCAGCTTTTATTTGATTGTAGGTATTAAATAATGCAATTTGCGCATCATTATCGAGTAAATTAACATCGTCTGCAACCCGCATGGATATTGCCTCACAGGCCGATAATAAATGACTTTTCCCACTGCCTTTTTCGCCCCAAAGGTAGATAAAATGAGATTGAGCAGTGTTATTTATTAGGGCTTGCAAGCTGGCAATCGCTTCGGTGTTGCGTCCAGCGACAAAGTTTTGTAGCGATGGCGCTGCGGCTGGTTTTATGTCTAAAAGTAATTGCTTCATGCTGCGCTATTTTAAATAGGCATCGCTACCCAAATAATTGTCTTTGGTGTGGCGCAAACCTACTGCAATTGCGGCGCTAACAGGTAAAGCTAGTAATACGCCCGCAAAGCCAAACAATTGGCCACCTGCCAGTAAAGAGAAAATCACAACAACAGGATGTAAGCCAATACGGTCGCCGACCAGCTTGGGGGTGATAAAATTGCTCTCAATTAACTGGCCAATGCCAAATACCAGCAAAACAGGGATTAACTGGTCAAAACTGTTAAATTGTAATGTTCCCGCCAATAACGCCAAGCCCATGCCTATGGCCGGACCTAAATAAGGCACAAAACCTAATAGGCCTGCAATTAAGCCAATTGGTAGCGCCATATCTAAGCCAGCTAGCCACAATCCCGCGGCATAAAAAACACTCATTAACATCATCACCGTAAGCTGCCCGCGTAAAAATTCTGCCAGCATTTGGTCGATTTCTTGTGTAATTTCTGTGGCTTTGCCTATGATGTCGCGTGGAATTAGCTGACCAATACCCGCTATTACCTCATCCCAGTCGCGTAGCAGATAAAACAGTACAACAGGTAGCAACAAAATATTAGCAATAATGCCAATAAGCGCCATGCTATTGTTGCCCGCTGTTTGCAGCACATCCGCAAGAATATTGCCTGCAGTTTTCCAATTTTTGGTAATCACGTCTTGAATTTGCGTGCTATCAATGGCCAAGCTAATACCCAGCTTGGATTGTAACCAAGGCTCAATAGTGGCGCGCAGGTTGCTGATAACTCCTGGCAAACGTTCCACAATCAGCATCGATTGCTTTTGTAGCAAAGGAATTATAATGAGTAACAGCAGCGTAATAATGCCCAAAATCACCAGCATGACCAGCACTGTGGCGGGTGTGCGGCCTAGCTTATTTTTGTGTGTGCCCCACAGACTAATTTTATCGACCAGCGGATCACAAATATAAGCCAAAATCGCCGCAACTAAAAACGGCGTCAGCACGGGCAGCAGAAAATAAAATACCACTAAAAAAATCGCGCTTAAAATTAGCCAGCGATTATTTGTAAGCAGATTGCCAGAATTGTTGTTTTGGGGTTTATTGACCATATGAGTTAAAATTATACTTTAAGTTAAACCATTCACTAAAGTTATACCAATTGTTAACGCATTAAATTGAATCGAGATTAGTTTTGAACACAAATACTCCCAATACAAGCTCAATTAGCTACCGCGATGCGGGTGTAGATATTGAAGCGGGCGACGTGCTGGTTGAACAAATTAAACCGTTCGCTAAGCGCACTATGCGGCCAGAAGTGCTGGCGGGCATTGGTGGTTTTGGCTCACTTTTCGAGATGCCGAAAAAGTTTAAAAATCCAGTGTTGGTTTCTGGCACCGATGGCGTGGGTACTAAGCTTAAACTGGCTTTTGAGCTGAATAAGCATGATACTGTGGGCATTGATTTAGTCGCCATGAGTGTCAACGATATTCTCGTGCAAGGCGCAGAGCCGCTATTTTTCCTCGATTATTTCGCTTGCGGCAAGTTAGAAGTGGGCGTGGCGGCGCAAGTGATTAAAGGCATTGCCGAAGGTTGCGAGCAATCTGGCTGCGCCTTAGTGGGTGGCGAAACCGCAGAAATGCCTGGCATGTACCCCGCGGGCGAGTATGATTTGGCGGGCTTTGCGGTGGGTTGCGTGGATAAAGAAAAAATCATTAATGGTTTAAGCATTGCTGCGGGTGATGTGCTGCTGGGCTTGGCTTCTAGTGGAGCACACTCTAATGGCTATTCGCTGATTCGCAAACTGATTGCGAATTCTGGCATCGATTTTGATTCAGACTTTTATGGCAGAAAATTTAAAGACGTGGTGATGGCACCGACTAAAATTTACGTGAAATCGCTGTTAAAATTGATTGATGCGTTGCCTGTAAAAGGCATGGCGCACATTACTGGCGGCGGTATTACCGAGAATATTCCGCGCGTATTACCTGCTGGCTTAATAGCTGAAATTAACGGTAAAAGCTGGCAGCTGCCGCAATTGTTTCAATGGCTGCAGGTGCAAGGTAATATTACGCACAGAGAAATGTACAAAACCTTTAACTGCGGCATTGGCATGGCGGTGATTGTAGCTAAAGAAGATGCTGCACAGGCAATCGCCTTATTGCAAGTCAATGGTGAAACCGTGTACGAAATTGGCCTAATTCGCGCTCAAAACGCGGGTGAAGCGCCGACTATTATTGTTTAATTGACAACTTGTTTTGTGTCCAAGCGTTAAGTGCTTTTAAACTTGAAAGAAACGCATGTTAAAACTAACGCAGTTCATTGTTTTATTTTTTCTAGGGACAAATCTAGCATTTGCATATCCTAAAAACATTCAACTTGAGTACGATGTAGCGCGAAATGGCAAATTGTTTGCCAAGGTGAAAGAAACCTTCGCGCAAAATGGCAAGCAATACCGTATTAAATCTATAACCAAGGGCATTGGTGTTTATGCACTAATGGGTGAGCGCACGCTTACCAGCATTGGCACGGTTACCAAAGACGGTTTAAAGCCAAGCCGCTTTGAGTTACATCAGGGGAAAAGTGCAAAAAAAACACTGATTGCTGATTTTAATTGGGCGAAAAGCACGCTCAATATGCAAGTAAAAGGTGAGAATAAAACTGAGCCTTTAGAAAAAGGTACACAAGATTTAGCCAGCTATTTGTATCAGTTTATGTTTAATCCGCCCACAAAAGATGAAGTAAATGTGACGATGACCACGGGCAAAAAGCTTCATGCTTACCAATATAAAGTGATGGCGCGCGGTTTAAAGTTGAATATCGCGAACGCGAGTTATAAAGCCTTGCATATTTCTAACGAGGCCGCGGCTGGTGACGACAAAAAACAGCTATGGTTGGCACAAGATCAGTATTATTTACCTGTGCGTTATAAGCTAACGGATGAAGATGGTGATAATTTCGAGCAAACGCTAACGAAAATTCATGTGGAATAAATTAGCAGAAATTTTGCAAGACCCAAGCTATAAGAGGCTTAGAGCGGCATTATTGGTTTCTGCGTTATCGCACATTTTTTTGTTGGGTGGGCTCGATTTAACGCTACCAAACTTAAAAAAAGAAATGCACTTGATTGAGGCGCGCATTCAAATGCCCAAGCCTGTTGTGAGAGAAATTGCAAAGCAAATAGAAACGCCTAGACCTGAGGAAGCAGTAGCACCACAACCACAACCAAAACCAAAACCAAAACCAGAACCAGAACCAGAACCAGAACCAGAACAAGAGCCAGAGCCTGTAAGTGAAATACCCCCAGAAGCCAATACGGAAGCGCCTCCTGAGCCGATTGTTGAGACACCGACTCCAGAAGTTGTTGCGGAAACACCTTTTATAGAACCACAGCCAGCAACTGAGACGCCAGAGCTAGAGCCAGCGCCAGCAGATATGGGCTTAGTGATCAATGAAAATGCTTACCAGTTTGTGGAGACTGATTTTGATGTGCGTACTAAAGTAGACGGTAGCGCGGAAGGTGCGGCCAAAATCACCTACAATCTGATTGATGGAAACCATTATCAATTAAAGTGGCTCACAGAAGGTAAAGGTTTTGCTGCATTGATATTTCCAGATCTGCTACAAGTGAGCGAAGGTTTTCTCATCAAAACTGGTTTACAACCTACCAGCTACTTGTATCAATTTGGTAGTAAAACAGAGAAAACGCGTACCGCCAATTTTGATTGGCTAAATAAAAAAGTGACTATGCAGACATCAAAAGGCACTAAAACTGAAGATTTGCCCGAAGGCGCGCAAGATTTACTGAGCTTTATGTATCAATTTATGTATGTTGCGCCTTTGCAAACCATGCAAATCCCTATTGCAACTGGAAAAAAATTAACCACATATGATTATAGTTTTGAGGGGGAAGAAAATATTAATTCTTCACTTGGAGAGCTTAAAACCATACACATTACGCATAGCGGAATTGACTCAGATGAAAAAACAGAACTGTGGCTAGCAATAGATTATCAGTATGTGCCAGTAAAAATCCGTAAAATAGAAAAGAATGGTGATGTGGTAGAAATGGTGGCGACTCGCATCAATTCAAATCGCCCCACGCAACCCGAGTAGTAAATTAATTTTAATAAAGACAAACAATGAATGCAAACTTAATCCGTCAGGCCGCTGTGGTGCTGGCAAATCTACTCGATTTTAACAGCCCAGCTGATGCTAAACTGAGCGACTTTTTTCGCAATAATCGCGATTTAGGTACAAAGGATCGCGCTTTTGTGGCCGAGAGCGTTTATGGAGTTTTACGTCGTTTGCGTTTTCTAAGCACGGTTGCCGCGAATGAAGAAAATGACCCAGATGATGCGCGTAAGCTCATATTGGCGTGGTTGCTACGTGTGCAAGGTAAAAGCATACGCGAGATGGAATCGGTATTGAACGAGCAGCAAACTGAGTGGGCGCACACCATTAAAGCTAAATCTACTGAGAATTTACCTCTAGCGGTGCAGGCTGATGTGCGGGATTGGCTGTGGGAAAAGCTGGTGGCGCAATATGGTGAGGCGGAAGCGCTGACTATTTGCCGTAGCATGCACGAGCAAGCGAGTTTAGATTTACGGGTGAATACTATTAAAAGTAACCGCGAAGATACACTAAAACGCATGTTGGCAGAAAATACTTCTAACGAAAACACCATAGAAATTACCCCACATGCGCCCTGCGGCATTCGCATGCCAGGGCGCATGAATATTAGTAAGCACGTACTTTTTACCGAAGGCAAGATTGAGGTGCAAGATGAAGGTAGCCAGCTTTTAAGTTATTTAGTTGCGCCAAAACGTGGGCAAATGGTGGCCGATTTATGCGCAGGCGCAGGTGGTAAAACGCTGGCCATTGGCGCGTTGATGAAAAATACCGGTCGACTTTATGCGTTTGATGTGTCAGAAAAACGCTTAATGAATTTGGGGAAACGCCTTAAACGTTCGGGCTTATCTAACCTGCATGCACAAGTGATTAGTGGAGAGACCGACCCAAAACTCAAACGCCTCAATGGCAAATTTGATCGCGTGTTGGTTGATGCACCATGTAGCGGTTTTGGCACATTGCGTCGAAATCCTGACCTTAAATGGCGCTTTGAACAAAAAGATATTGCAGAGCTGAGTATTAAACAAACTGCTATTTTAGCGCGCGCTGCCAAGCTCACTAAAGCTGGAGGACGCTTAATCTACGCCACTTGTAGCTTATTACAGGACGAAAATGAAAATATCGCAGAAGCATTTTTAGGCGCACATCCTGAGTTTAGTTTAATGCCAGCCAGCGAGATTTTGAGTCAACAACAAATTAAATTGAATACTGGAAAATATTTAAAACTATTACCGCATTTACACGGCACAGACGGTTTTTTTGCGGCAGTGTTTGAGCGCAATGCAGAAAATGCTAAAGCAAAACCTGAGGCTAAATTAACTGGCGTAGAAGGCAGTTTCCATGCGGCTTCTGGCGTATCTGCTACAAAGACAAAAATTGCTAAAGTTAAGAAAATAAAAGCTACGCCATGAAACTACCCAGCCTGAACGTTCAAATTTTATTAGGTGCGATTTTTGGCGTTGCAATTGGTTTGTATTTTCACTCTTTAGGTGCAGAAAATAGTGTTGCCAAAGGCAGCTTATATGCGTCCAGCCTAATAGGCACAATGTTCATCGACCTGCTCAAAATGATTTTAATTCCGCTGGTGTTTTGCAGCATTGCGGTGGGCATTGCCAATTTGCGGCAACATCAACAAATGCATCGCGTTTGGAAAACCACACTCATCTTTTTTATGTTCACCATGGCGATTGCAATCACTTTGGGCATGGCCGCCAGTTTATATTTTAAGCCAGGCGCAGGCATGCAAATTTCTATGTTTGTCGATGCCATGGGCAACTTTAAAATGCAAGAATTAACGCTGTCAGAATTTTCTAGCCAATTTTTGCATGGCTTGTTTATCAATCCATTCAAAGCTTTAGCCGAAGGCAATGTGCTAGCGGTGGTGATTTTTGCGCTTATTTTAGGTATCGCGTTGGTGATGGGTGGCGAGCGCTATAAAAATATTCTCGCGCTACTACAAGAAGGCCTAGAAATTACCATGCGCATTGTAGGCTGGGTGATGGTGCTGGCGCCATTCGGCATTGCCGCGCTACTCATTAAACTGGTCGCCACGCAAGATACCTCCATGCTAGGCACCATGGGCAAATTTATGGCGGTGGTGATTGGCACTACTTTGTTACATGGCGTGGTCATTTTGCCACTATTACTTTATTTAATTACAGGTAAAACGCCGATATGGTTTTGGCGCGGCGCGCGCGAGGCCTTGGTGACGGCGTTTGCGACTAGCTCCAGCAGCGCGACTTTGCCAGTCACCATGCGTTGCACCACGCAACATCTGCACGTTAAGCCAGAAATTGCGGGCTTTGTCGTGCCGCTTGGGGCTACGGTGAATATGGATGGAACTGCGCTCTACGAAGCCGCCGCCGCCTTATTTATTGCTAATTTGGTTGGCGTAGAGCTGAGTTTTGTGCAGCAACTCATTGTATTTTTTACTGCCATGATAGCCGCCATCGGCGCGCCAGGCATCCCAAGTGCGGGCATGGTCACCATGGTGATGGTGTTGCAAAGCGTTGGTTTACCAGCGGAAGCGATTGCGATTTTACTACCGATTGATAGGCTGCTAGATACTTTGCGCACTACGGTGAATGTAGAAGGCGATATGATAGGCAGTTTGGTTGTGCAAAAGCTTGTTAGTAGCAAATAATGTATGCCCTGCAACCCTCATGGATATTAGCTTGCAGGGCATTTATTTTCAAATATTTTAGCTTGAAATTTAACTATTAGTTTTAAATTTTCGGGCTTTAAATTTTTCTTGTGCACTCATTACTAACGAATACGCGGCTGGTACAACGACTAAAGTCAGCAAGGTGGATGAAATCATGCCGCCGATAATCGCGACAGATAAGGGTTTATTAGTTTCAGAGCCAGCGCCTAAGCCAATCGCGGCGGGCAGTAGCGCCAAAATAATGGTGAGCGAAGTCATCAATACAGGGCGTAATCTGATTGGGCAGGCTTCTCTTAGAGCATCGTTAATACTCGCGCCTTTTTCACGCAGCTGATTAGTTAAATCGACTAGCAGAATTGAGTTTTTGGCGACCAAGCCAATGAGCAATATCAAGCCTATCATCGAGAAAATATTCAGCGTATTGCCAGTCATGAGTAGCGCGATAAGCCCGCCGATAATGGCGAGCGGCTGTGCCAGCATAATAATGAATGGTTGAATAAATGAGTTGAATTGGCTGGCTAGCACCATATAAAGCAACACAAAAGCAAGTGAAAATACAAATTTCATATTTTTCATCGTTTTGCCTAGTTCCTCCGCTTGGCCAGTAAACTTTACTTTGTAACTTGGCGGTACCAGCTTGGCGGTAGTTTCATTTACTAAATCTACCGCTTCGCCCAGTGGTACATTCGGATTTGCGTAAAAATTCACTGCATATTGTAAATCATAGCGACCGATCACGGCGGCACCTAGCACGGGTTTAAAGCTGGCGACTGCGTCCAGCCGTATCAGTTCGCCACTACTACTGCGCAAGTAAATTTGTTTTAAATCAGTCGTGTGCTTAAGCGCGTTCTCGCTGGTTTTCAGGCGAATGTCATAGCGCTGGCCGTCGCTGATGTTGTCGTTGTATTTGGCCACATTGATGCCGCCCGCATACAGTGAAACCGCAGATGCGATGTCATTCGCAGTTAGGCCAAGATTCGCCGCGCGTACGCGGTCAATTTTGATGTCCAATTGTGGTAGATCTAGTTGCACATCCACGTCGACTTTACCAATTGCTGGCTCTGCACTTAGTGCGCGTTGTAGTTCTGCTGAAATACGGCCAATCTCCTGCAAATTAGCGCCAGTCAGGTTAAATTGCAATTTCTCGGAGCGTTGCCCACGAATAATCGATGTGGGCGACGGAATGGCGCGCACACCTGGGATATTTTCGAATTCTTTTTTAAGCTCTTTTGTGAGGGTTTGCTGGCTTTTATCGCGATCTTCTTTGGGTTTTAACCGCACATTAATATTACCTTGATTGACCTGTCCGCGAGAGCCAGAACCAATGCTGGAGTAGTAACTTGCCACTTCATCTTTGTGGCTGGCAAGTATCGCTTCCACCAATTTCATTCTCGAGTCGGTGTACTCCAAGCTTGAACCTAGGGGCGTTTTAATGCTGATGCTAAAGCTGCCTTCGTCTGTTTCTGGCACAAAGTCTTTATCAACATTTTTAAGCGTGTAATAGCCGCTCAAACCAACGAATAAGGCAGTGAACAGCAATACCAAGCCTCGATGTGTGAGTGATAAATTCAGTATTTTTTTGTATGTATTATCTAAGCTGGCTAAACCACTACCAAAAAATCGGTAAATTGCATTTTCTTTATGCGTCACACTTAAATAGCGTGAGCACAGCATGGGCGTAAGTGTGAGTGAAACAAACAGTGAAACCAACACACCAAATGTCACTACCACGGCAAAAGATTTAAAAAACATGCCGATAACACCATCCATAAATATCACTGGAGCGAATATGCACACCAGCGAGAGTGACGATGCAAGCACTGCAAAAACCACTTCGCGGCTGCCAGCAATGGTGGTTTGGGTGCGATAAGCGGCAACTGCATTCTTGTCGTTCAAATTAAGATTTTTTAGCCCAACACCAACTTCGCCAGACATGTGGCGTAAGATGCTCTCTCGTACCACAATCGCGTCATCCACTACCACGCCAATAAGTAGTAGCAAGGCCAGCAGCGTCATGCTGTTAAAGGTGTAGCCAGAAAAATACATCACCGCAATGGCACCTAACAGCGAGACGGGAATCTCTAAGCAGATCATTAATGTTGAGCTAAAAGAGCGCATAAAAATGAGCACAATTAGCGCGGCAAATAGCGTGCCTTCTACCAAATGCTCTTTAAGGCCGGCGACCATTTGATTGATAAAGGTTGAGTCATTGGTGGAAATTTCTAGCGTCATGCCCGCTGGCAGGTTGGGGCGCACTTCGGTTTCTAATTTGTGTAATACTTCATTGATAATTTCTACCGTGTTGGCATTGGCAATTTTTACCATGCCGATGCCTACTGTGGGTTTGCCATTGTAGCGTGCCACTTGACGATTATCTGTGATGCCATCTTCAATGGTCGCGACGTCTTTTAAATAGATAGGTGCGCCAGCTCTTGATACCACAACTAAATTGGCGAGTTCTTTTACATTATGAAATTCGAGATCCAGCTTGAGCAGTTGTTCGGCTTGTTGGCTGACTAAAAATCCACCTGGCAATTGCACGTGCTCGCGGTCGAATGCTGTGATTAAATCGTTGGCCGTGAGTTTGTAAGCCGCCATGCGTTCTGGATTGACGTTCACTCGAATCACGCGATCACGCCGCCCGCCCAATTGCACTTCACCCACGCCTTGAATCGTTTCAAACTTTTTCTTGAGTATATTATTGGCGTATAAGTTGAGTTGCTGGATGGTGCGATCGCCGCTTAAAGCCAACCAAATCACAGGTGAGGCATTGGTATCTACTTTTTGAATCGTGGGTGGATCAGTATCGGTTGGCAAACGCCGCAATACTTGGTTTACCTTAGCTTGCACTTCGTTATAAGCCACATCGATATCCTTGCCCAGCGCAAACGTAATCGTTACGCTAGAAACACCAGGCGACGAGGCGGATTGAATATGATCGATACCAGCTGTGGTGTTAATGGCGGATTCGATAACGCTGGTGATGGAGGCGTCGACCACATCAGGGTCGGCGCCGCGCAAAGTGGTGGTGACCATAATCACCGGGAAGTCAATGGACGGAATGCGATCTACGCCGATGCGCTGGTAGGCAATGAGGCCAAATAAGATAATAATGCCAGACAGCATCCAAGCGAGAACGTGACGCTTAATTGATAGTTCAGGGAGTGACATTATTTGGCCTGCTGAATGCTAACAGGCGCTTTATCCGTTAAGAAGCCCGCGCCATCCACAACAATCGTGTCGTTTGGCTGCAATCCTTCTATCAGCTCAATTAAACCATTTTGACGCACGCCAGTTTTTACTATAGCTTGATATGCCACGTTGTCGCGTACCACGTACACCACTTCGCCTGCGGGGCGTAGCACTAAACTTTGTTCGGGAATCATCAAGGCGGCAGCTTGTTCGCCCAAAATGACGGTGCCCGCTACGCTGGCACCAGGTTGCCAGCCAGACGCATCAATCACATCAGCAATGACGTCAATAGTACGGCTGCCTTCTGTTACCATGGGTTTCAGTTCGTGAATCACCGATTCCACCGTTTTATTGCTTGTTGGAGTGCTTAGGCGTACTTTTAGCCCAGGTTTAAGCTGGGCGCTAATCTGTTCGGGGAAAGGCAAATGTGCGCGCAATTTTTGTTTAGAAACAATTTGTACAATGGGGTCGCCTACACGCACAAATTCGCCAACACTCACCAGTCTTTTCTCAATAATGCCGCCCACAGGCGCAATAACTCGGGTTTTGCTGCTATCATGATTAATGCTACCCACACGTGCTCTGGCACCTTCTAATTGTTGTTTCAGCACATTTTGCTGCGCAACATCGTTATCCACCGCGTTTTGCGAGATAAATTTTTTATCGACCAAAGCTTGATTGCGTGCAACTGTTTTAGCTTGATTTTCAATTAAAGCCTGAATGCGTGCCACTTCTGCTTGCGCTTCTCTGCGCTGCATACCGAAATCTGATGCATCTAAGGTGGCAATTAGCTGACCTTCTTTTACATGCATTCCAGCAGTCACATGCATTTTAACAATGCGTCCCGCCACCTCTGCTGCTACTGTTGGTATGATCAGGCCTTCAAGTGAGCCAATAGTCTCTTCAGTCGTTTCGATGGCTTGATTTTTAATTTGCGTGACGGTGACTAATGTTGGTTTTTGGCCTTTTTTCTCGCCATCTTTTTCTGCGAATTTGTCACTAGATGCTCCGCAAGCCGCGAGTAGAAAGGTAAGCAGGCCAATGAGTAAATTAGAAGAGATTTTTTGCATGTTTAACTTTTTCTATTTTTAAATAGCGATTTAAATTTTGGCCCACTCAAAATATGGGCCAGGATCTGTTTTACGGCCTGGCGCAATATCTGAATGCCCTACAATATGTTGAATTGGATAAGCTTTCCGTAAACTATTGAGCAGTGACTTTAACGTTTGATATTGCGCTGCCTCAAACGCTTCAAAGTCACTACCTTCCAGCTCTATTCCGACTGAAAAATCGTTACAACGTTCACGATTTTGCCATTGTGACACGCCCGCATGCCAAGCGCGCTGTAGGCAAGACACAAATTGCATCAGCTCACCATCGCGACGAATGAAAAAGTGCGAGGAAACTTTGCGCGTGTGAATCTCCGCATAATAAGGATGTTCGTTGGGATTCAGCTGATTAGTAAATAATTGCACTACGCCAGAACCCTTATAAATATTGGGAGGCAGGCTGATGTTGTGAATAACAATTAATTCAATTCTAGTGTTTTCAGGTCTTGCATCAAAGTTTGGTGAAGCAATTTGCTTGGCGGATTCGATATAGCCAGCAGCATTTAATTTTAATGGCTGAATTTTTAATTTTGGATTTGCCATGCAAGTGATGATGTTATCGGCTAAAATTGACCTTATTGAAGTAGTTTATTGTAAAGGTAAAAAATGGTTTTTGCGCAGCTTTTGGTGATGTTGGTGGTTATTTTAATTGCAGCGGAGGTGTTTACCAATGCGTTGGAGCATTTAGGCGAGAAACTCGGCATTTCAGAAGGCGTGACTGGATCTTTATTTGCCGCCGTGGGTACAGCCCTGCCAGAAACTATGGTGCCATTATTGGCATTGTTAGCGGGCACACAAAACGTCGCGACCAATGAAGAAATCGGTGTAGGGTCTATTTTAGGTGCGCCGCTCATGCTGGCCACACTTTCTATTTGCCTCATGGCCATATCTGTATGGAAGCGTCGCGGCACTCAAGGACATTTACGCCCAGAACGTACAGGTTTGGTGCGAGACTTGAATTTTTTTCTAATCGCTTTTACGTTCGCTGCCGTCGCTATGTATGTGCCGCATACATTAACAGCGGTGCGTTATGCTATAGCTGCTTGCATGGTGATGATTTATTTTGTGTACGTGATGATGACATTGCGTGCATCAAAAGCGTTGGTCGATGACGGTCATGCGACTGAGGCCGGTAGCGATATGTTTTTATGCAAACTAGGTTTGCCAAATAATATGATAGTGATTGTGATTCAGTTAGTACTTGGGTTGATTTTGCTAGTAGCCGGCGCAAAAGGCTTTATTCATGGCGTTGAGGCAGCAGCTCAGATTATTGGTATTTCCGCCTTGTTGTTATCTTTGTTAATTATCCCAATTGCCACTGAGTTACCCGAAAAAGTGAACAGTATTTTGTGGATACGTAAAGGTAAGGATACGTTGGCATTTGGCAACATTACAGGTGCGATGGTGTTTCAAGGTACGTTGCTGCCAGCGATTGGTATTATGCTCACCCCATGGGAGCCGCGTAAAGAGGTGGTTTGGGGTATTGCCATTACCTTAATTGCCGCAATGTGGTTACGTTATTTAATTGCCAAGGGCGGCATTCGGGTGTGGCATATGTTGGTGAATGGCCTTTTATACGTGACATATTTGGCGATAGTTTTATTGTAATTATTATTAATGTACTTAATTTAAATATGCCCTGAAAACCTTGTGGATATTGACTTTCATGGCATGTTGATTTAATTAATTTTCACTTTCAACTTCTTCGTCCGACTCACCCTCGCCGTCTTTAGACAAGCCCAATTTAACGAGCCTGTATCTTAAGGTTCTAAAGCTGACGCCTAACAATTTTGCTGCCGCAGTTTTGTTGTTATTGGCTTTTTCTAAAGCTTTCAAAATTGCGCGCTTTTCGATTTCTTCCAAGTATTCTGGCAAGCCTATTTCTAAAGTTTTACTAGGGTTAAAGTTAGTTTCTTCACCCTCGTTTTTGCTTTTATGTTCGCTAGCCATCACTTCTTCACCCATAAATAAATCATTGGTGCTGATTTTTTTGCCATCACATAAGGCCAGCGCACGTTCGAGCATGTTTTCCAGTTCGCGTACATTACCAGCAAAATGCAGCTCAGAAATAAGTTTATTGGCACTATCTTCTAGCACTGGCACTTCAATAGATTGTGACTGACAAAGTTTTTGTAACAATTTTTGCGTTAGCTCAGGAATATCTTCAGGCCGATCACGCAGCGCTGGCATTTTGAGTTGAATCACATTCAGGCGGTAATATAAATCTTGCCTAAATAATCCTTGCGCCATTAAAGTGCTCAGGTTTTTGTGCGTTGCGCTAATAATGCGTGCATCTACGGCTTCTTCGGCAGTGCCGCCCACTGTACGCACTTTTTTCTCCTGAATCGCACGCAATAATTTTACCTGCATGGCAAGTGGTAAATCAGCCACTTCGTCCAAAAATAAAGTACCGCCATTGGCTGCTTGAAATAGGCCGATGGTATCTTGAGATGCGCCCGTAAACGCACCTTTTTTGTAGCCAAAAAACTCACTTTCCATTAAATTTTCAGGTATCGCGCCACAGTTGACTGCGATAAAGGCTTTATCGCAGCGTGAGCTATTGCTGTGAATCAGTCGCGCTGCAAGTTCTTTACCGCTACCCGATTCACCGCTGATATAAACAGGTGCTTGGCTACGCGCCAGTTTTTCTATCATGGTGCGTACGTAATCTATGGCTGGAGAGTTGCCGATTAAGTCCGCCGTATTTTGTGTTTCCTTGATATCTGTGCTGGAGAGTTTAAGCGCGGATTCCACCAACGGCCGTAGTTGTTTGAGTGAAATGGGTTTGGTTAAATAATCAAACGCGCCAGCTTTTAATGCAGAAACTGCGTTTTCGGCGCTACCATAGGCAGTAATGACCGCTACGGGTAAATCGGTATAATTAGCAGAGATATGCGCTACTAAATCTAAGCCTAAGCCATCGGGCAAACGCATATCGGTTAGGCACAAATTGTAGTTTCTTTGCGCCAACATTTCTTTGGCTTCTTCTACGTTGCTGGCGCTATCTGCTCTAATATCCATACGTTCCAGCGTCAATACCACTAATTCGCGAATATCGGTTTCATCATCCACCACCAAGCAATTAAAATGCGCCATTAAAATTTAAGCCTTTTTGACGTGCATGATAAATTGTGAGCCTGATTCTTGGTTTAGGGTTTTATAAAGCAATTTTGCGCCGTTGGCATCGGCCAGCTCGCGCGCGATGTATAGACCAAGCCCAGTACCAGATTTTTCGGTAGTAAAAAATGGTTCAAATAAATTACTACGCACACTTTCAGGAACGCCTTCGCCATCATCGTTAATTTCGATATGTACATTTTTTGTGTTTCCAGTCGGAGCAATTGCTAATTCTAGGCTATTTTCTAATTTTTTACAGTGACGCCAACCATTTTTACACAGATTCCATAGAATTTGATTCAAATGCCTACGATCAAATGAAATGTGAGTATCGGAGTTGATCAGTGTGAGTTTAAAACCAGTTTCGGGGATTTTTTCCACAGCACAAAATTGTGTATAAAAATCCTGCATGAAATTCTCTAAATGTAACACTTCTTGATTGGTGCGATCACGCCGATTCAGCTCTAATACATCTTTAATAATTTGATCCACCCGCTGTACATTATCACTAATAATTTGTAGCATGCGCTTGGTGCTTGGGTCGGTGTCGTCTTCTTGCAAAAGTTGATTTGCGTGGCTAATAGCGCTAAGTGGGTTGCGAATTTCATGTGCAATATTGGCAGTTAAACGGCCTAGTGCCGCCAGCTTTACCTGATGTGCTTGTGTTTGCATTTGTGACCAATCTGAAATGAAAATTACCGAGCCTTGTTTGCGATTATTAGGTGACCTATCTTCTGAAATGGGCAAAAAACGAAGCCTGAGTTCGCGTGATAATGCAGTTAATTTTAAAAAGTTTGCCGCTGCACTATTGGTGGACACAAACCCATGTGCGGGCTCTGTTTCCTCTTGCCAAAGCCGCATCAAGTTAGCGACTTCAGGGGAAATTTCGGTAAGGGATTTTCCTTGCCAGTTGGCGGATTCACTGTAATTATCCCCTAGACCGAGCAGTTTTTCTGCTTGCAAGTTGTAGTGTTTGATTCGAAAGTCTTGGTCTACCACCAGCACGCCATCTTGCATTTCTTGGGTAATCAGCGCATTAATCTGCGCTAGATTTTGTACATCTAAGCCACGTTGCGAGGCTAATAACTCACTTTCTTTTGCACGTTTGGCCAAGCTGTAAGCGAGCCAAGCCGTGGCGAAACAACCCAAGCATAATAGTACGGCAGGCGTGTAACTGCTGGCAGAGGTATCGAATTTTAGCATGCGATAGGATTGTTCGAGCAGTATTCCGATACTTGCAATAGCTGCATAGAATAAGGCTAAGCGGCCTTCGCTAATTAAACTGGCGCTAGCGATGGCAATAATTAAAAGCAAGCCAATACTACTCTGGCTGCCATCTTGTGCGTGCATCATTAGCACAATAAATACGATATCTAAGAGTATTTGAATCGGCAAGTTGATGTTGATAATGGGTTTTTCAACCCAGGTAAAAGTGGCCGAAATAACACTAAACACAAAATAGCCGAGCGCTAATGCCGAAAAGAGATCTGTACTTGCGTTTTGCAACCAAGCTTCAGTATTTAACATGTCTTGTATTACCAAAAGTAGTAGCGCAACGACCAATCGGTAAACGTTATAAAGCTTAAGACTTCGCCAGCGCGTGGCGCTTAAGTTAGCGTCAGAGGTAGCGGTTAAATCAATCAGCATGCTATTTTTTCGAGCTTTCGTTTTTAATACACTCAGGATTGTTACAAATGATTTTGCTATCGATCATTTGACTTTCACTTGCTGGCACATGGCAGCCGCAGTGTGCGCATTGCACAAAGTTTTCTTCTGATTTAGAAGTGTTTTCAGACTTGGTGGTTGCAATTAATCGCTTAGCAATTTGGTACAAAATCCAAACTAAAATAATCAGTATTAGAATGCGAGTCATAAGTGTTTATCAATTCCAAATTGAACCAAGTATAGGGATTGTAACCAAAAGCAGGACGATTACAAACTGCCTAGGAATGAAGCTTAAAACTGCTATACTTAGTGCTAGTAATTTAATAACACTCTTGCATTACCAATTAAATAAGTACATACATGGCAAGTTCACAAGAATTATCAGATTTTTTGCGGGATGTAGAGCGACGCGCGTTTAAGCAGACGGTATATGCTGTGCGCGATGATCACGCCGCATTGGATATTGTGCAAGATGCTATGTTAAAGCTAGCGGAAAAATATGCCGATAAGCCTGTCAGCGAATATCCAATGCTGTTTCAGCGTATTTTGCAAAATACCATGCGTGATTATTGGCGCAGACAAAAAGTACGCAACCTGTGGACAACTCTGCTTTCTTCCTTTGGTGCGGGTAAGGATGGCGAAGATGACCATGACCCGCTTGACTCGATTGATGTGGAAGATGAAGGCACGAATCCAGCCATTCAGCTTGAGCGCAGCCAAACTATGAAAATCATTGAAAAAGCGCTTGAAAGGCTACCCGCGCGTCAACGAGAAGCCTTCGTATTGCGTTATTGGGAGGACATGGATGTTGCAGAAACCGCCGCAATGATGGGTTGCTCTCAAGGCAGCGTTAAAACGCACTGTTCGCGCGCTGTGCATAGCTTGGCGGCTATATTAGAAAAGCAGGGCTTAGGTAGTAGAGCTATAGCGCAATTAGGAGTAGAAACATGGGCATAGGCAATTTACAAGAAAATCAAATCGACGTACAAAATATAGATTTGCAGGCTAAGCAAATTGCTGGCTTGCTAGACGCGCATGCTAAACGTTTAAGCATGCGTACGCTCAAGCAGCTTGAAAATGGCCGTGAGCGCGCTGTAAAAGTGCATGCTCAACAAATTTCTGGTGCTAGCGTGAATCGCGATGGCACATTAAGCAGTATTTCCTCGTGGGCAGAACATCATCGCATAGCAAGCACTGGTTTGGTATTGGGTGCGACTATTGTTGGTTTTGTGCTGATGCAATCCCTTAACAAAGAACCAAGCGACGCGTTTTTATTGAGTGCGGATTTGCCACCGGAAGCATTTGTAGATAGAGGTTTTGAACCTTTTCTCAATGATTCGCAAGCTAAGTTATAATTAAATACTTTTGAACTTAATATAATCGATGAACAAATTTTTATTATTGTTAGCCTTAGTTACGACTAGCCTATGTGCGGAGGAGTTTGCCAATTTGGCGCTACACACACAATTAGCAATGGGAGACATTGGTAGCATGAAATCATCGCTTAGCGATGGTGCCAATAGTGAAGTGCCCGCCCAAACTTGGCAACAACTCTCTAACGATGAGCGTAAGGTTTTAGCACCATTAGGCACTGAGTGGGATACTCTAAGGTCTTGGCAACGTGAAAAAATGCTGGATATTGCTAAAGACTATCCAAAAATGGATGCACAAAAACAACAGCGTGTGCAAAAACGTTTGAATAGCTGGAGTCGCATGACTCCGTATGAGCGCGAAAATGCACGTAAACGTTATCAGCACTTTCATTCATTAAGCCCTGAAAAAAGAGACGAAGTGCGTAAAAAATGGGCAGAGCATCAAAAATTACCTGAAGTTGAGCGTGAAAAATTACGTAAAGAATCAATCGATTGGGATTATGAGCCAGATTTGGAGTAATTTTTGCATAGCAAGTTAAAGCCCGCTGTTTTATAGTGGGTTTTTTTACGCTTAGAAAAATGGATGATGGTTCAAAATGCGACTCGCTTTAAACTTTTTGCAGCTTGCGTTTACGAGCTGCTATTGCTACTAGCGTTATGGATGCTGTGCACTTGGATTTTTGTGCGCTTATTTGGTGACGCGACAGGCGGCTATAAACGCTCTGTTTTACAGACCTATTTATGGTTGGTCACTGGCATTTATTTTGTGTGGTGTTGGCACAAAACAGGACAAACTTTAGCTACTAAAACTTGGAAAATTAAGCTTGTAAATCAGCAAAATACAATGTTAGGCACGCAACAAGCTTTAATTAGATATGCTCTGGCAAGCGCTTCTTTATTGGCTTGTGGGGCAGGTTATTTTTGGGCTTTATTCGATAAAGATGGTTTATTTTTACACGACAGATTACTGAAAACGCGCTTTATTCAGATGGTTTAGCGACGTTCGATTACAAATAACAGGCTCAAGCCAGCGATTAAAAATAGTATAGTTGGTGCAATCGCGCTCATCAAGGGTGGCCAATCATTTAATACGCCCAAGTGAGTAAACACTCGATTCATAATTTGGTAAGATACGCCCAGCAAAATACCAATAAAAATTTTAGCGCTGGTGCCGCCAGAACGTTGTTGCAAAAAGCCAAATGGTAGCGCCAAAATCACCATCACTATGCAGGCCAATGGGTACACCATTTTTGACCAGAGCGCGACTTCATAGCGCGTAGTTTTTTGTTTGTTGGTTTCTAAGTGGTTGATAAATGAGTATAAATTCCAAGCTGACATTTTCTCTGGGGCGACTAATAATACGTTGAGCAATTCTGGGCGAATCAGCGATTTCCAATTTGCCTTGTTAAAAAAGTGGGTTTGTATATTGTTATCCTCAATTTTTTTAAAGGTATTAAATTTGGTTTGTGTAACTTCGCTTAAACTCCAGCGTTCCTCTTTGTAATCGCCTTTTTTGGCGATACTAATGCTACGTAATTTAAAGTTTTCATCAAACTCATAAATATGCAGATTCAATAAACTCGCGTCTGGCAGCACAGTTTCCACGTTCACAAAACTTTTGCCATCTTTCACCCATAAGCCAGATCTAAAATCTTGAGCGACGACAGAGTCCGTGGCTTTAATGCGCATACGCTGCGCCATTTTTTCGCTAATTGGCGTAATTAGTTCGCCTACAAAAAACGTGATGACAGTGAATAATAAGCCCACTTTTATTAGGCTAAAGCCAATATCAGCTAGAGATAAGCCGCTTACCCGCATTACAATTAGTTCAGAATTGCGTGCAAGCGTGCCTAAGCTATACATCATACCTACCAGCACCGCCACGGGCACCACTTCGTAAATGTGTCCTGGAATGCTTAATAGTACAAACACTAGCATTTGGCTGAGACCGTAATTGCCTTGACCAAGACTATCAAGTTCTTGAATTAAATCAAAAAACGAGAACATGGCAAGCAAACCCAGCATAATCATCAAAATATTGACACTGGTTTCCTGCCAAAAATAACGGTTAAAAATCTTCATCGCGTTTTAAGTTTTTTCCACAAACCAGTGATGTTGACAGAAATTTTTGGCAACAGAGGTAGTAAATGGTTTCGCCTATAAAACATATAAAAAGTAAGCGTCAAAAAAAACAAATGTACTGGCCACAGGCCAATTGCGGCGCTAAGTCTACCTTGTGTTACCCAAGCTTGAAATACGCTGAGAATATTGTTGTAGATAATGTAAATGACAATCGCAAAGATTAAGTTGAGTGAGCGCCCAGCACGAGGGTCTACAAAACTTAAAGGAATTGCTAGCAACACCAATACCAGCGCGGAGATAGGAATAGCCAAGCGCCACTGTAGCTCCGCCTGATTGCCAGAATCGGCATTCAGTAACAACTCTTTAGTAGACAGTGCTTGCTTGGTATAGGGCTCTGGCACAGCCTCTTTGGCCTGCACACGAATCGCATAACGCTCGAATTCGGTGGTCGAAACCTCGGCCGTATTTGGCTTTCCCTCATAGCGGCGACCTTTTTCTAGTACTAAAAAATTATCGCCATTATTTACTTTTTCCCGACTGCCTTGGCTGGCTACGATGACACCCGTTTTTTGGTGTTGTGTAGATTGTACGAATATGTTTTTAACAACATTACCAAGCTCATCAAAACTTTCTACAAAATAGACGCGATCGCCGCCATTCGATTCTTTAAATACGCCTGGACTAATGGATGACAGCTCGTCTCGAGCTTTAAGCTGCACTTTGTAATCTTGACCTTTTTGCGTTGCCCACGGCATCACCCATAAACTTAGCAAGGTGATCACCACTAGCACGGGCGCGGCAAAATTTAAAATAGGGCGTACCCATTTACTCAGTCCAAGGCCAGAGCTAAACCAAATTACCATTTCAGAATCGCGGTGCCAACGAGTTAAGGTTAGTAAAACTGCTAGAAAAATACTAAGCGATAAGATCATGGGTAAAAATTTCACCATGTTAAACCCAAGCAAAGTATTAATTGCGTCATTTGGCAAAATGCCTTTGGCGGCAAGACGCACCAAGTTACCAGCGCGCTGGGCAATGACAATACCGATAAGTATCAAGAACATCGCCCCAGCAGTGTTGATAAGCTCATGCGATAAAGATTTTTTGAATATTTTCAATTTAAATTTTGTGCAATTTGCGCTTTGATTTCGAGTCAAAACGCTAGATAATTAGTTATTAAAGTAATCACCAATTAAAAAAGTTAAAAGGACTAAAATGGAATTTAGCATAATAAACGGAAATCCAGAAAAACTACGCACTGATTGTGTGATTGTAGGTGTATTTGAGGGCGGAAAATTAAGCGATGCTGCAAAAAATTTGGATGTGGCTTCAAATAAAGCCGTTAGTGTGACGGTAAAAAGCGGCGATATGGATGGAAAACTCAATAGCACATTAGTGTTGCATCATGTTGCTGGCGTAGCCGCAACCCGTGTTTTGTTAGTGGGCTTGGGCAAATCAGCCGAGTTTACAGAGAAACAATATTGCCAAGTTGCGCGCGCAGCCGTTAAAGCGTTGCCTAAAGGCGTTGCTAGCGCGAGTTTTTGCTTGGCAGAAATTGTCATTAAGAAATCGGATATTCATACTAAAGTAGCGCAATTGGTCGAAGTGGTGATGGACGCGACTTACCAAGTGAACGCGATAAAACTTAAAAAAGCCGAGCCAAAAGCGCTGAAAAAAATAGCGATTTGTGTTGAAAAATCTGAGACCACACAAGCTGAAGCTGGCGTAAAACATGGCTTAGCGATTAGTGCTGGCGTGAGTTTAGCCAAAGACTTAGGCAATTTGCCACCTAACATCTGCACGCCTACTTATTTAGGCGAACAAGCTAAAAAACTCGCTAAAGCTTATGGTTTTAAAGTGGAGGTTTTAGAGAAAAAGGAAATCGAAAAACTCGGCATGGGTTCATTTTTGGGCGTCGCGCAAGGCAGTGTAGAGCCCCCCCGCTTCATTATTTTGCAACATTTAAAAGGTAAAAAAGGTAGCAAACCAACAGTACTTGTGGGCAAAGGCATTACCTTTGATACGGGCGGCATTTCGTTAAAACCAGGTGCTGACATGGATGAAATGAAATATGACATGTGCGGTGCGGCTAGCGTTTTAGGCACGTTCAAGGCGATTGGCGAAATGAATTTGGCGATTAATGCGGTGGGTTTAATTGCTACCTGCGAGAATATGCCCGACGCTGGTGCGATTAAGCCTGGTGACATTCTTACCAGCATGTCTGGTCAAACGATAGAAGTATTAAATACCGACGCAGAAGGACGACTGATTTTATGCGATGCGCTGACCTATGCGGAGCGTTTTGAGCCGAGCGCTGTGGTGGATATCGCCACGCTGACAGGCGCGTGCGTCATCGCACTTGGACATCATCCAAGTGGCTTGTTTAGTAACAAAGATGCGCTTGCCAAGGAATTGTTAGAAGCTGGCGAAAAGTCACATGATCGCGCTTGGCACATGCCATTGTGGGAAGAATTTCAAAGCCAGCTCGACAGTAACTTTGCCGATATGGCTAATATTGGCGGGCGTGCTGGCGGCAGTATTACCGCCGCTTGTTTCTTGTCGCGGTATGCAAAAAAATATGATTGGGCACACTTGGATATTGCTGGTACAGCTTGGAAAAGCGGTAAAGAAAAAGGCGGAACTGGGCGCCCTGTGCCGTTATTGACCACATTTTTAGTGCAACGCGCCGCCAAAACTCAGCAGGATTAATTTCAAGCCATGACACGCATCGAGTTTTATTTTAACGTGGCTGATAAACAGCAAGCCATCGCAAACTTGGTGCAATCTGCGTTAATAAAGTGCCGCCAAGTCATGATATTTGCTATGGACGAAAAAATGGCGAGTGATGTGAGTATGAGTTTGTGGCAAAATAAGCCTGAAAGTTTTTTGCCTAATGTAGAATTAAACCATTTACATGCCTCTGCAACGCCTGTGCTTATTGGCTTGCAGGGCGACGATTTAACGCAAGATGATATGTTGATTAATTTAACAATAAAAGAACCTAGTTTTTTTAGCCGATTTACGCAGTTGGTCGAGTTGGTAGGCGATGATGAGCAAGATAAGTTTGCTGCTCGAGCGCGATTTAAGTTTTATCGCGATAGAGGCTACGAAATTAAGAGTATAGACCATACTCAACATAAGATTGAATAGAGACTATTTTGCCAGAAAAAAAAATACCATTACTGACTGATGTTTACCAACCCAAAGCCAGCGAATCAAAAGCTAACGAAGTAAAACCTAGTGAACTAAAGCCTAGTGATTGGGTAGACCTAAAACCCAGGCAGGATGATGCCACTTTAATTACGCCAGAGCTGATTGCGCGCATTGCCTCACACATCAAGCCTAGGTTAGAAGTGGATATTACGAAATCTGTGACTGAAAGAGTGCGTGACGCCCTTAAAAATGATTTAATTCAGGCGCTGCAAGATGAGATTGTGACGACGCAAGCGGTTATTGAATCTAGAACGGTAGATTTTGTCGATAAAACTAAGGCAGATCTCAAAACTGAATTGCCGCGTATGTATCAGGACAGTGCTGAGCGGGTGTTTGGTAGTCTTTCAGAAAATATAAACGCCTTACAAACAGAAGCAGTTTCAAAATTTGAGGCGACGCTTTCTGATGCCATGGAAACTGCTCTGCAAGCCGCAAACGCGCAAATCAGTACGCATGTGGAAACACTGCAGGTCGACACTAGCACGCGAATTGCACATGATCTAAATCAAGAAATGCACGCGTTTCAAACACTAGCTTTAGGCAATCATCAATCGCTTTTGGGTGAAGAGCTGAATACTGTTTTTCAATCTATCAGTCAAAGCGCAAAAACTGAGTTGCAACAACAGTTAGATGCGATGCAGGCTGAGGCACTTACACAAATGCGAGCGACGTTTAATGAGGCAATGCCGTCTATTTACACCTCTGCGGTAGCCGAGCAGCAGGAGGAGATTACCACCCAAATTGGCGAGAGTTTAAACCAAGAATTGCAAGCTTTCCAAGCGCAAGCGTTAAGTGAGAACCAAGCGCAATTGAGTGAGGCGCTGGCAGAAAGCTATCAGACATTAAATCAAACTTTCAAGCAAGAGTTAGCGCAGCATATGAACTTGCTTCAGGCTGATATTTTATCGCAAATGGGTACCACGTTTAATGACGCTATTCCTAGTATCTATGCGGCTGCAGTTGATGATGTTAAAGCTAAGTTTGCTGATGAAATGACAGCGCAAAGTCTGCAGTTGCGGGAGGATTTCTTAGCCACTATTAACGCCGATTTGCCTGCGGTGCAAGAGGTGATGCGTGAAAATATTCAACAAATTTTAGCGACATCGTTACCAAGTCTAGAGCTCGATTTACGCAATCAATTAACGAGTGAATTGCAAGATTTACTGTTAAAAGTGAAGTTTGTACTACCTAAATAATCAATCGTCATTAATCAAAGTTTTGTAAGCTTCAGCGCTTAAAAAGTGCCTAGTTTCGTTCGCATCATCTGGCTTAAATTTAAATATCCATGCCGCATACGGCTTATCGTTGATGCCTTCTGGCGCGCTCAATAAATCTTCATTTATTTCCGTGACAACGGCATTCATCGGCGCATGCAAATCAGAACCAGTTTTTACTGATTCAACTATTCCGCAAGGTTTGCCGTTAATAATATGGGAATCAATTTGAGGTGGCTCGATAAAAACAATATCACCAAGCAAATCTTGTGCATAATCGGTAATGCCTGCAAGCCAATATCCATGCGGCTCTTCGAGCACCCATAAATGTTCGTCAGTATATAATAAATTTTCAGGGAATTTCATCGCGGGTAGTGGGGTCAATTATGTTAGGTATATTTTCTCATAAAGTAAGGTCACTTGGAATGTTATAAGCACTTGTACCAAAATTGTCACAAAATATGAATCTTAATACTGATTTTATATATGAGCGCTAAGTAATTGACAAATAACTATTATCTATATAAAATTAATTCTAATATTAACGAGGTTTTGCAGTAATGGTAAAGTTAATTTTTAAAAGAATGATGCTATTTTATATAGCGCTAACTTTGGTTGCTTCGCCAGTTGAGCTTTTGGCTGCGCATAAAAAATCGCATAAACGTATTCATGCTAGTCAAAAAAACGCATTAACTAAATATCGTATTTCTAGCCGCTACAAGGGTAAAAGGCAAAAAGTTAGCCTCAGGTTGCGGGCGGCACGTCAGTTGCAAATTCAAAATCAGCAAAGAATTATGCTAGGTGAAGACTACAATGGCAGTGGTGCTTTGCAGTTAGCTTCAAGTAAAGCATTGATTGTTAATCAAAATACTGGCGAAGTTATTTACGCCAAAAATACCAATTTGCCAACGCCAATTGCTTCCATCACCAAACTGATGACGGCGATGGTGATGCTGGATGCGAAACTATCATTGGATGATGAAATCTACGTCTCCGATGAAGATGTTGACTATCTCAAAGGCACAGGCTCTAGGTTATCGGTGGGCTCTAAGCTTAGCCGTAGCGATATGTTGCAATTAGCATTGATGGCTTCAGAGAATCGCGCAGCATCGGCGTTGGCGCATAATTACCCAGGCGGCAGAGTCGGATTTGTGAAAGCGATGAACTACAAAGCGCAAGAATTGGGCTTAAAAAATACGCATTTTGCCGACCCTACTGGACTTGATAGTGGAAATGTCTCTACGGCTGAAGATTTGGCCAAATTGGTGCAGGCGGCTTATCAGTATGCTGAGATTCGTTTAGCTAGCACTAGCCCATCGCATGATGTGTACGTAGAAGGTCGTGAGTCTCCTGTTGGATTTGTGAATACGAATGGTTTAGTGCGCGCTGGTGAATGGCAAATTGGCTTATCTAAAACTGGCTTTATTAATGAGGCAGGACGTTGCTTGGTGATGCAAGCGATTATTGCTGGTGAGCCAATGATTGTAATATTGCTAGATTCTAACGGCAAATTGTCGCGTATAGGCGATGCAAATCGCATTCGCAAATGGATGGAATACAATAGTGAGCCTAGTACTACAACGACTGGCCAATCTCCTAATGAAATTGTAGCTGGCAGAATTTCTTAAGTAATTTAGCAATAAAAAAGCAGCTTATAACGGCTTTTTTATTGCTAAATCGAATAGAATTATTTTTTGCCAGTTACTTTTTTTACAGCAGGCTTTTTACTAGAAGGTTTTTTAGCAACAGTTTTTTTAGCGAATGTTTTTTTACCACCAGTTTTACCACTAGTTTCATCTTTTGCTGCTTTTTCAGCCAACAATCCTAGTGCTTCTTCCATTGTCAAGCTTTCAGGCTCTATGCTTTTTGGTATGGTTGCACGAGTTTTGGCATGTTGCACATAAGGTCCATAGCGACCAGCAAACACTTCAACGCGGCCTTCGCCACTAGGATGTGCGCCTAGCTCTAGTATCGGCGCGGGGCCAGTATTGGTGGCGGCTAGCAGGGCAACAGCGCTTACGTTATCAATGCGAAACACACTTTCAGATTTCGGGATAGATTTAAACTTACCATCGTGATTCACATAAGGGCCAAATCGGCCAATATTCGCCACGATTTTTTTGTTAGTCTCAGGATGTAAGCCTAAATCACGCGGCAGTGATAGCAGCATATTAGCAGTGTCAATATTGATATCTGCTAGCGCAATTTCTTTGGGAATACTTACACGTTTTGGTTTTTTCTTGTCGCCTTCAATTGCCAAGCCAAGCTGTAAATACGGGCCATACGGACCATTCATTAAGTAAATTTCTTTGCTAGAGTCTGCATCTACACCGATTGTCACAGGGTCTGCACCTGCTTGTGCCGCGCCATTCATACTGCGCTTGTAATCACATTTTGGCTCGTCGTTATAACCGGTACAGCCAATAAATGTACCGTAGCGACTTAATTGTTTTTGCAGTGACTTGCCACATTTTGGGCAAGCTTCGTCAATGAGTTCGTTGCCAGGTCTGTCAACGTTCGCTTTGCTGAGCAATTGCGTGTTGAAACCTTGCCAAAATTCGTCCATAAGCGGAATCCACTCGCGCGAGCCATCTGCCACGCTATCCAGCGCATTTTCTAGGTTTGCAGTGAAATCATAATCCACATATTTGGTGAAATGCTCGGTTAAAAATTTGTTTACAACTCGGCCAACATCGGTCGGCGTAAAGCGTTTTTTATCTAATAGCACATATTCACGGTCTTGTAGTGTGCTGATAATGCTGGCGTATGTAGAAGGGCGGCCAATACCGTATTCTTCTAAAATTTTCACCAAACTTGCCTCACCATAACGCGGTGGCGGTTCGGTAAAATGCTGGTCGCCATAGATTTTCTCTACGTTCAAGATCTCGCCAGTTTCTAAATGCGGTAGTTTGCTTTCACCTTCTTCTTCCTCATCATCGCGGCCTTCCATATATACCGCGATAAAGCCTGGGAATACAAGCGTTTGGCCAGTGGCGCGAAATAAATTGGCCTCAGAGCTAACCGCTAAATCAACACTCACCGCATCAAATTTGGCAGGTGACATTTGGCAAGCCAGACTGCGTTTCCAAATCATTTCATAGAGCTTAAATTGCTCGTCGTTCAAGTATTGACGCATCTTAGCAGGCGCGCGGTTAATGTCGGTCGGGCGAATCGCCTCATGTGCTTCTTGCGCATTTTTGGCTTTGGTTTTGTACATAATGGGCGATTTTGGTAAATAATCCGCCTCAAAATTCTTCTTCACATAATCGCGAATGCTCATCACTGCTTCGGTCGCCAAACTAAACGAATCGGTACGCATATAAGTAATCAAGCCAACCGTGCCAGAGCCAATATCCACGCCCTCGTACAACTGTTGGGCGACTCTCATCGCGCGTGAGGTCGTAAAGCCAAGTTTACGCACCGCCTCTTGTTGCAGCGTAGAAGTCGTAAACGGCGCGGCGGGGCTGCGGCTACGTTGTTTCTTTTCAACACGCGAAACTGTGGTTTTGCCCGCACTTGCAATCAATAGCTTGCCAACAATCTCAGCTTGTCGGTCGTGATTGATGACCGTAAATTGTTCAACTTTTTCACCATTAAACTGAATCAATTTGGCATTAAAGCTGTGTGCGTGTTTTAACGCATCTAGATGAATTGTCCAATACTCCTGACTTTTAAAAGCTTCAATTTCCAGTTCTCGCTCGACTATCAGGCGTAGCGCAGGACTTTGTACTCGACCTGCAGAAAGACCTCGGCGGATTTTTTTCCAAAGTAGCGGAGACAAGTTAAAGCCGACCAAATAATCTAATGCACGGCGCGCTTGTTGCGCATTCACCAAGTTCATCGCAATATCGCGCGGATGATCAATCGCATGTTTTACCGCGGTTTGCGTAATCTCGTTAAACTCTACGCGCTTGAGTAATTTATTTTTAAGTAAGTTTTTGGATTGCAGAATTTCCGCAATATGCCAAGAAATCGCCTCACCTTCGCGGTCTGGGTCGGTTGCAAGGTAAATGCTATCAGCACTTTTTACCGCTTTGGTAATCGCATCCATGTGCTTGGCATTGCGCTCAATAACGTCGTACTTCATGGCGAAATGATTGGCAGGATCAACTGCTCCATTTTTGGGGATTAAGTCACGAACATGCCCATACGAAGCCAACACCTCGAAATCATTGCCGAGATATTTTTTAAGCGTTTTAGCTTTAGAAGGCGATTCAACAATCAATAATTTGGACATTTAAACCTTGAATTTAAGTGCGACTCATTTGAAATTGGCTAGATAATAGCAAGCTAATTGGTGATAAGACAATAAGCCTTTGAATAAATATGGTGTTTGATGATCAATTACGGGTAAATTCTATGCGCTTTCCATCGTTGCTGGCAATGCTCAACGCCGCGCCATCATTGGCAATATCCCCAAATAGCGGATCATCATCTTCAGCTTTTGCCTGACTTAAGCCCTTAAAGTCATACAAATCAAAATCAGCCAAGTGAGAGGGTTCGACATTAGCGATGGCACGGAAGATATTATTGATGCGGCCGGGTTGCTCACGTTCCCATGCTTGCAACATGTCTTTCACTTTTTGGCGCTGAAGATTTTCTTGGCTGCCACATAAATCGCACGGAATGATGGGGAACTCCATTTGTCGCGCATAGCTGGCAATATCTTTCTCACTGCAATATGCCAACGGGCGGATGACGATATTTTGCTTGTCATTAGTCGCCAATTTAGGTGGCATGGCTTTGAGTTTTGCGCCAAAAAACATATTTAAAAAAAGCGTTTCCACAATATCATCCCTATGATGCCCAAGAGCTATTTTATTAGCACCCAGTGCTTTGGCGGTGGTGTATATAATGCCGCGCCGCAAGCGGCTGCAAAGACTGCAAGTTGTCGCGCCTTCAGGAATTTTCTCTTTCACAACCGAGTAAGTGTCAGCCTCGACTATGCGGTAATCGATACCTAAACTTTTAAAATATTCTGGCAAAATATGTTCAGGGAAATTTGGTTGTTTTTGATCTAAATTCATCGCGATGAGTTTAAAGTCAATTGGCGCACGCTCTTGCAGTGCCAGCAATATCATCAGCATAGTGTAACTATCTTTGCCGCCGCTCATGCACACCAAAACCGTGTCGCCGTCTTCAATCATGTTGTAATCACCAATGGCCTTGCCCGTGGCGCTTATTAAGCCGTTGCGCAACTTGATGAAGTTGTTAGAGTGATTGTCGGGTAAATGTTTGATCATTTTCGATAAGTTTTTATATTTAGAAATAACTGTACGCCAAGTTAAGCTATTGCATACAAAATATAACTATGTTAGCTTTATCCAATTGATTATAAAAGGGAAAGCCCAGCACTAGGCTGGGCTTGGATACAGAATCTTTCGATTCTTTATTGTAACAACGGCTCTCACCCCAGATGGCTACAACAGCCTAATAATAAGGAAGAACAACATGCAAAGCAAGCAGAATTTTGGCAACCTTACTTTCGGTTTTGATATTGGCATTGCTTCGGTGGGTTGGGCGGTGTTGAGTGAAACACGGATTGTGGACTTGGGTGTACGGGCTTTTGATAAAGCCGAAACCGCCAAAGAGGGCGAATCGCTTAACTTGGCAAGGCGCACTGCAAGGCTGATGCGCCGCCGTTTGCGCCGCAGGGCGTGGCGATTAACCAAAGTTGCACGTTTGCTAAAAAAGCATGATGTTATTAGCGATGTTGCGTTGTTTAGACCCGAAAATCCATTTGCAACTTCATTGTGGGAGTTACGTAAACAAGGTTTAGACCGATTATTAGATGCTGAAGAATGGGCGCGGGTGATTTATCACTTATGCAAGCATCGTGGTTTTCATTGGGTGAGTAAAGCCGAAAAACTAAAAGATGACGATAGTGCAGGTGAAACTGGCAAAGTTAAAAAAGGCTTAGCAGCAACCAATAGGTTAATGAAAGATAAAGGTTACCGTACGGCGGCTGAAATGGTGCTGGCAGAGTTTCCACAAGCGCAGCGCAACAAACAAGGCGAGTACAGCAAGGCGCTTGAGCGTGAGTTATTAAGCCTTGAGTTTACAGAGCTGTTCAGACAGCAACGTGCATTTAATAATTCACATGTTTCTGCTGAATTAGAAGCTAAATTATTAGACCGCAAAACAGGTTTGTTTTGGGCGCAAAAGCCATCGTTGTCGGGTGAAGATTTGCTTAAAATGTTGGGAAAATGCACGTTTGAGAAAGCCGAATATCGTGCGCCTAAAGCCAGCTTCACGGCGGAGCGGCATGTTTGGCTTACTGTATTAAACAATAATATCAAAATTACAGTTGATGGCATCACGCGCCTACTTAACGAGGCAGAACGAAAAATTGCCTTATCTTTACCTTATAGCTATGCCGATGGTGAGTTAACTTATAAGCAGTTGGGCGCAGCACTTGTTAATGAGTCACTTCTTAGCAAAGGTCAATTTACATTTGCAGGTTTAGCTTATCCCAGTGAAAAGCAGAAAACCGAAGAAAAAGCTAAAAACCCTGAAGAAAAAACAATCATTAAAATGACTGGGTGGAAAGAGTTACAAAAAGCTTTAAAAGATGGCTTAGAAACCGAATGGCAAGGCATGGTGAATGCCGCAATGGCTGGTGATGCAAGCTTGCTAGACCAAATTGCATGGGTGCTAAGCATTTATAAAGAAGACGATGAGGTTGAGCGTGAGCTGAATAAGCTCAACCTGCCCAATAAAGCCAAAATGGTAGAAGCATTATTAGGTGTTCGCTTTGAAAAGTTTAGCAATTTATCACTCAAAGCACTTTGTAAAATTGTGCCACACATGCAGCAAGGCTTGCGCTATGACGAAGCTTGCTTGCTGGCGGGTTATCACCATAGCCAGCTGGTTAAAGCAGATGATGAAAAGCTGCATTATTTACCACCGTTTTATAGCACACGAGATAAAACAGGCAAGTTACTTTTTAACGAGGATTTAGATATTCCGCGCAATCCCGTTGTGCTTCGTGCTTTAAATCAAGCCCGAAAGGTAATGAATGCTTTAATCAAAACTTACGGCGCACCACATCAAGTGAATATTGAAATGGCGCGAGACTTGTCACGACCCTTGAATGGACACTGGACTGATGCTGGGGATTACATAGACGGTCGTAGAGATATTCAGAAAAAACAAGAAGAGTTTAGAGACCGAAATGCAAGAGACCGTGCAATGTTTAATGTGGAATTTAACACCACAGGCGAGTTAAAAGGTAAAGATTTTGAAAAATATCAGCTATACCGCGAGCAACAAGGTAAGTGTGCTTATTCCATCGAGCCAATTGATTTAAATAACTTATTTGATTTAGGTTATGTGGAGATTGACCACGCACTGCCTTACTCTCGTAGCTTTGATGACAGCAAAAATAACCGCGTATTGGTGCACGCAAAAGAAAATCGTAACAAAGGTAATCGCACGCCTTTTGAGTATCTTGATGGCGTGAATGATAGTGAGCGCTGGCGCAATTTTGCAGCATTTGTAAACACCAACAAAACGTATCGCCAAGCCAAGCGCAACAAGCTTTTGCGTAAAGATTTTGGTGCAAAAGAAGCAGAGGCCTTTCGTGACCGCAACCTTAACGACACACGCTATATTTGCAAATTCTTTAAAAATTACGTTGAGCAATTTTTGCAACTGAGCGACGCCAGCGAATCTAAACGCTGTGTGGTACTAAGCGGGCAAATGACAGCCTTTTTACGTAATCACTGGCGTTTAACAAAAGTCCGCGCTGAAAGTGACCGCCACCATGCGCTAGATGCTGCTGTAGTGGCGGCTTGTAGCCATAGCATGGTGAAGCGTTTATCTGATTATTCACGCCGCAAAGAGTTAGACAAAGTGAGCGAAGGCTTTGTAGATGTGGAAACAGGCGAAATAGTGAATTCAGCCATGTATCAGCAGTTAAAAGAACACTTCCCTAAACCTTGGGCGCGTTTTAGTGAAGAGTTAGAAACAAGACGGTTGGTTGATGATGTAGAAGCAATGCGAGCTGAAATAGCCAATTTAGGCACGTATTCTAAGGATGACATTGCCGCATTAAAGCCTTTATTTGTATCGCGCGCACCACAACGCCGAAACAGTGGTGCAGCGCACAAAGAAACTATCTATGGGCAAACCGAGCGTTTGGCAAAAACCAATAGCGTCACGCAAAAAGTTGCCGTTACTAGTTTGACGCTGAAAGACATAGATAAGCTTATAGACCCGCACCGTAATGAAAAACTTTATGCGGCGATTGCAAAATGGTTAGAGGGTAAAGATGCACGCGAAAAACATGCTAAAGAGATAGAAGCAAGTTTAGGGCGAGGAAAAGAAAAGCGTTCGATGACGGCGGAAGAACAAGCAGAGATTACACGCTTACGTGAGTTGCCGCGCAAACCCACTAACGACGACAGGTTAGGCCCCATTGTGCGTACCGTGACTACGGTGATTGATAAGTTGTCTGGTATTCCGATTCGTAACGGCGTGGCTAAGAATGACAGCATGCTGCGGGTGGATGTGTTTACTAAGGCGGGTAAGTTTCACCTAGTGCCTGTTTATGTGCATCATGCACTAGCAAAAGACATAAAGGACTTACCTAATCGGGCGGTTGTGGCGTTTAAAGACGAAGCAGAGTGGACGTTGATAGATGGCAGCTTTGCATTTTGTTTTTCGCTTTATCCTAATGACTTTGTTCGCATTAGCCAAAAAGGTAAACCGCCAATTACTGGTTATTACAGCAGCTGTCATCGAGGCACAGGTAGTTTAAATATCTGGGCGCATGACCGCAATAAGCTAGTTGGTAAAGAAGGAATAATTGAAGGGATTGGCGTTAAAACTGCGCTGGCACTAGAAAAATTTAACGTTGATGTCTTAGGCAATCTCTACCCATCCCCCAAAGAAGAACGTCGTGGTCTGGCGTAGCGTTGTTATCTCGCAGCCCGCCAAGCTTAAACGCGAGCATTTTTCGCTGGTGATTGAGCAGGCGCAGTCTGCCCGCGTGCCGTTTGAAGATATTGCGGTGATTGTGCTGAATAATCGTGAAATAACGCTTACGCACCCCGTATTATCTGCCTGTGCAGAATATGGCATTGCGCTGTATTCCACGGGTGATAATCATCAGCCCAATGGCGTGTTTTTGCCGTTTTTAAGCCACAGCCGTGCTACTCGTATGATGCGTTTGCAGTTAGGTATTGATAAACCGCAAACTAAACGTGCGTGGGCAATCGTTGTAAAAGTTAAAATTAGTAACCAAGCAATCTGCTTAAAATTAGCCAAAAAAGGAGATTTTGAGCGGCTAGAATCTTACGCTAGCCGTGTGCGCTCGGGTGATACAGAGAATATGGAGGCGCAAGCCAGCAGCTATTATTTTCCGCAATTGTTTGGCAAAGGTTTTAATCGCGCGCAGGAGTGCTGGGTAAACGCCATGCTAGATTATGGTTATGCCATTATGCGCGGCGCAATTACTCGTGCATTGGTAGCGCATGGCTTTCAGCCCAATATTGGCTTGTTTCACCGCAGTGAGCAAAATGCCTTTAACTTGGCCGATGACGTAATTGAGCCTTATCGCGCCCTGGTGGATTTGCACGTATTTAGTGTGTTAAATCCGCATGCAGACCCGTTAGCTGAATTAAAGCCCACCGATAAAACCGCCTTAGTGGCACTGTTAAACACAGATATAAAAATGCCGCGCGGCAATATGAGCGTGCTGGCAAGCATAGAGCAAGTGACAGAATCGTTGCTAAGGCTTTTTGAGGGCGGTAATGAGAGTGTATTAGAGTTGCCAACTTTAATTGGCTTGCAGCAGCATGAGTTTGAAATGTAGCGCAGTTTAAAATGGGTAGTGAGACCAGAAGATATATGCGCTTAATGGTATTTTTTGATTTACCAACAGTGACTAAAACTGAGCGCCGTGCTTATACGCTATTTCGTCGTTTCTTGCTTAACGATGGTTTTGATATGATTCAATTTTCTGTGTATGGGCGCATTTTAAATGGCCGCGATGCTGAAACTAAGCATTTACAGCGTTTAGTAAGTAATTTGCCACCAGAGGGTTCAGTGAAGGTTTTAACGGTAACCGAAAAGCAATACGCCAGCATGAAGCTATTGGTTGGTTTACCACTTTTTCAAGAAAAAACCGTTAAAGCGAATCAAATGTTGCTGTTTTGAAGTGGGTTTTAGCAAAAGAAAACCGCGCTAAGCTAAGCCTAACGCGGTATCTGTGAGAGCCTATTATAAGCCATCTGGGGTGAGAGAGGGAGCTACAACCTTGGCATGCCATGCCCAATTAATTTTTTGAGATTTATCTCTAAAAATTAATTGGGCTAATTTTTTAAAGGTTCAAACTTCTGCCGCCATCCACCGCCAGTACATGTCCTGTAATAAACGGTGCATCGGCGACCAAAAACTTTACCGCTTTGGCAATGTCACTAGCTTCACCGACGCGTTTCAGCAAGGTTTGCGAAATCACGCGTTGGCGATACACTTCGTCAAATTGCGGGTTATTTTCTGGCCATTGCACTGGCCCTGGCGCGACTGCATTCACCCGCACTTCGGGGCTAAGCTCTTGCGCGAGCGATTTTGTGAGCGTCACTAACCCCGCTTTGGCCACGCTGTAAACCACATAACTTTTCTTCGGACGTTCAATATGCATATCGGTAATATTAATAATACAGCCGTGGTTTTTGCGCAACTCTGCCGCCGCTGCTTGCGCCAAAAACATCGGCGCTTTCAGGTTGCTGCCCATTAAATCTTGCCAATTTTCCTCGTTAATGTGACCTATTTCAGTCGGGTAATAAGTAGATGCGTTATTAATTAGCACATCTAAACGAGTAAATTGATTTATGGTTTCGTGTACCAAGCTTGGCAACACCGCAATATTGAGTAAGTCGCCCTGGGTAATCGCCACAGAATTAGCACGTTGCAAATTAAGTTCGGCCTGCAAAGCGCGCGCTTCCTTAATGCTGGTATTGTAATGAATCATCAAATTAGCGCCGTTAGTATGTAGCTCACGACAAATCGCCGCACCCACGCGCTTGGCGCCGCCAGTAATTAACACGACTTTATTAGTTAGGTTCACAATTTGCTCATTTCCATAGTGCCGACATTATAATAGCGAATGGCATCTCTTCCTATTCCCTCACCCGAGGCGCAAGCGCAAAGCGCGCAGCTTGCCACTTTAATTCGCGCAAAAATCGCACAAGCGGGCGGTTGGATCTCATTTGCAGAGTTTATGCACATGGCGCTTTACACGCCAGGTTTGGGCTATTACGCGGGCGGCGCGAAAAAATTTGGGCAAGGTGGAGATTTTGTCACCGCGCCAGAAATTTCACCGTTATTTGCACAAACACTTGCCCGTCAATATGCACAGCTGGAAGCCGCATGGGTATTGGATTGCAGGGCAGATGTTTTAGGCTTTAATATCTTAGAACTTGGCGCCGGAACGGGTAAATTGGCAGCAGATTTATTGCTGGAATTAAATGATTTAAACCAACTGCCAAAGCAGTATTTTATTCTGGAAGTGAGTGATTACTTACGCCAAATTCAGTGCGAAACCTTGCAGAAAAAATTATCAGCAGAATTGTTTAAGCGCTTAGTTTGGCTGGAAACTTTGCCAACCACATTCAATGGTTTGATTTTGGGCAACGAAGTGTTGGACGCTATTCCTGTGCATATTTTGCACAAAACTCAACTAGATAATAATAAAGTCGGCTGGCGCGAGCGCGGCGTAGGTTTTCAAATGAATTTAGACGAAAAGTTTGAATTTATTTGGCAAGATAGTGATTTAAGTGCGCCAAATTTAGCGCAACATTTGCCAGAAACGTTACCCGAAAATTATATTACAGAAGTCTGTCCAGCCTCGTCTGCATTGGTTTATAGCCTTGCCGAAACGTTAGAAGCTGGCGCGATTTTGCTCATCGATTATGGTTTCGGCAAGAAAGAATATCATCATCCGCAACGCAGTCAAGGCACCCTCATGTGTCATTATCAACACTTGGTGCATAGCAATCCGCTCATTAATATTGGGCTGCAAGACATTACTGCGCATGTGAATTTTACACAAATAGCACTAGCCTGTGAGCCAATATCCATGAAGATTGCAGGCTACGTCAATCAAACCCAGTTTTTAATGAATTGCGGTATTTTGGATATTCTCGCGCAGCACTCACCCGATTCGCCGCAATTTATGCAGCTAGCCGCAGCGGCGCAAAAATACTTATCTCCAGCCGAAATGGGTGAGTTGTTTAAGGTGATTGCTTTCACCAAAAATGTTGAGCTAGATTTAATTGGCTTTAAAAGTGGCGATAAAACACATACTTTGTAACGTATAATCCCGCGCCATGACTGAAACTGAAGATATTAAATATCGCCGCATTCGTAGTTTTGTGTTGCGCCAAGGTAGGCTGACTAGAGGCCAAGAGCGCGCATTAGAAACTATTTGGCCACAATTTGGTATTGATTACTCAGAAAATCTGCTAGATTTAAGCCAAGTTTTTAGTAGAAAAGACTCTAAAAAAATCCTTGAAATTGGTTTTGGCATGGGTGAAAGTACCGCTAAAATTGCCCAAGCTTTGCCTGACTGCGACTTTTTGGCAGTAGAGGTGCATACACCTGGCGTTGGTGCTTTACTTAAGCTTATCGAGGAGCAAGCGCTCACTAATATCCGCATAATTCAGCATGATGTCGTAGAAGTTTTGCAAAATATGCTGACTGACGAAAGTTTGGATGGTGTGCATATTTTCTTCCCAGATCCGTGGCATAAAAAGCGTCATCATAAGCGCCGCTTGATTCAAGCCGAGTTTGTAAAATTGCTGTGCAGAAAGCTCAAAACTGGCAGCTATTTACACGTGGCGACTGATTGGCAGGAATATGCAGAATGGGTTTTAGAGGTTTTAAATGCTGAGCTGCAGCTGCAAAATACGGCTAAAGATTATGCAGAAAAACCAAGCTACCGACCACTGACTAAGTTTGAAAATCGTGGAGTAAAGCTAGGCCACGGTGTTTGGGATTTAGTTTTTATCCGTAAATAACCACGCACCAATAATTTTCTCCGCCTCTTCCACGCCCAGTTTTTTAGAGCTAGAAAATAATTGCACGGTACAACTTTCGCCCCAAGTTGCCAGAAGCTCTTTGCGCACCTTAGCTAGTGTTAAGCTCGCTTCGCCGCGCGACAATTTGTCAGATTTTGTTAGCAACACATGCACAGGTTTACCGCTCGGGCAAAACCAATCCAACATTTGTTTGTCTAGCGGTTGTAGCGGGTGGCGGCTATCCATTACCAATACTAAGCCGCCTAGGCTTGTGCGCTCACTTAAATAGCGAGCCAACACGCTTTGCCAATGCGCGCGCATGGCTTCCGGTACTTTGGCGTAGCCATAGCCTGGTAAATCCACCAAGTGCCTATCGTTACCTAACGTGAAAAAGTTAATCAGTTGTGTGCGGCCAGGTTGTTTGCTGACGTAAGCCAAGCGATTATGGTTAGCGAGTGTGTTAAGCGCGCTAGACTTACCTGCATTAGAGCGCCCTGCAAAGGCGACTTCAATTCCCGAAGCAGGCGGTAAATCGCGCAAGTGATGAGCGGAAATAAAAAAAGTAGCGTTTTGAAACAAAGGCATTTAATTCTCTCAAATTCAAGTTTTAACAGTGTTGGCTTTATGCTTAAATGTATCATGAACAGGTAATGTTTGATAAAATATTAGGATAATTAAATAGTTAGGAAAAATTTTCAATGATTAAGCAATTGAGTTTTGTAGCTCTGGTGATGTTGAGTTTGTTGATTTCATCTGCGTTTGCAGCGAATGATGAGGTTAAAAAAGTGCCGCCTACAACAGTAAAAAGCGCGGCAGAAAATACAGTACAAACGGTCTGTGCTGCTTGTCACGGTGCGGATGGTAACAGTGCAATCGCGCTGAACCCAAAACTGGCTGGGCAACATCCAGAATATTTGTTGAAGCAGCTCAATAACTTTAAGGAAGGTAAGCGTGCAAACGCGGTGATGGCACCAATGGTGGCTAATTTAAGCGCGGTTGAGATGAAAGATTTAGCCACTTATTTTGCGAGTCAAAAAATTTCTTTAGGAAAAGCAAAAAGCAACGGCGTAGGTTCGTTGGGCGAAAAAATTTATCGTGGAGGCGTCGCTACAAGTGGTGTGCCTGCTTGCGCTTCGTGTCATGGCGCAAATGGCGCAGGTATTCCTAAGCAGTTCCCGCGTTTGGCTGCGCAACATGCAGATTACTCGCTAGCGCAAATGCGTGCATTTCGCTTAGGCGAACGTGCTAACGCGCCGATGATGATGGTGATTGCCGCAAAAATGACCGATGCAGAGATGCAGGCGGTATCAGACTATATGCAAGGCTTACGCTAGAGCTTCTTGATTGGGTGTAGTTCAACTCTAAAGCACACTGCGCCATTTACATTGCTGGCTAAACTCAAGCCGTAGCCAGCCTGTTTGCTGTCTTGCGCGGCATGAAATAAACCAACGCCTAAGCCATTGGGTGATGCGATATGTTTTTTAAATAAATTGCTGGCAATAGCGCCATCCATGGCCTTGCCAGTATCGGTTACATCAATACAGAAGCTACTTTCAGCGTCATCGTACATTTCTACTTTAATTAATGTATCGGGCTGATATTTAGCTTTTTCAAGCGCATTGTTCAACAAATTATCCAAGACACTATCTAGCACTTCAGCATTAATTTCTTCTGTTGGTAATTTGTTCGCTATAAATTCAATGTCGTGTTGATTGTGGCGTAGTTGCAAGTTTTTCCACCAAGCGGACATTTTTTCGAGGCGCTTTTTCTCTTCGCTAGGTGCTTTAAGTTTATCCAGCGTTGTGGCGATGCGCTGGTTAAGCACGGGTAATTGCTTGCGAATAAGCTGCAATAATGCTTCATCATCTTTCTTGTTGCTTTGCTCTGCAGCAGATACCAGTGTCCCTACTGATTGTAAAATATTTTTAATGTCGTGCGTAAGGCGCGATCCTGTCTCGTAAAATGCCTGCATATAAGCGTTCTGGCGCAAGGTTTCCTCACGGCGTTTGGCCTCGTAAAATTCGCCCATAATTTGTGTGAGCAGTTTTACGTGCACATACAGCGCGGGCGAAATTTGCCAGCGTGAATGCATAGTCACGTGCAGGTCTTTAAAATTAAAATTGGTGGAATGATTAGAGGTTTCGCCAACCTTGCCTTGCGATTCATCGGCTAACCAAGTTACGCCAGACACCCAAGGCAATGCGGTCATCTCGTGCATAGCAGCCTGAATAAAACCATTAGGAGTAGATTCTATTTCACCCATCGCGGCAATATTCCTCACCCATTTTTCAAATGGCATACCAATACTTAATAAGTAACGCGACATTAAAAGCTCAATGCCTGAAAAGCGTGTGTTTGGCTTCCAAAAAAAACTAAAAATAATCAGCCCGAAAGCCAAGCCAAATATCGTCATAAATAGAACTTGCACATAATTAATGGCTTGTATCGTACCAATAGCATAACTAGAAAGCGCTAGAATAAACGCCATCATCATTAGTAATAAGGTATAGAAAAAATCTAATATGGGTAATTGGCCAGCACTTGGTGCCTGAGTGCGAATAAATAAAATAGCCAGTGGCAACAGTGGCGCTAAGTAGCGAATAACAAAGTTGGCCGCCTCTAAATCATTGTTTGCGCTTAGTAGTTTGGGCACAACCCAAAGCAAGAGCATGGTCAATAGGTAGCTGGCTGCAAGTATGTGAACGATTCGATTCGATTTAGAATCATCAGAGAAAATGCGTCCGCCCAAGAGACCGAACAAAATAGATAGCCAAATCGCACTAAGCCACCAGTTCATATAAAAATAGGCGATGAAACCAACACCCAAGAATAGCACTATAGCTGTTTTAGTGAGTTTTTCTGTGCTGCGCCATATTGGCTGCCACATTAAAAACAAACCATAATGGCACATAAAAAATGCACGTTGCAGTTGGGTAGCACCATCACCCCAAATTAAAAAGGCATGCAAGGCTAGTAGCATTAACGCCAGTATGCGTTGCGAATTGGCGGCTAGAAGTTGATTAATTTTAGTGAAGTTAAGCATGGATTTGGCGCTCGTTATAATTGGGCATAAGCATAATATAAAAAATGGGCTAAAAATAGGGTGTCAATAATCTGTCACAAACGATGAAATTTCATCTTTATTTTATTTATAATTGTTAGTAAATTTAGTACAACACCGTTATAAATAAGGTTTTACTTGCTTGGCACGACATTTGCATACTCTTGGTTAAGTGTGACCAAACTAACTAAAATTGTCACAATAACTATTGGTAAAGGATACCACAAATGAACAAACAAACAGGGTTTACGCTTATCGAGTTGGCGATTGTGCTGGTGATTATAGGCCTGTTGCTGGGTGGCGTATTGAGGGGGCAAGAGCTGATTAATAGTGCCAAGGTTAAAAACATGGCGCGCGACTTCCAAAATGTACAAGTATATATTTATGGCTATCAAGATAAATTTAAGGCATTGCCAGGCGATGATCATTCAGCAGCGGCTCATATAAATGGCACAAACCCTGCAAATGGCACCCAAAATGGTGTTATAGAGGGCGCTTGGAACACAGCCACTAATGCTGATGAGTCATGTGCATTTTGGCAGCATGTTCGCCTTGCGGGTTTGGCACCTGGAGCAACCGCAATAAGCTGTGTAGCAGGTAACACTTATCAGCCTCGAAATGCTGATGGAGGCTTAGTTGGTGTGCAAAGTGCGTCTACATTAGCTACAATTACTGGAATGACTGGCGCGTATGCTATTTGTTCTGATGCGATTTTAGGTACTTTTGCAACTCAACTAGACACCACTTTGGATGATGGTGAAACATCAACAGGTTCAGTTAGGGCAATTACTACTGGTACTACTGGTGCTGGTATGACAACAGCTGCTGTTAATGCGGCGCCATCGGCTAGATATACAGTTTGTATGACCATCTAAGTAATAAATGGATAAAACAAAAAGCCCGCCTTGTGCGGGCTTTTGTTTTGGGTAACCCATCTTAGCTATTGCTTGTTGTGTGTTTTGATTTAGAATAGTTGCAAAATTAGAATGCACAACAAATGACTCCAAGTAACGTTACAAATAGCATTGTCGAAATTGACAATCTCTCCTTTGGCTACAAAGGCCGCATGTTGCATCAGGGCATCAATATGGTGTTTCCGCGCGGCAAAGTGGTAGCTATTATGGGCGGTAGCGGTAGTGGCAAAACCACGTTGTTGCGCCTCATTGGCGGGCAGATTAAGCCCAACAAAGGCGAGGTGCGCGTGGATGGTCAAGTAGTGCACAAGCAAAGTCGTGAGGGCATGTACCAATTACGCCGCAAAATGGGTATGTTGTTTCAGCACGGGGCGCTCTTCACCGATTTGTCGGTGTATGAAAATGTCGCTTTCCCCATGCGCGAGCTTACCGATTTGCCCAATAGCATGATTCATGATTTGGTGTTGATGAAGTTACAAGCAGTCGGTTTGCGCGGTGCATATAGATTGATGCCAACAGAGCTTTCTGGCGGCATGGCGCGGCGCGTGGCTTTGGCGCGCGCCATCGCGCTAGACCCGGATATTGTGATGTACGACGAGCCTTTTGCGGGACTAGACCCAATCTCCATGGGCGTAATTTGTAGTTTAATTCGCACCTTAAACGACGCACTTGGCGCGACTTCGATTATTGTTTCGCACGACGTTAAAGAAACTTTTTTAATTGCAGATTATGTTTATTTTGTAGCTAGTGGTGTGGTGGCTGCAGAAGGCACGCCTGAAGATTTGAGTAAATCTAGCTTGCCATTTGTACATCAGTTTGTACACGGTGATAAAGATGGTCCAGTGCCGTTTCATTATGCTGCAGGCGATTACAAACAAGATTTGCTGGGTGTTGAAGATAACAAGCGGCCAGAAAATAAAAGGCGTGTAGCATGATAAAGCGCTCTCGTCTTCGTATATTTCGCAATATTGGCCATCGTTTTACCAAGCGCATATGGCGCCTAGGCGCGGGCGCAAGATTATTTTGGTTAACGCTAATTTCGTCTGGCGAAAGCTTGCGCAGACCAAGCTTGGTGGTGCGCGAAGTGTATTTCACGGGCGTGATGTCGCTCATTATTATTATTGTTTCCGCGTTTTTTGTGGGCATGGTGTTGGCATTGCAAGGTTATAACACGCTGCAAAAATATGGCTCATCAGAAGCCATTGGCGTGCTCGTGGCGCTAGCACTGGTGCGCGAGTTGGGGCCTGTTGTCACTGCCTTACTATTCGCGGGTCGCGCAGGCACGGCGATTACAGCTGAAATTGGTTTAATGAAGGCCACCGAGCAACTCTCTGCCATGGAGATGATGGCGGTTAGTCCAATTGCGCGTGTGATTGCGCCAAGATTTTGGGCGGGTGTGATTGCCATGCCAGTGTTAGCGGCTTTGTTTTCGATGGTCGGTATTTTGGGCGGTTATTTAGTGGCAGTGCCTTTAATTGGTGTGGATGCAGGCGCATTTTGGTCACAAATGCAGGCCAACGTAGATTGGCGGCTGGACATTGTAAATGGTGTGATTAAAAGCGTGGTATTTGGCGTGGCTTGTACTATGATTGCACTATTTGAAGGCTACGATGCGCCACCCACGGCCGAAGGTGTGAGTAGTGCGACTACAAGAACGGTAGTGACATCATCACTTACAGTTTT
This sequence comes from Methylotenera sp., assembly GCA_031381645.1. GTDB lineage: Bacteria > Pseudomonadota > Gammaproteobacteria > Burkholderiales > Methylophilaceae > Methylotenera_A. Next base: position 73,164 of record JANMYB010000044.1, read on the forward strand.
GATTTTAGATTTTATATTAACCTCATTTATGATTACATTATAGCTATGATTATTTTAAATTAATCTTAAAAGATTAATTTGTGCGGGAGCAAACAATGGAAAGAACAACGATAGATTTATGGGTAGGAATTTTTGTGGCGCTAGGTGTGGCAGCCTTGCTGGGTTTGGCCATGAAGGTGGGCAACTTAACCACCAGTAATATTGGCCCAACTTATACAGTAACCGCTAACTTTGAAAATATCGGTGGTTTAAAACCGCGCGCACCAGTAAAAAGTGCAGGCGTCGTGGTAGGTCGTGTCAGCGATATCATATTTGACCCTGCAACTTTTGAGGCAGTGGTGAGTCTGAATATCGATAAACGTTATAATTTTCCTAAAGACACGTTTGCCAATATTTATACGGCAGGTTTACTGGGCGAGCAATACATTGGACTAGAAGCTGGCGGCGATGAAGTAGTGTTAAAAAGTGGTGATAAAATTACGCAAACGCAAGATGCTGTAGTTCTAGAAAAAATGATTAGCCAATTTTTGTATAATAAAGCGTCAGAAGCACCAAAAGAAGAAGTGCCAGCCGCATCAACCAAAACAGATGATGATGCGTTAGGTTCAAATCCATTGGATGACATCACTAAACCTTAGTCGTCATTAATAATGCAATTAAAAAGGAATTAAAAATGATGAAAAAATTATTAGTCGCATTAAGTTTGTTGTGCTTTAGCATCGCTAGCTTTGCGGCTGAAGGCCCTGCTGAGCTGGTAAAACGTACATCTGAAGACGTTTTGGCAACGGTTAAAAGTGATAAAGACATTCAAGCGGGCGACCAAGAAAAAATATTTGCCTTGGCGGAAGAGAAAATTGTACCAAACTTTAATTTTGATAAAGTTTCGCGCATGGTATTGGGCAAAAATTGGACAAAAGCAACACCAGAACAAAAAACCGCTTTTCAAACTGAATTTCGTACATTGCTTATACGCACTTACGCAACTGCGCTAGCTAAATACAGAAACCAAGTCATAGAATATAAGCCATTTCGCATGGTGAACGAATCTAATATTGCTTCTGTTAAAACGCAAATTATTCAACCAGGCGGTCAGCCAATCGCTGTGGATTACTCGCTTGAAAAACAGGCTGATACGTGGAAAGTATATGACATTGTGATTGAAGGCGTGAGCTTGGTGACCAATTACCGCGGCCAGTTTGCACAAGAAATTCGCCAAAATGGTATGGATAGTTTGATTAAAAAATTAACTGATAAAAATAAAGCATCGCAAGCCAAAATAGATCAAGCTAAGGCGGCGAAAGCCAAAGCAGCGCAAGAGAACGCAAGTGCTTCAAACCATACTAGCCCATAAAACCAACCCATGACACACATTACGCAAATTGATCATCGCTGGGAAGTGAGTGGAGATGTGCTGATTGGCACAGTATCTGAGATGCTGATTACAAGCAAGGTCTTGCCAATGACAAGCGACACAGTGATTGATTTTGCTAAAGTGGACGATATTGACACCTCGACCATCAGTTTGATTTTAGAGTGGAAACGCCGCGCACAACAAGAGAATCAGCAGTTAAAGTTTGTGAATTTACCTGCAAATTTAACCAGTTTGACGCAACTTTACGGCGTGCACGAATTAATTAACGCTTAATTTAACTAGAGCATCAGGCGTTTAAATTTTCGAGCTAAGCCCCATCTGTAAGGTGGGGCTTTGTTTTTAGCCTAGTTATTATTTTAGTTTTATCTTATGTTAAACATAGTTTTTAGAATATTTAGATGACACCAGCCATAAAAATACAGCAAGTCCACAAGCGTTTTGGCGATTTGCATGCACTAAAAGGCATCGATTTAACGATTGAACAAGGCGAGTTTTTTGCGTTGCTTGGTCCCAACGGCGCGGGCAAATCCACGCTCATTAACATCATGGCGGGTTTGCTAAAACCTACGCAAGGTAAAATTTCGGTGATGGGGCACGACACGGTCAATGATTACCAAGCTGCGCGCATGGCGCTAGGCGTTGTGCCACAAGAGCTGGTGTTCGATCCGTTTTTTAACGTGCGTGAAATGCTGCGTTTTCAGGCGGGTTATTTTGGACGTGGTAGCGAGAATGATGCTTGGGTGGACGAAGTCATTGAAAGTTTAGACTTAACTGACAAAGCCCATACCAACATGCGCAAACTTTCTGGCGGTATGAAGCGTCGTGCTTTAATTGCACAAGCATTAGCGCACAAGCCACCTGTGATTGTGTTGGATGAGCCCACCGCTGGGGTGGATGTTGAGTTGCGGCAGGTGTTGTGGACTTTTATTAAAAAGTTGAATGCCGAAGGCCACACCATTATTTTGACTACGCATTATCTCGAAGAAGCCGAAACTTTGTGCGAACGTGTGGCGATGATGAAAAATGGTGAAATTGTTGCGTTAGACACCACTGCCAACTTATTGGCGAATCTTGCGGGCAAAAATTTGCGCTTAAAAATTGGCAAGGCCGCGTTGCCAACGGCATTATTGCCACTATTAAAAAGTGGTGAAAATGGTGTTTATACGCTGGCGCTGACAGAGCTGAACCAAATGGAGTTCGCCCTGAGCGAGCTACGCAAAGCTAAAGTGAATATTGAAGATATGCAGTTGTTCGAAGCCGATTTGGAAGATGTATTTATGTCATTAGTAGGTGGAAAATGAATAAAATAGATCAGCCTGTAACCCTTATAGATATTGGCTCATGGCGTGGCGCTTTTACGCTTTTTAAAAAGGAAATTTTGCGTTTTTGGCGCGTTGCTTTCCAAACTGTAGCGTCGCCCGTGCTCACGGCACTATTGTATTTACTCATATTTTCGCACGTGCTGGAAGGCCGTGTAGAAGTGTATGACGGCGTTGGTTATACGCAATTCTTGATTCCTGGTCTTATCATGATGTCGCTACTGCAAAATGCGTTTGCTAATAGCTCGTCCAGTCTCGTTCAATCAAAAGTCATGGGCAATATTATTTTTGTGTTGCTTACACCGCTGACATATTTACAGTTTTTTAGCGCGTTTTTGGCCGCTGCCATCGTGCGTGGTTTAATGGTGGGTTTGGCGATTTATCTGGTTGCGCTTTGGTTTGTTGATTTGCCCCTTGTGCATCCTTTATGGATTTTTTCCTTCGCATTTTTGGGTAGCGCGCTACTTGGTACATTCGGCATCATTGCTGGCATCTGGGCCGATAAGTTTGATCAAATGGCGGCGTTTCAAAATTTTGTGATTATGCCGCTGACATTTTTATCGGGCGTGTTTTATTCTATTCATTCGCTGCCGCCGTTTTGGCAAACGGTATCAAAATTCAACCCATTTTTCTATATGATTGATGGGTTTAGATACGGATTTTTTGGCAAAGGTGATATTTCACCCTGGATTAGCATCAGCGTTGTTGCTGCATTTTTACTCGGGTTAGCATGGTTGGCGCTAAAAATGTTAAAATCTGGCTACAAATTGAGGGGCTAATTTTGTTATCAGCAGCGCAGCTAGAAAATTACATCACGCAGAGCTTGGCTTGTGATTATATTAAAGTATTAGGCGATGATGGCGCTCATTTTGAGGCGATAATCGTCAGCTCAGCATTTGAAGGTAAGTCGATGGTACAACAGCATCAATTGGTCTATGGCGCGCTTGGCGATCGCATGCGTGCTGAGATTCACGCGCTAAGTATGAAAACTTACCCGCCGCAAAAATGGCAGGAATTAAATAAATAGGAAATCAAAATGGATGCACAAGCAGCAATTAAACAAACAGTTACAACGAATGATGTTGTGCTTTATATGAAAGGCAACCCGAAGTTTCCACAATGTGGCTTTTCGAACATGGCGACTCAAATTTTGGATGCCTGCAACGCCAAATACGTGAGCGTGGACGTGTTGCAAGACCAAGAAATTCGTGAAGGCATCAAACAATATGCCAACTGGCCAACCATTCCGCAGCTTTATGTGCGTGGCGAATTTGTTGGTGGCAGCGACATTATGCGGGCGATGTATGAAAGCGGCGAGCTGCAAACTTTGCTTGCTTCTAGTCAAAAGTCTGGCGCATAAGTTTTGGATAAACTGATTATTCAAGGCGGTCAACGCTTAAACGGTGAAGTCATTGTTTCTGGTGCTAAAAACGCGGCATTGCCGATTTTGTGTGCTTCGTTATTGGCGGAAACGCCGCTTAATTTAAGCAGTGTCGCGGCATTAAAAGATATTGATACGACGATAAAACTGCTCGATACCATGGGCGTAAAGATTACTCGCGATGCTGATAAAGTGAGTTTGGATGCTTCGGAAGTGCAATCGTTTGAGGCGACTTACGAAATGGTTAAAACCATGCGTGCATCTATTTTGGTGCTAGGTCCTTTATTAGCGCGCTTTGGAACTGCGCGCGTTTCCTTACCTGGAGGCTGTGCAATTGGTTCGCGACCTGTGGATTTGCACATCAAGGGTTTGCAAGCCATGGGCGCGGCGATACATATTACGCACGGTTACATTCAGGCCAGTACGCTGCATTTGCCCAATCGGCGCTTGCAGGGCGCACGTTATTATATGGATTTGGTCACCGTAACTGGCACAGAAAACTTAATGATGGCGGCGGCATTGGCTGAAGGAAAAACCGTATTGGAAAACGCGGCAAAGGAACCAGAAGTGGTGGATTTGGCAGAATGCTTAATTAAAATGGGCGCCAATATTACAGGTGTAGGTACGGATGTGATTAGCATTGTTGGAGTGGAAAAACTCAATGGTACTGATCATAATATCGTCTGTGACCGCATAGAGGCTGGTACTTACATGGTGGCGGCGGCGATGGCGGGCGGTGAAGTGAAGCTCCATAATGCGCGAGCCGATTTGCTGGATGCAGTGATTGAAAAGCTGCGTGACGCGGGCGCTGAAGTAAGAGTAAGTAAAGTTGAAAACACGATCACTGTTAAAAGTAATGGAAAGTTAAAAGCGGTGAACATTCGCACGGCACCTCACCCTGCATTCCCCACTGACATGCAGGCACAGTTTATGGCATTGAATAGCGTGGCGGAAGGTGTAGCAAAAGTAACAGAAACAATTTTTGAAAACCGCTTTATGCACGTACAAGAAATGCAGCGCCTCGGCGCCGATATTAGCATTGACGGCAATACCGCTTTAGTAAAAGGCGTGGAATTTTTAGATGGTGCTACCGTGATGGCGACCGATTTGCGCGCCTCTGCAAGCCTTGTATTAGCTGGGCTAGTAGCGCGCGGTGAAACGGTGATTGAACGTATTTATCATTTGGATCGCGGCTATGAATATTTGGAAGAAAAATTAACGAAATTGGGCGCAAAAGTTAAACGCGCAAGCTAGAATATATGATTACGATTGCACTCTCAAAAGGCAGGATATTTGAAGAAACTACGCCATTATTGGCAGCGGCGGGCATTCGTGCGCAGGAAGACCCTGAGTCTTCACGTAAACTGATTATTGGTACAAATCGTGAAGACGTCCGCCTGATTATCGTACGCGCCACTGACGTGCCGACTTATGTGCAATATGGCGCGGCTGATTTAGGCATAGCGGGCAAAGATGTGTTGGATGAACACGGTGGTGAAGGTTTGTATCAGCCGCTGGATTTGAATATCGCCAAATGCAAAATGATGGTGGCGGTGCGCAAAGATTTTGATTACGAAGCATCGATTCGCCAAGGCGCGCGCTTAAAAGTGGTGACAAAATACGTGAAAGTTGCCCGCGAGCACTTTGCTGCTAAGGGTATGCATGTTGACTTGATTAAGCTATACGGCTCAATGGAGCTTGGCCCCTTGGTTGGCCTTGCGGATGCGATTGTTGATTTGGTGAGCACCGGCGGCACGTTGCGCGCGAATAATCTCAAGGCCGTGGAAGAAATTGGCGACATTAGCTCACGTTTAATTGTGAATCAGGCCTCGTTAAAGCTGAATCGGGGCCAATTGCAACCGATTTTAGACGCGTTTGCATCTGCCATAAAAAAATGAACATTCGTCGCTTATCCACTCAAGACATGTCATTTGCAGCAGGTTTAAAAGCCTTGCTGGCTTTTGAAACCGCGCAAGATGATTCTGTGGATATGGTTGTCGCGAATATTTTAAAAGATGTGAGCGCGCGTGGCGACGCGGCGGTGCTGGAATACACCAATCGTTTTGATAAAACCAGCGCGACGAATTTAGCTGATTTAGAAGTAAGTAAAGTTGAATTAAACGCTGCATTAGATAGCCTGCAAGACAATACCAGTAAGGCTCTCAGGGCAGCTGCTGAAAGAGTAAAAAGCTACCACGAAAAACAACTGATGCAATCGTGGAGCTACCAAGAAGCTGATGGCACGTTACTTGGCCAGCAAGTCACGGCTTTGGATAGAGTTGGGCTTTACGTGCCTGGCGGTAAAGCAGCGTATCCATCCAGCGTGCTGATGAACGCGATTCCTGCAAGAGTCGCGGGCGTGGGCGAGTTAATTATGGTGGTGCCAACGCCGAATGGCGAGAAAAATCAGCTAGTTTTGGCTGCTGCTGCGATTTCTGGCGTAGATCGCGTATTTTGTATAGGCGGCGCGCAAGCGGTGGGTGCGCTGGCCTATGGCACCGAGACCATTCCGCAGGTTGATAAAATCACTGGTCCTGGCAACGCCTATGTAGCGGCTGCCAAGCGCCGTGTATTTGGCGTGGTGGGCATTGATATGGTCGCGGGACCTTCGGAAATTTTGGTGATTTGTGACGGCAAAACCGACCCCGATTGGATTGCCATGGATTTATTTTCTCAAGCAGAACACGACGAATTGGCGCAAGCGATTTTGCTCTCACCTAATGCAATATTTTTAGATGCGGTTGAAAAAAGCATGCAAAAGCTATTAGAAACTTTGCCACGCAAAGATATTGTGAATACTTCTATCACCAATCGCGGCGCGCTGATTCACGTGAAAAGTTTGGATGAAGCGGTTGAAATATGCAATTACATTGCCCCAGAACATTTGGAGTTATCGGTTGAAAATCCGCTTGAAATGAGCAAAAAAATTAAACACGCGGGTGCGATTTTTATGGGTCGCGATACTTGCGAGGCTCTTGGCGATTACTGTGCAGGGCCAAATCACGTATTGCCGACTTCTCGCACAGCACGGTTTTCTAGCCCACTGGGCGTTTACGATTTTCAAAAACGCACCAGCTTGATTATGGTATCACCAGAAGGCGCGAAGAAACTTGGCAAAATTGCTTCAACGCTCGCAAATGGCGAAGGTTTGCAGGCGCATGCGAAGTCTGCCGAGTATCGCCTAAAGTAGTATGAGTAAATTTTGGAGCGATATTGTAAGTAGTTTGACGCCCTACGTGCCAGGTGAGCAGCCAAAGATTCAAAACCTTGTTAAGCTCAACACGAATGAAAATCCCTATGGGCCTAGCGACCAAGTAATATGTGCCTTGCAGGCTGTTGCTAATGAAAGTTTGCGGCTTTATCCTGATCCGAATTCTGACAAGCTTAAAGCTTCGATTGCGGCGAATTACAGCTTGCAAGACAATCAAATCTTTGTCGGTAACGGCTCAGATGAGGTTTTGGCGCATGTATTTCAGGCGCTACTTAAACAGAGTCGACCGCTACTTTTTCCTGATATTACCTATAGCTTTTACCCTGTTTATTGCGGTTTGTATAACATTGAATTTGAGCAAATCTCGCTCAGTGATAATTTTGAGATTAACGTAGCAGACTACGATCGACCCAATGGCGGCATTATCTTTCCTAACCCGAATGCGCCGACTGGCGTGCCTTTGGCGCTTTCTGAGATTGAAAAATTACTGAAAATCAACACAGAATCTGTCGTTGTCATCGATGAAGCTTATGTAGATTTTGGAACTGAATCTGCGGTGAAATTGATTAATATTTATCCGAATTTATTGGTGACGCAAACACTTTCCAAAGCGCGCTCGCTAGCAGGGTTGCGTGTGGGTTATGCGCTGGGAAATAAAGACTTAATCGAAGCGCTGATTCGAGTGAAAGATAGTTTTAACTCCTACCCGATTGACCGTTTTGCGGAGGCTGGCGCGATTGCAGCGATGCAAGATAAAGCGTATTTTGAGCAAACGCGGCAAAAAGTAATGACCTCGAGATCAGCTCTGGTATTGGCTCTCAGGACGCTTGATTTTGAAGTGTTACCTTCTGGCGCCAATTTTATTTTTGCCAAACATAAAACGCGTGACGGCATAGAACTCACCGAAAAACTGCGTGAGAAAAACATCATCATTCGGCATTTTAAAAAGCCCGCGCGTATTGCGCCGTATTTGCGCATTACAATTGGCACGGATACGCAATCTAAAGCTCTAGTTGATGCGCTCGTATTAATTTTGAAATAATCATTAAAATTAACTAAAGTATTGAAAAAAATCATCAATTGCGGTTATTATGTGCGAACGTACAAAATATACTGATTAATATTTTGTAAAAATTATTTAAATTAACCGCAAAATATTAAATTTTTAATCGAATACACAACGAGTTCGGAGGAGTAAGCACCATGGCACAAACCCAAATGGCACTAGATTCACTAGATTTTGACGCGACAGTTGCATTAGCAACTAAAGTGGCACCACACGTGGATATTTTAGAAATCGGCACTCCATGCATTAAGCATAATGGTATTGAATTATTGAAAACACTGCGCGCAAAATTTCCAAACAACCAAATTTTAGTTGATTTGAAAACAATGGATGCTGGTTTCTACGAGGCTGAGCCTTTCTACAAGGCTGGTGCAGATATTTGCACCGTTTTAGGCACTGCAGACATCGGTACAATTAAAGGCGTGATTGATGTTGCTAATAAATACGGCAAAATGGCGCAAGTGGATTTGATCAACGTAACAGACAAAAAAGCTCGAACATTAGAAGTGGCTAAATTAGGTGCACATATCATTGGTGTGCACACTGGTTTAGATCAACAAGCTGCTGGCCAAACACCATTCGTAGATTTAGCCATGGTAACTGGTTTAAACACTGGCGCTAAAGTTTCAGTAGCGGGCGGCGTAAAAGCGGCAACTGTGCGTCAAGTAGTTGACGCAGGTGCAGATATTGTAGTTGCGGGCGCAGCGATTTACGGCGCAGCAGATCCAGCAGCTTCAGCCGCAGAAATTACTGGTCTAGCACGTGCAGGCAATGCAAGCGCGGGTGGTATGGGTAAATACTTGCCTTGGGCACTGATTGCAGGCGCTGTATTGCTAGGTTTGTACTTGCTTAAAGGCGGTAATTCAACTGAAGAAATGCCAGCAGCAGTTGATGCTGTTGAACAAGCAGTTGAAGCGGCTCCAGCAGCAGTTGAAGGCGCTACAGATGCAGCAGCGGCAGCCACAACCGAAGCGGTTGATGCAGCAGAAGGTGCGGCTGTAGATGCTGTTGAAGCAGCTAAAGATGCAGCGGCAGAAGCTGCTGCCCCAGCTGAAGCAGCGCCAGCAGCACAGTAATAGTTGTTATGAAGTAAAAAGCCGACTTAAAAGTCGGCTTTTTTATTCCTTTTGCTTGCGTGGCTTAGTTTAGGTTAAAATGTCGCTAACTTACTCATTATTAATTAGTTAACTTAATTAACTCAAACCCATGCGCAAAGCAGAAGTCACCCGCAATACCCTAGAAACGCAAATAACTGTTGCCATTAATATTGATGGTACAGGTCAGTCTCAGTTCAGCACAGGTTTGGGCTTTCTTGATCACATGCTCGATCAAGTCGCTCGTCATGGCATGATGGATATTGTAGTTACGGCCAAAGGTGATTTGCATATTGACGCGCATCATACGGTGGAAGACATCGGTATTACGCTTGGTCAGGCTTTTTTAAAAGCGGTTGGCGACAAAAAAGGTATTCAACGTTATGGGCATGCTTATGTGCCGCTAGACGAGGCGTTGAGTCGCGTGGTGCTTGATTTGTCAGGCCGACCAGGCTTGGAATTCAATTGCGAATTTACCCGTGCGGTGATTGGTGAATTTGATGTCGATTTGGTACACGAGTTTTTTCAAGGCTTTGTAAATCATGCTAATGTGACTTTGCACATCGATAATTTAAAAGGTCACAACTCGCATCACCAGTCTGAGACTATATTTAAAGCTTTTGGCCGCGCATTGCGTATGGCGGTGACACATGACGAACGTATGTCAGGCATTATGCCGTCTACCAAAGGTAGCTTATAAGCGCTACGGTTTTATCCATGAGCAAAGTAGATATTGCGGTGATTGACTACGGCATGGGCAATTTGCGCTCGGTGTCTAAAGCTGTTGAGCATGTAGCAAGTGGAAAATCTGTTGTTATTACTAGCGATCCAAAAGTGATTCAAAATGCCGAGCGGATTGTATTTCCTGGTCAAGGCGCTATGCCAGATTGTATGCGCGAACTAGATGCGCGTAACTTGCGAGATGCAATTACTCACGCGGCAGTAAATAAACCATTTTTAGGTATTTGCATTGGTATGCAGCTTTTATTTGAACATTCCGAAGAAGGTGATACGCCTGGTTTGGGTTTGTTTAAAGGCAGTGTGGTGCGTTTTGCCGAAAAATTGGTCGATAAAAATGGCATTAAGCTAAAAGTGCCACATATGGGATGGAATCAGGTTTATCAAAAAAATAAGCATCCTATATGGCAAAATATTGCAGAGGCAACGCGGTTTTACCATGTGCACAGTTACTACGCCGTGCCGCAAAATAGTGTGGTTACAGCAGGCGAAACTGCCTACCCAAACCGCTTTACAAGCGCGATTACGCGGGATAATATTTTTGCAACACAATTTCACGTCGAAAAAAGTGCACAAGTAGGCTTGCAATTACTGAGCAATTTTGTAAACTGGAAGCCTTGAATACTTCAACTCATTTGTATTTTACCCATCATTAATTTCAATTAATAAAATCATGCTTATCATTCCTGCAATAGATCTCAAAGATGGTCACTGTGTACGTTTAAAACAGGGGCTGATGGAAGAATCTACCGTATTTTCAGAAGACCCAGGCGCTATGGCGCGGCATTGGGTTGATTGCGGCGGAAAGCGGCTTCATTTGGTAGATTTAAACGGCGCGTTTGCGGGGAAACCAGTCAACGAAGGTGCGATTAAATCCATTGTAGCGGCGGCAAAAGGCGAAGTCCCTATTCAGCTTGGCGGCGGCATTCGTGATTTAGATACGATTGAGCGTTATTTAGATAATGGTATTGATTATGTGATTATCGGTACTGCGGCGGTAAAAGCGCCAGGCTTTTTGCACGAGGCTTGTTATGCCTTTCCAGGTCAAATCATGGTCGGCTTGGATGCTAAAGATGGCAAAGTGGCGATTGATGGTTGGAGCAAACTCACAGGTCACGATGTGATTGATTTGGCTAAAAAATTTGAAGATTATGGCGTAAATGCGATTGTTTATACTGATATTGGTCGTGATGGCATGCTCACAGGTGTGAACATTGAAGCGACGGTGGCTTTGGCGCAGGCGTTGACGATTCCTGTGATTGCTTCGGGCGGACTAACTAATTTAGAGGATGTAAAAAAACTCTGCGAAGTGGCGCACGAAGGCATTATAGGCGCTATTACTGGTCGCGCGATTTACGAAGGCACGATTGATTTTTCCGCCGCACAAAAACTAGCTGATGAGCTAAGTTAATGGACTTCTCCTAAAAATGGGATTGGCTAAACGCATAATTCCGTGCCTAGATGTTACCGATGGTCGCGTTGTAAAAGGAGTTAACTTTTTAGAGTTGCGCGATGCAGGCGACCCAGTCGAAATCGCTAAACGCTACGACGACCAAGGGGCGGACGAACTCACGTTTTTAGACATCACTGCCAGCTCGGATAATCGAGGTTTGTTGTTGCATATTATTGAAGAAGTTGCCAGCCAAGTGTTTATACCGTTGACTGTTGGTGGTGGCGTGCGCGAGGTAGAAGATGTGCGCCGTTTATTAAATGCGGGCGCTGATAAAGTCAGTATCAACACGACGGCAGTATTAAACCCTAACATGGTACGCGATGCCGCCGCACGTTTCGGCTCGCAATGTATTGTGGTCGCTATTGATGCCAAAAAAGTAGATAATCAGCCTTATGAATGGGAGGTGTTTACCCACGGTGGTCGCAATCCAACGGGTTTGGATGCGGTAAAATGGGCAGAGTATATGGTGAGCCTTGGCGCGGGTGAATTGCTGGTAACCAGCATGGATAGAGACGGCACCAAGATTGGTTTTAATAACCCACTGAATAAAGCGATTAGCGATGCCGTAGAAGTGCCCTTAATCGCCAGTGGTGGCGTGGGTAACTTGCAGCATTTGGTGGATGGCGTTACGCTTGGTGGTGCAGATGCGGTGTTAGCAGCGAGTATTTTTCACTATGGCGAATATACCGTGCAGCAGGCCAAAGAATATATGCAGAAAAATGGTATTGAGGTTAGATTGTGAATTGGTTAGATGAAATCAATTGGGATTCAAATGGTCTAGTGCCAGTGATTGCGCAGGATTACGCCACAGGGAAAATATTGATGGTGGCGTGGATGAACCGCGAAGCCTTGCAACTCACTAACGACAGTAAGCAAGCCGTATATTGGTCGCGCTCACGCAATAAATTATGGCGCAAAGGTGAGGAATCTGGCCACACGCAAAAAATCCATGAGATTCGTGTGGATTGCGATGAAGACGTAATTTTGCTAAGTGTTGAGCAAATCGGCGGTATTGCTTGCCATACTGGTCGCCATAATTGTTTTTTTAAGAAGTTAGAAGACGGAAACTGGAAAATTGTTGAACCAGTAATTAAAAACCCGGAAGACATATATAAACCTATAGCATGAGTGATGTTTTGGAAAGGTTAAGCGAGTTGTTGGAGCAGCGCAAAAGCGCTGATCCTGCTACGTCCTACGTGGCGAAACTGTACGCCAAAGGCATGGATTCGATACTTAAAAAAGTGGGCGAAGAAGCGACAGAGACGGTGTTAGCAGCCAAAGGCGGCAACAAGGATGAAATTGTTTATGAAACTGCCGATTTGTGGTTTCATACCTTAATTATGCTCGCTGAGGCAGGATTAAAACCGCAGGACGTACTGAATGAATTGGCGCGACGTGAGGGTTTGTCTGGCATTACAGAAAAAAAGAGCCGGAATAAAAAGTGAGTCTGGACTGTATCTTTTGTAAAATTGTCAGTGGTGTAATTCCAGCTAAAAAAATCTATGAAGATGCAGATTTTATTGCGTTTCATGACATCAAACCGATGGCGAAAGTGCATTTTTTAATTGTGCCAAAACTGCACGTAGAAACCCTGAAAGACTGCGATGAATCGCATCGAGAATTACTTGGAAGGGCGCTATTATTAGCGCCAAAACTGGCCGCAAAACAAGGGTTGAAAGGCTTTAAAACACTCATTAATACTGGCCGTGAAGGTGGTCAAGAAGTGTTTCATATTCATGTGCATGTGTTTGGAGGCGGCTTGCAAGCCTCATAGAATAAGGAGATCGAGATGGGTTCATTTAGTTTGTGGCATTGGTTAATTGTGTTATTAATTGTAGTGTTGATATTTGGCACCAAAAAATTGCGTAATATGGGCAGCGATGTTGGCGGTGCGGTGAATGAGTTTAAAAAAGCCATGAATGATAGCAAGGTTGAAGATGCTGTTGAAAAATCTGGTACGACGATTGAAGGTGAAGTGACTAGCAAGACCAAAGAAAAAGTTTAAGTCAAAAAAGTGTTTGACGTTTCTTTTTCAGAGTTGCTGGTCATTGCGGTTGTTGCTTTGCTGGTGATTGGCCCAGAAAAGTTGCCAAAAGTGGCGCGTACAGTTGGCGCATTTACTGGCCGTGTGCAGCGTTATGTGGCACAGGTAAAAGAAGAAGTGAATCGCGAAGCGAGGTTTGAAGAGTTGCAAAAGCTTCAAAGTGAAATTAAACAGTCTATAGTGCAAGAAAAAGATGACCTGCAGACCAGTATAAATGAGCCTCCCAGACCAGTTAAGATAGAAAAATCTACACCAAAAAAACGCGTTAAGGCAAAAGTTGATGACGCCAACTGAGTCATTTATTTCGCACTTAATTGAGCTACGCGGTCGATTGTTGAAAATCGTATTGGGTTTTGTACTGGTGTTTTTTGCGCTATTTCCGTTTGCTAATAAAATTTACGCGCTGCTTGCTGCACCTATGCTCGCCAAGCTACCTGTAGGCGGTCAGATGATTGCTACTGCAGTGACCACGCCATTTTTTGTACCAATGAAAGTGGCGATGATGACCGCATTCGTGATTTCTCTACCGTTTACTTTGTATCAAATTTGGGCGTTTGTGGCTCCAGGGCTTTATCCGCAGGAGAAAAAACTGATGGTGCCTGTGATTTTCTCCAGTTGCCTGTTGTTTCTAATAGGCATGGCGTTTGCTTATTTCGCCGTGTTTCCCACAGTATTTGGTTTTATTGTCGGTAGCACGCCTGCTGGTGTGGCGGTGATGACCGATATTGCGCAGTACCTCGATTTTGTGATGACGCTTTTTCTTGCGTTTGGCTTGGCGTTTGAGGTGCCAATTGTCGTCGTACTTATTGCGCGATTTGGTTGGGTGACCATTGCGCAATTAAAAGAAGCACGCAGTTACGTGATTGTTGGCGCGTTTATTATTGGTGCGATTTTTACGCCGCCCGATATTATTTCGCAGTTTATGTTGGCAGTGCCGCTGTGGTTATTATACGAAGCGGGCATTGTGGTGGCGCAACTGACTAATCCAAAAGCACAAAAAGAAAACTCGATAAAAGCCTAAATGTTTTTTTCGGCGATATGGGTGGCGATTGCATCAATACTTAGCTGGTTTTTCTCTAGCCAGTATTGCCTTATTTCTTCTTCACTTCTTTTTCGTGCCCAATCATTTAATAGTTCGCGGTCGCTTTTGTAATCATAGTAAGGTACGCCCATACCACAGGAAGTCTGCACCATTTCAATTGATAAATCGAAAATTTGTCGGGCACCAGGCAAGGGTTTGAATAAAGGGAAAAGGTTTGCCCAATCGATATCATTTTGATGGATGACTTTGGCGCTGCCGTATAAGCGTAATATAATTGGTGGACCATCGAAGGCGCAAAACATTATCGTCATGCGTTCATTTTGTTGCACATGAGCCGATGTTTCATTGCCACTGCCTGTAACGTTTAACCAAACTACGCGTTTTGCATTTATTACAAGAAATGAGTCCATGCCCTTGGGAGAAACATTGACACGTCCAGTTCCAGCAGCGGTTCCTACAAAAAACATCCTCTGAGCTTTTATAAACTCAACGTGTTTGTCGGTGAGGCATTCATCCTGCTTTCCCATATACGGTTTACTTGCGTGCCACTGCAGGTTTCGGCCGCTTGCCAACCGTCACGTTGACCTTGATTTCTATTTCGGCTCTGGCGATTGTTAGTACCGCTTTTTCGTTGGGTTTCAGCGCCGCAATTAAATTTAACATGCTACTACTATCAGAAATTTCCTTGTCATTAATCGCCAACAACACATCGCCAGATTTAAGTCCAGCCAAAGCGGCGGGACTATTTTGTAACACGCCCGCAATCAACGAGCCTTGTGGCTTGTTGAGTTTGAACGATTCAGCCAGTTCTGGCGTAATGTCTTGTGCTTCTATGCCTATCCAACCGCGCGTGACTGAGCCGTCCACCGCAATTTGTTCCATGACTTGTTTGGCGATGTTTGCTGGAATCGCAAAGCCAATGCCCATGCTGCCGCCGCTGCGCGAGTAGATTGCGCTATTGACACCAACCAAGTTGCCATCCGCGTCAATTAAGGCGCCGCCCGAATTCCCAGGATTAATTGAAGCGTCGGTTTGAATAAAGTTTTCGTAAGTATTAATACCTAAATGGTTGCGCCCAAGCGCGCTAACAATACCTTGCGTAACGGTTTGCCCCACACCAAAAGGGTTGCCAATCGCCAATACTACATCGCCTACACTAAGATTTTCGTTAGCGGCAAAGGTGATCGCTGGCAGACTCTCTGCTTCTACTTTTAGCACAGCCAAGTCAGTATCGGGGTCGGTGCCAACGACCTTGGCGGAAAGTTTTCTGCCATCAGCCAGCGCGACTTCAATTTCATCCGCGCTTGATACCACGTGGTCGTTGGTTAAAATTAGGCCTTGCGCGCTCACAATGACGCCACTACCCAAGCTGTTTTCTGGCAGGTATTCTTCACCTTCTGGCTGTTCGCCGAAAAAATCTCTAAATAAAGGGTCGTCCTTAAACTGCTCATGCGGGTTGGTTGCGGCAATTTTGCTGGAGGTGAAAATGTTCACGACGGAAGGCATGGCTTTTTTTGCAGCAAGGCTGTAACCCCCTTTGGGGCTGGCTATAGAGCTTGATTGTACTTGGTTGATGACAATAGGCGTTTGACCAGTTTGGAGCAAATGTGGATAAAAAAGCCGCAATACAAAAAGTAAGCCTAAGCAAGCGGTGACGGATTGGGCAAAAATAAGCCAAATTTTCTGCATAAATGTATGTTAAAAAAAGTTAAAATTGAATGCTAATAGTATAGGTGAACTGTAGGCAAAAAAACACATGAAAAGTAATGACCTGAATGATTATTTAAATCAACTGTTGCAGCCTGAGCGTTTTAGCGATTACTGCCCAAATGGCTTACAAGTTGAAGGTAAATGCGAGATTAACAAAATCGTTACTGGTGTCACGGCCAGTATGGAGCTGTTGCAAGCGGCTCACAAAGCGAATGCAGATGCAGTGTTGGTGCATCATGGCTATTTTTGGCGCAACGAAGCTTTGCCGATTAAGGGTATTAAAAAACAGCGCATTCAATTTTTACTGCGACATGAAATCAATTTGTTTGCGTATCATTTGCCTTTGGATATGCACCAAGAGCTGGGCAATAACGTGATGCTAGCTAAGCAGTTGGGGTTAACGGTGACAAAATGGGTTGATATGCTGGCAATTGCAGAACTATGCCAGCCACATACACTCCAAAACTTTGCTGAACTTATAGAAACCAAGTTAAAACGCAGGCCACAAGTGATTGGCGATTGTCAGAAGCAGGTTAAAAATATCGCCTTGTGTACTGGTGCGGCGCAAGGTTATATTGAACAAGCTGTTGAGGCTAATGTCGATGTTTATATTAGCGGCGAGATTTCTGAGCATACCGTGCATGTGGCGCGCGAAGCAGGGATGTCTTATATATCTGCAGGACATCACGCAACAGAACGTTACGGAATACAAGCATTAGGCGAACATTTGGCGCAAAAATTCGGTTTGCAACACACATTTATTGATTGTGATAATCCAGTTTGAAGCTAAAAAATCAATTGCGTGAACAGACCTATTTAATCGTTTCATTTCAAATACTTATATAATTAAATTTGGTGTATATTGTGAAAAAATGTATACTCACGGCTTTCTGCAAAGCAGTTAGTGACAACACAATCACGCTTCGAAAATGCAAGATAAAGGACACAAATGGTAGACAACAAGATAGACAAAAATAACGCCTTATCATTCACAGCGCCTTCGGCAATTGATTTAGAAAAACGCAACTTTTTAATTACTGCAACTGCTTGTACTGGTGCAATTGGTGCCGCTGCAGTTGCTGTACCGTTTGTGGGCAGCATGTTGCCGAGTGAACGTGCTAAAGCAGCTGGTGCGCCAGTGGAAGTAGACATAAGCAAAATTCAACCTGGCAACATGATCACTGCCGAATGGCGCGGCCAGCCTGTTTGGATTATTAATCGTACCGAAGCGCAAACTGCAGAATTATCTAAGCATAACGATCAATTATCTGATCCAATGTGTGATGTAACCTCACAGCAGCCTGCGTACTGTAAAAACACTGGTCGTGGCATCAAGCCAAATATTGGTGTTGTGGTGGGTATTTGCACTCACTTGGGTTGCTCGCCAACTGCTAAATTAGAAAAAGGCGGCGATATGGGCGATAACTGGGCTGGTGGTTTTTTCTGTCCATGTCACGGCTCTAAGTTTGACCTTGCAGGCCGCGTATTTAAAGGTTCACCAGCGCCGACCAATTTAATCGTACCCCCACATCAATATTTAACAGAAACTACCTTGTTAATTGGCGTTGATACTAAGGCGGAGGCGTAAATCATGGCGGATAAAAAAAATCAAAGCACAACAGGTTTAATGGGTTGGATTGATGCACGCTTCCCGCTCACCAGCAACATTAAAAATCATTTAACTGAATATTATGCACCGAAAAACTTTAATTTTTGGTACTTTTTTGGCTCGTTAGCAATGTTGATTTTAGTACTGCAAATTGCTACTGGAATATTCTTAACTATGCATTACAAGCCCGACGCTGAGCTGGCATTTGCCTCAGTTGAATACATTATGCGCGACGTGTTTGGCGGCAATATTATCCGCTACATGCACTCCACAGGCGCGTCGATGTTCTTCGTGGTGGTATATTTGCATATGTTCCGCGGCGTGATTTATGGGTCTTACAAAAACCCACGCGAGTTGATTTGGCTGTTTGGCGTGGCGATTTTCTTATGTTTGATGGGCGAAGCATTTTTTGGCTATCTGCTGCCTTGGGGACAAATGTCGTACTGGGGCGCTCAGGTAATTGTGAATTTATTTTCGACCATTCCATTCATTGGACCAGATTTGTCTGAGTGGTTGCGTGGCGATTATTTGGTTTCTGATGCGACGTTAAATAGGTTCTTTGCTTTTCACGTTATTGCTTTGCCGCTGGTTTTGTTAGGTTTAGTGATGGCGCATTTAATCGCTTTGCATGAGGTGGGTTCTAATAACCCAGATGGTGTGGAAATTAAAGCCAAAAAAGATAAAGCAACGGGCATTCCGCTTGATGGCATTCCGTTTCACCCTTATTACACGGTGAAAGACTTAGTCGGCGTGGTGGTGTTTTTAATTGTGTTTGTGGCGATTATTTGTTTTGCGCCAGAAATGGGTGGTTATTTCCTAGAAGCTAATAATTTCATTCCTGCAGACTCACTGAAAACGCCCGCGCATATCGCGCCAGTCTGGTACTTCACACCGTATTATTCTATTTTGCGTGCTGTTCCGCCCGTGATGAATTCGCAGTTTCCAGGCGTTGCTGCGATGGGCTTATCGGTGATGATATTTGCTTTATTGCCATGGTTAGATAAAGGTTCAGTCAAGTCAATTCGTTATCGCGGTAATTTATATAAAAGATGGCTAGCTGCATTTGTGGTCAGTTTTGTGGTGCTGGGTTATTTGGGCACGGTGCCATCAAATGTATGGGGTCAGTTTGGTAGCTGGCTAGGTGGTGCAGATCGTGCCACCGTGGTTGCACGTATTTTCACGGTTGTTTATTTTGCATTTTTCATCCTGATGCCGTGGTACACCGCAAAAGATAAGACCTTGCCAGTGCCAACAAGAGTGAGGTATTAATAATGAAAACTAAAAATAACTTAAAAAACAGCCTAATAAGCTTAGTGTTTTTACCTTTAGTTGCATTCGCAAACGAGGCGGCCATTAATGTTACCGCACCTATTGACGCAACAGATTATGCTTCATTGCAACGTGGCGCTCGCACTTTTGTGAATAGTTGTTTGAATTGCCATAGCGCTAATTACATGCGTTATAACCGCCTGAAAGATATTGGCCTGACTGAAGCGCAAATTAAAGATAACTTGCTATTTGCAGGCGATAAAGTAGGCGATACCATGAAAACGTCAATGAACCCAAAAGACGCAAAAAAATGGTTCGGTGTTGCGCCGCCAGATTTGTCGGTGGAAGTGCGTGCGCGTGGCGCAGATTGGGTTTACGCCTATATGCGCGGATTTTATCGCGATGAAACTACACCTACGGGTTGGAACAACACGGTTTACGATAAAGTCGCTATGCCGCATGTATTATACGAGTTGCAAGGTGAGCAGATATTAAATCACGAAACGCACCAGCTTGAGCTGGTGAAATCTGGCAAATTAAGCCCGTCCGAATACAACGCGTTTGTGGGCGATTTAACCAATTACATGGCATTTATGGCCGAGCCAGCCAAGCAGCAACGCAAAAATATTGGCTTGTGGGCATTGTTGTTTTTAGGCCTTTTGCTGGTGCTGGCGATAAAACTCAAAAAAGAATACTGGAAAGATATTAAATAGAAATCTAGTTAATAGTAATTTAAACGCATTTCTAATTTAAGAGAGAATAGCAATTATGATGAAACTTTACTCGGGGTCGGTTGATCCATTTAGCCACCGTTGTCGCATTGTACTGTTCGAAAAAGGTATGGATTTTGAAGTGATTGACGTGGATTTGGCTAATAAAGCCGAAGACTTGGCGGTGCTAAACCCTTATGGTGCTGTGCCAGTGTTGGTAGAGCGCGATTTGATATTATCAGAAGCCAATATTATCAACGAATATATTGATGAGCGCTTTCCGCATCCACAATTGATGCCTGCTGACCCAGTCATGCGCGCGCGCGCAAGATTGTTTTTGTATAACTTTGAAAAAGATTTGTTCGCTCACATTAAAGATGTTGAATCGGATAACCAAGAAGTTGCGGATAAAGCACGCAAAACGATTCGCGACAATTTAACGCAAATTGTACCCATTTTTAGTAAGCAAAATTATTTATTGGGCGATGATTATTCAATGCTAGATGTAGCAGTGACACCATTGCTGTGGCGTTTGGGTCACTATGGTATTGAGTTGCCTAACCAAGCCTCACCTTTGCTAAAATATGCTGAGCGCTTGTTTTCACGCCCGTTATATGCAGATGCGATGACACCGTCAGAAAAGGCTATGCGGAAATAAATCGCAAAACTCTGCGCTCGTGATAACTATGTTGCAAAAAACCTCAAAATTCCTCATTTATAACCACATAAATTCTGGGCTTTTCGGCTTTTTGCGCCTTGTTCTCACTTCGATCGAGTGTTTAGCGTTTGAGGTCTATTTTGGCTGAGCTAATTTCCACAAAGCCCTACATGATTCGCGCTATTCACGAATGGTGTGTCGATAACGGTTTTACCCCACATTTGTTGGTGGTTGTGAATGCGCAATGTCGCGTGCCGATGGCATATGTGAAAGCGGGCGAAATCGTACTTAATTTGAATTATTCAGCCACCAAAGATTTGCAG
>JANMYB010000039.1:0-18325 GCA_031381645.1 Methylotenera sp.
TGATTGAAGCGGGTTCGTTCATTCAAACCATCGAAAAACGCCAAGGTTTAAAAATCGCCTGCCCAGAAGAAATTGCCTACCGCATGGGCTTTATTGATGCTAAACAATTGGAAGCAATGGCCAATAAATATGCCAAAAATGGCTATGGTGATTATTTGAAACAAGTGTTAACCGAGCAGGTTTTTTAATGAATATTGTAAAAACTAGTATTCCAGAAGTCATTATTTTTGAGCCGAAAGTGTTTGGCGATGACCGCGGTTTTTTCTTTGAAAGTTTTAATCAAAAAGCTTTTTTTGAAGCGGCCAATTTAGATATACATTTTGTGCAAGATAATCATTCAAAATCGGCCAAAAACGTGCTGCGTGGGCTGCATTATCAAATTGAGCAATCACAAGGTAAGTTAGTGCGTGTGACGCAAGGTGAAGTGTTTGACGTGGCGGTGGATATGCGTGCTTCGTCAGCCACTTTTGGGCAATGGGAAGGTACAAGACTGTCTGCAGAAAACAAGCATCAAATGTGGGTTCCACCTGGGTTTGCGCATGGGTTTTTGGTGTTATCCGACACGGCTGAATTTTTGTACAAAACTACCGATTTTTACGCGCCACAGCATGAATGCTGCCTGAAATGGGACGATGCCTCTGTTGGTATTCAGTGGCCTTTGCAGGGCGCACCAATATTGTCTGCGAAAGATAATTTGGGTCTTAGCTTGCAAGAAACTAAGAAGTTTATTTAGTAAAGCTCGCATCACTATTATGCAAAAGATTCTACACACTGGCGTTAATGGGCAAGTTGGACATGCCTTAAAAGCTAAATTTTTACATGATGAGGTCATCGCTTTGTCGCGCGAGCAGTTGGATTTGACTAAAGTGCATGATATTCGAAGAGTTGTACGCGAAGTGAAGCCGAACTTAATTATCAACTCAGCAGCTTATACGGCGGTAGATAAGGCTGAAAGTGAACCAGATCTAGCGTTTGCTGTTAACGCCACAGCCCCGCAGATACTGGCTGAGGAGGCGGCTCGATTGAATGCTGCGTTAATTCATTTTTCTACTGATTACGTTTATGACGGCACAAAAAATAGCGCATATTTAGAAAGTGATGCCGTAAACCCTATGAGTGCTTATGGTAAAAGCAAGCTGGCGGGCGAGGAGGCGATTCGAGCCGTAAGCTTGCCGCATTTGATTTTGCGCACCAGTTGGGTATATGGCGCTTATGGCAAAAATTTTCTAAAAACCATACTGCGCTTAGCCGCAGAGCGTGATAGTTTACGTATTGTTGGTGATCAATTTGGTGCACCAACCAGCGCAGAAAGTATTGCCGATGGCGTGATGCAATTGGTTAGCAATTGGCAAGTAGATAATGAAAATCAAACGGGAGTTTACCATTTCACTAATACTGGCGAAATTTCTTGGCATGGTTTTAGCTGTGAAATTGTGAATGAATACAATCGCTTAAGTGAAAGTAAAAATTGGCCTGCGCTTAAGGTAAGTGTAGAGGGCATTGCCGCAATTACCACGCCAGAATATCCAACGCCAGCGCCGCGTCCAGCCAATTCCAAATTAGATAATACGAAACTTAAGCAGGTATTTAAGATTGAGTTGCCAAGTTGGCAGGCGGGTTTGCAGCAAGTCATGCAAACGCTTACTTTTTAAACATATTTTTGCAATTTATTTCTTAAAATAACTGCCCTGTGAGTCAATATCCATGAGGCTTGCAGGCCAAGTTCTTTTGAAATAAATTAAACTATTTTAAAAGCATTAAAACACGTTAAGCCAGTGCATCGGCCCAGCTGTTAGGTGTTTCATAAAGCCGTACACGCTCTAATTTCAAGTGGTTGCCGTAAACGTCTTTATATTGATTTTTAAGAATTCTAAAAGCCTCTGCTGCCATGTTTTCTGCGGTTGGCACACTAGGGAAAATTACGGTTTTGTGATTGGGTAAACCGTTAAGAAAATTTAGCACTTCCGCATCGTTTTTATAAACTAAAAATGCGTGATCCCATACATCCACAACACTATCGCGCGCGATTTTTTTGACGTCCGAAAAATCCATTACCATGCCATTCTCGGATGTTTTTTCTTGATTGATAATGTCGCCAGATAGACTGATTTCTAGCGCATAGCGGTGGCCATGCAGGTTACGGCATTGGCTTTTATGGTCGGGGATACGATGCCCAGCATCGAACTCTAAACGTGTGGTAATTTGCATAACGCTATTATAGCAGGCAGCGTCTTACATCGTTGGCGCGTGATGTTGTTTTGCCCAACTAATAAATTTATCAAAAGGCATAGGCTTAGCGAAATAGTAACCTTGGCACTTGTGAATTTTCAATTTTTTAATCAAATCTAAGCAATCTTGATCTTCAACGCCTTCAGCTAAGACTTCTTTCCCCAAGCTATTTGCCAGCATCGCGACAGACCTTACAATTTCAAAATCATCTTTTGAGTGCGTTATGTCGCGTACAAACGATTGGTCAATTTTAATGAGATCAATCGGCATGGTGCGTAAGCGCGATAGTGATGAAAACCCCGTACCAAAGTCATCTAAGGCAAGCATGAAGCCGCTCTCAGTCAGCTCTTTGATGACTAAACTCGTCGTATCATTGAGTTCCAGAAAACCATCTTCAGTTACTTCAAGAATGATATTTTTCGGAGTCAGTTTCCACAAAGACAGTGCTTGCATCAACATATGCGGCAATTCAACGTCGTATAAATCTTCTGCACGCAAATTAATAGTGAGGTACAACTTAAGTTTATGCTCAAATTGTAGTTCGGCCGCGTAACGGCAGGCGGAATTGATAAGCCAGCGCGTAAATAATTTGCCTTTGCCTACTTTGTTTAAAATTTCGACTGTGATGTTAGGATAAACACTGTAATCAGCTTTCTCTGACCAACGTAGCAATAGTTCCGCACCAACACAACTTGAGTCTTTAAGATTCACAATGGGCTGGAAAAACAAGGTTAAACTGTCGCTGGCAAAAGCCTCTAGCACTCTCTTCTCTAGCTCATTCTGTACAGAAAGCTGTTCTTTTAATTCATTCGTGTAGATGACCAAATGTTGTTGTTTGTACAGCGCATTCTCTAGGGCGAGTTTAGAGCGGTCATACAGTTCAAGCTCTTTTTGCTCAGATTTTTTATTAAACGCGCAGCCAATAAACGGCGTAACTAGCACCGATTGATTGCTCAAAAAAATCATCTGCTCAAAAGCTCTTTGTAACTTGGCAGCCAGCAAGTTGAGTTGAATGTCACTTTCCAAATCTGGCATCAACACATCAAATTGTAAATTTCCACTGTAGTAGAGCAGGTGCTCAGGCGAAATATTCTGTTGCAGAATCGATGTGATGGCTTTACTCAGGCGCGCCGTAATGATGTGTGAAAAAATAGGATTGTTTTTAGCTACTTGAAAATGGATAGAAAACAAGCCGATTAATTGGTCGTCATGCGAATGCTTGATGGTTTCAGACAGGCCGATAGAAATCTGGCTAGCGTTTGGTAGCTGTGTAGTGGCGTCATAATTAAGCGCGAAATTGAGCTGTAACTGTTGATGCTGCTGCATAGTTTCTGCCAACAAATCAAACAGAAAATTATGCAATTTGGGTGAATTGGATAGACCAAACGTTGATTTTAATTCGAAACACTTCAGGCAATTAAGGATTATTTGTAGGCTGGCACCATCTTGAATGGCATTGAGCCACAAAAAAATTAATTGGTTAATATTGGTTGCAAATTCGCTTATATATTGACTTGCAGCCCAGTGCTTTAGCGCAGAATGTAGTTGTGATAAATAAGAGTTGTTGAATGTTTCAGCATTTTTTTCTACTAAAGCTAACAATTTGAAATTCACTTTCAAGTTTGAAAGTAGCACTTCTGGCTTAAGTTGGTATGCGTGTAGTTTTGTTACCAGAGTTTGTTCGTTATAGCTAATTTCAACTTCTTGAGTTGCTGTTTCAAGCGGCTCTGAAGATAGTCCATCATCATTCATACTTAAAGCAATCTAGGCGAAAAAATCACTAGGATTAAGCCCATAACTATCTGGCGCTAAGCTTTTAATGATTCTATACGGTTCACCAGTGGGAGTAGATGGGCTATTGAGTAGGTTCAAGACTACAGGAGAGGTGTAACGCACTTTGTCTGGACCTAACAATAGCATTAGGCGTGGCAGTAGCCTTCTGACTTGGTTTTGTTGAATCACAACACCAACTTCTCCAGAGTTGAGCTCTACTAGCGAGCTGACAGGATACATGCCCATAAATTGCACTAGTTGATCCACCAGTACATTGCTAAACTGATTACCGCTTAACTGATGAATCTTGTCCAATGCTTCTTGGTGATAAACCCCTTTAGCATAGGTTTTATGGCTGGTAATTGCACAATAAGTATCAATTAAGCCAGCAATCTGTGAGGTCAGCCCGATCTGGCTTTCACGCAATTGATTTGGATAGCCGCTGCCATCAATACGCTCATGGTGCTGTGCTACCATCGTGGTGACTGTGAGTGAGATATCAGGCGTTTTTTCTAAAATTTTAAGGCTTTCATCCACATGTTTTTTGGCGTATTCGTATTCTTCGCGCGTGAGCTTGCTTTCTTTTAACAACACATCGGCAGATAATTTTACTTTGCCAACGTCTTGTAACAAGCCAGCCAAGCCAATTTCTTTAATTTGTTTTTGAGACAGTGCTAAGAAGTTACCGAAAGCCATTAAAGTAATTGAGACGTTTAAAGCATGGTTATAGGCGTAATCATCTGTCTGCTTTAGTTTGGCCAGCCACAACAAGGCGTCTGGCGAGCGACCTATGCTTTCCACCATGTTATCCAAAATTTCGCTAACAGCTGTTAAATCAAGGTTTTGCTCATTGGCAATAGCATCGAATATCTCGCGCGTGGCAATTTGCGATTGCTCGTAAACAGGGTAAATAAGCGCGATTTCATTTTCAACAGGCGGCTCTTCTTCGTAGATGGTTATTTTGTAGCCTTCGTCGCTATCTTTTTTATCTTTATTATTTTCAGGCATTTTATCAATATTTGTTTTAAGTTTATTGCGTTTTTTGAATAAGCCGCTAAAAAATCCGCCCACATCTTCTGCAAGGTGCTGGGTAATTGGTTTTTGGTTTGTAACTGATTCCGTTTGATAGGGGAAAGCTTCTTGCGCGGCTGTGCTGGCACCATACTTCACATTATAAGTCGTGCCATCTTGGCTAGTGTGTACAGCATTTTGTGGTGCTTGATAACTCTTCAATTCGCGCAAAATATCAACGAATGAAGATTTATTAGACAGTGGATTTTTCCCACTAGTGATGACCACTTTATTTTTACTTGGGTCTCTTGCCCTTACAACAGCGCCTTCGCGCTTAATCGCCACGCTTTGTTGGGCTGGGGCAGTAAATTGACTACCAATAGAATTGGTGCGATCTATATAAACGAATGTGCAAAGCGATTGCAACTTATCAATATCCGCTTGGTTGTCAAGCACAAAACCTTGTAGCATAAAGGGTGTGCCTACCCACGGCCTATCCAGCTCGGTAATGTACATGCCAAGCTCAAGCCTGCTAACTTCGATTTTTTCTCTTTTTATATCTTCCATAAGTTAAAAAGCCTCAAAACTCAATGCGCCAAGCTGTTGATATGCGCCCATGCGCTTTCTGATAGCGATGGTAAATGATATCCACCTTCAAGTGAAGAAACAATGCGGTTTTTAGCGTATTTATTTGCGATTTCTTTAATAAAGTTGGTCATCCAGACGTAATCATCAGTTGTAAGGGCTAAATCAGCCAACGGATCATTGATGTGCGCGTCAAATCCAGCAGAAATAAACATAATTTCAGGCTTAAAATTTTCTAGCGCAGGTTTGAATTCAGATTCAAATACTTTTTTAAAGGCTTCGCCATTGGCCTTTACCGCCATGGGTACGTTAATCATGTTTTTGCTACGAGTTTCCGCACCACGATGTGGGTAAAATGGATGTTGAAATGTGGAGCAGAGCATCACCATAGGATTCATTTTAAAGATATCTTCAGTGCCGTCGCCATGATGTACATCAAAATCTATAATGGCTGCGCGCTTAAGCTGGTGTTTTTCTAGTGCATGCGCTACACCAACTGCAACATGGTTAAAAATACAAAAACCAGCGCTATTGGCGCGCCCAGCGTGGTGACCAGGCGGGCGCACACAACAAAAAGCGTTATCTGCTCTGCCTGACATCACCAAATCGGTTGCTAAAACAACTGCGCCACTTGCATACGCCGCCGCAGATAAGCTCATCGGACCCATGGCGGTGTCGCCGTCTAGCCGCACCAATCCTGCCTTGGGGGCAATGTTGTAAATGTAATCAATATATTCAGAAGTATGCGCGCGTTTAAGTTGTGCTTTGCTGGCTGCTGGCGCATCGTAAAACTGCAGCTTTTGTTTTAAATCGGAGGCTAGCACTGCGTTTTTAATCACCGTGATGCGGGCGGGCGACTCTGGATGGTTGCCATCCATTACATGTAATAGTGTATCTGGATGCGAAATAAATGCAGTTATTGCCATGTTAAATTAACTAAGAATTTCTAGGGCCAATTCTTGATAAAGTTTTAGTCGCGTAGTTGAAATTTTACCAGTATTTACCGCATTTATGATTGCGCAATCTGGCTCGTGCGAGTGCTTGCAATTATTAAAACGGCAATTGCCTAAATAAGGCCTAAACTCAATAAATGCCAGCTCAATTTCTTCGTTAGAAAGGTGATTCAAGCCAAATTCTTGCAGGCCTGGCGAATCAATCAAGTTGCTATTAGCATCAATGTGATACAAATGCGTGGCAGTGGTGGTATGCTTTCCACTATCTAGTGCCTCACTCATGACTTGTGTACGCACGTTTTGATTGGGCAACAGAGCGTTGATAATCGTCGATTTCCCCATACCAGATTGGCCAACTAGCACGCTTTGGTGATTTTTTAGATAGGGCTGCAAGTCAGTGATATCGAGCTTTGCAGACAGATGTAAAACTTCATAACCTAAATTTTGATAGAGTTTTAGCTTGTTTTTTGCGTCATCTGCATCGGCTAAATCACATTTATTTAGTACGATGAGCGGCTTAATATTAGCCGCTTCTGCAGCTACTAAGCAGCGATTGAGCAAGGCCTCGTAAAAACTAGGTTGTGTTGCCAGCACAATGACAATTTGTGTGACATTAGTGGCGATTGTTTTGCTTTTGATGGAGCTGCTGCGATATAGTATTGATAAGCGTTCCAGACATGTTTCTACAACGCCTTCAGCCTTACCAGTGAGTTTGATGGTGACTTTGTCGCCGCAGGCTAAATTGGTTTTTTTACCACGGGTGACACAATTGATGCGGCGAGTATTGGTATTTAAGTCGTCAGCTATTTCAACTTCATAACGTTTGCCATAAGAGGCAACCACTAAGCCGCTAGGCATTATTTTTCAAATTTATAATATGTTTGGTTGAGGTAGGCTGCAGTATTGAGTTCTTCGTCCTCAAACCATTTTAAGCCCAAGTTGGTATTGCACGCACGCACTTGTGTCACCAAACCTTTGCTGGTGTTTATTTTACGGTATTCGCGTGTGTAAATCGCCGAGCCATCGCCATCGTAGCTGCTGGTATGGCAACTAATACAATTTTTCTCGTGTAGCACTTTGCCTGCTGCAGCGTCTGCTTTGGCGAATAGCGTATTGGCATTGGCGTTTAAGCTGAGACATAGGCTAGACAGGCAAAACAATGTCAGTAAAATTTTCAACATTTAATGAGTATACGCCGCAAGTTTAGAAATGCGAATACTAGCGGGTGGATGCGAATCGTAAAATGCCGAGTGCAGCGGGTCTGGCGTCAGTGTGGAGGCGTTGTCGCGATAAAGCTTTACCAGTGCATCTACCAGTTTGTTTGCGTCAGAATGTTTGGCGGCGTAATCATCCGCTTCAAATTCATTTTTGCGCGAATAGCTGGCCATAATCGGCCGCAATATAAATAGAAACACGGGAGAAACCAATAAAAATAGTATTAATGCCATGTGGTTGCTTGGTGCAGCAACACCCAAGCCATTGTAAAACCAAGCTTGATTGGCCAGCCAGCCAAGTAAAGCTAGGCCTAAAAGGCTCATAAAAAACATCAATGCAATGCGTTTAATGACGTGATGATGCTTAAAGTGACCAAGCTCGTGGGCGAGTACCGCTTCAATTTCTTCGCCGTTTAATCGGCTGAGTAGCGTGTCAAAAAATACCACGCGTTTGCTGCTGCCAAAGCCAGTAAAATAGGCATTACCGTGACTGCTGCGCGCAGAGCCATCCATCACAAATAAGCCTTGTGATTTAAAGCCACATTTGGTTAAAAGCGTTTCGATGCGTATTTTTAAGCTTTCGTCGGCCAGCGGTGTAAATTTGTTAAAAAGTGGTGCGATGAAACTGGGGTAAACCGCCAGCATAATGATGTTAAAAACACTCCACACCACCCATAAATAAAACCACCAATATTGGCCCGCGCCTTGCATTAGCCACAACGCGGCAAATAGAATCGGCAAGCCTAGCGCCAAGCCGACCAAGCTGTGTTTGACTAAATCGCTCCAAAACATGGCTTTGGTCATTTTGTTGAAGCCAAATTTTTCGTCCACGGTAAAAGTTTTATAATATTCAAAGGGTAAATCGATCAGGCTACTGATGAAGAGGGCGCTACAAATCACCAACGCGCCGCGAATAATGTCATAGCTAGGCAAAATAGCTTGCCAAAAATTGTCTATTAATTGCAATCCACTACCTAATGTGAGAGCTAATAGCAGAGCGGCTTGCAGGACAGTCTCTGTGAGCGCTAATTTAGTTTTTGCACTGGAATAATCAGCAGCTTTTTGATGTGCTTCAAGTGAAATATCTTCAGCAAATGCTGCTGGCACCCTTGCACGATTTGCTTGTACATGTGAAATTTGGCGCGAACCCAGCCAAAGCCGTGTTAACGTGGTTAAAACTAATAAAGCAATAAAAACGAAAGTAAGTGTTGATGCCATGTTGTCTCTAAATATAAGTTAAACTAATGCTATTCTGAAGCATTTGCGCGTCGTTGGTTCACTCGCTACAACTTAAAACCCTATTTTAATGGAAATCATGATGGAAGCCCCAAGTAATAACGCAAATAATGATAATTTAATCTGGTTAGATATGGAAATGAGCGGTTTGTTGCCCGATTTTGACCGCATTCTGGAGTTGGCCGTGGTGGTGACAGATGCCGAATTGAACGTGCTGGGTGAATCGCCCGTGTTGGTGATTCACCAAACCGATGCGGTTTTAGATGGCATGGATGCTTGGAATCAAGGCACACATAAGCGCAGTGGTTTGATTGATAAAGTGAAAGCTTCGACCTTGGATGAAGCTGAAGCCACGACGCAAATGATTGCCTATTTAAAGCAGTTTGTTCCAGCAGGAAAGTCCCCGATGTGCGGCAACTCTATTTGCCAAGATAGGCGCTTTATGGCGCGCTATATGCCTGATTTAGAAAGCTATTTTCATTACCGTAATTTAGATGTGAGCGTATTTAAAGAACTGGCTCGACGCTGGAAGCCAACCATTTATTCGGGCTTTAAAAAAGCCAGCAAACATGAGGCTTTGGCTGATATTTACGAGTCAATCGATGAGTTAAAGTATTATCGCGAGCACTTTATTGTTAAGTAACAAACGATAGACAAAAAAAGAGGCGCACATTTAAAATGTAACGCCCCTAGGGAGGAGGAGTAAGCTTTGGAGAGCTCAATTAATATTAAGCATCAACCATGCCAACTCCGTACTCAGTTTTTTGCGAGTGTTTTTTCGTACAGTGCTAAGTAGTCAATCGCGCTGGAATCCCAGCTAATATTGCGTTTCATGCCATTGCGCTGAATTTTTCGCCAAGTTTTTTTATCCTTCCAATATTGAATTGTATGTTCAATTGTGCCCAAAAGTGATGCGCCATTGACATTTTTTACTACAAAACCTGTTGCAGTATTGTTTTTAAGGGAGCTCTCATTGGTGTCATGCACTGAGTCTGCCAATCCGCCAGTCAGCGAGACAATTGGCGGCGTTCCGTAAGCTAGACCATACAATTGGTTCAGCCCGCACGGCTCAAAACGCGACGGCATAACAAACATATCACTGCCCGCCATGATGTTGTGCGATAAATGCTCGTGGTAGCCCGTGTTCATACTCACTTGTTGCGGAAACCGCTCTTCAAGCACGCTAAAGCTGGCTTCTAGCGCCTTATCGCCGCTACCTAAAATGGCAAATTGGCAGCCTGCTTTGATGAGTTTTGGCATAATCTCAGGCAATAAATCTAGCCCTTTTTGATAAGTTAAGCGACTTACTACGCCCAATAATGGTGCATCCGCATCAATTTTTAGGCCTAGCTGCTGTTGCAGCGCGTGTTTAACAGCTTTTTTGCCTGCAATGCGTGCATTGCTATAATTTTTGATTAAGTGTACGTCGCTGGTAGGGCTCCACTCTTGTGTATCGATGCCGTTTAAAATACCAGTTAAATCGCTGCTACGCGCTTTCAGCAAGCCTTCTAAGCCAAAACCATATTTCTTTGTTTGAATTTCTTGCGCATAAGTTGGGCTTACCGTGCTTAATTTATCCGCGTAAAAAAGGCCAGCTTTTAAAAATGAAATTTGGCCATAGTATTCAAAACCGTTCATGTGGAAGTCTTTGGTGGGTAATTCAAGTGGTTTCAGCCAGTTTGCGTCAAAACAGCCCTGAAAAGCTAAGTTGTGTATGCTTAAGATGGATTTGGTAGTCGATTTATCCACTAGTTTCATATACGCTGGGGCCAAGCCTGTTTGCCAATCATTGCACTGAATTAAATCGGGCTGCCAATCTTTTAACGGACTATTTTTGCTGCATAACAAACTAGCGATGCGCGAAAGCACGCCAAAACGTAGCGCATTATCTACCCAATCTACGCCGTTTTCATCGTTGTACGGGCTGCCAGCACGTTCGTATAGGTGTGCGTTTTGTATGGCGATGACCGATAAGCCACTGTCGGGCATTTTACCTGTAATTAAGGTGCAAGCATGACCTAATACTTCAATTTTTTCGCTGATATGCGGTGATTTTAGTTTGGATAAAACTGCGCTATAGCCAGGAACGAGGATTCTAATATCGCCACTAAATTGTTTTAATTGGCTAATCGCCTTGGGTAGTGCACCGCTCACGTCGGCAAGGCCACCCGTTTTAATCAATGGGTAAGCTTCAGAAGTAGCAAATAAAACGCGCAAATTATTCTCGCTCAGGTTTCAATGGTATATTTGTATTATAGATTGTTTTTACGATTTTTTTGAAAGTGAGAGTGAATATGGCAACAACACAGTGGCTAGCCGTTGGCGGCGGCGCGGCTTTGGGTGCATGGGTGCGCTGGGGCTTAGGCATTGCATTAAATCCGTCTATTCTGCCTATGGGCACGCTTGTCGCAAATGTGGGTGGTGGCTTGCTCATGGGCATGGCGATGGCTTATTTCGTCAGCACTCCAAGCCAAAATGAGCTGCGTTTATTTGCAATGACAGGTTTTTTAGGCAGTTTGACGACGTTTTCGGCATTCTCAGCAGAAGCGTTTAGTTTTCTACAAAAGCAGCAATATGCTTGGGCTGCAGGCCATATTCTAAGTCACGTTGCTGGTAGTTTGCTGATGACTGCACTTGGGTTTGCGCTAGTACATTATTTGCACAATTAAGCGCTAAAATTACTACGAATACATGCTCTAAGAGGCAATATCCATAAGGGTTGCAGGATGCTTTAGATTTTACGCAAAATTTTTTATTTTAGAATATTTAACTAATGATTAAACAAGACGGGCTTATTTATTGCTAAAAATGTTTTAGTTTTTAGTTTCTACCATGACTAACGGTGCGTCAGTTGGTGCTGAAGTTGCGTCTTTTTTCCAGTTTGGCGCTTTGCGTGGCGCTTTTGGTTTTGCTGGTGCTGCGGCTACTTTCGCAGGTTTTGCGTCACCTTTAGTTTCCACTAATTGCAAGCCGCTAGCGGCTAAGTCTAGAGGTTTCGCTGGTTTTTTTGCGGCTGATTTTTTCTCTGACTTGTTTTTTGCAGCAGTTTCAGCTTTTGCAGGCGCTTCGGCTTTTGGTGTTGTTGCTACAATTTCTATAGCTTCAACTGCTGTTGTCGCTTTTGCAGGTTTTTTAGCTTTGCTTGGTGCTTTGACAGGTTTCTCAGCAGTAGGCCCAGAAGCCAATATTGGTGAGGCGGCTGGCACATTGCTATTTTGCGCTGCTTCGTTTGGAACAAATGCTGGCGTTGATACATTTGAATCGCGGTTGACATCACGGTCGCGATTTTTGTTACGATTGCGTCCGCCACGACGACTACGACCAGTACGCTCTGGACGCGGCGTTTGATTTGCATCAACTATTGAACCATCTGCAGGCGTAGTGATTGCAGCAGTTTCAACTTTTTCTACACGGTTTTCAATAGGTCTGTCGGGACGCGGCGTGCGCTCTGGGCGTGGCTGATTAGCAGCTTGCTGTGGACGTTGGTTTTGAGGTCTGTCTCCAGCATTGTTGCGGTCACGGTTATTGGCGCTGCGATCACGATTTCTGTTACGGTCACGGTCACGATTATTGCCACGATTACGATCGCGGTTGTTATCTCTAGCAGCTTCACGCGCAGTTTTGTCTTCGGCTTTTTCTTCCGTTTTAACAGCGCCTTCACCGCCAAGCCATTTTTTAATACGGCCTAAAAAGCTTACTTTGGCTGCAGGCGCGGCTTTTTCAATTGGCCTATCTTCCACAATTGGGGCTGCTGTTGCCGCAGTAATGCCTTTCACCAAAGCTTCTGGCGCTTTTGGTGCAGCTTCTTCGTTTAGGCTACGCACATAGGCCGTTTCAGCGGGCATTTCTACCATTTTGTAGCTGGCTTGCGAGGTTTCTTCATTCACATCATCATGTTTGATACGCACGATGTTGTAATTTGGTGTTTCCATGTGAATATTAGGAATTAATATGACTTCCACGCCCATGCGTTGTTCGATTTTATGAATATCGGCACGCTTTTCATTCAGTAAGAAAGTCGCGGCTTCAACAGGCAATTGCACCTGAATTATCGCACTGTTGTCTTTCATCGCTTCTTCTTGTGTAATGCGCAAAATGTGCAGTGCGGTTGATTCGATACCACGAATATGGCCAGTGCCGCTGCAGCGCGGGCAAGCAGCATGATTAGTTTCGCCTAAGCTTGGACGCATACGTTGGCGCGAAAGCTCAAGTAAGCCAAAGCGTGAGATTTTTCCTGTTTGTACGCGTGCGCGATCCGCATGTAAAGCATCGCGCAGGGCGTCCTCCACATTGCGCTGGTTGCGAGGATTTTCCATGTCGATAAAATCTATCACCACCAAGCCTCCAAGGTCGCGCAAGCGCAATTGGCGTGCGACTTCTTCTGCGGCTTCTAGGTTGGTGTTGAAGGCCGTTTGTTCAATATCTGCGCCTTTAATCGAGCGACCAGAGTTGACATCCACTGAAACCAAAGCCTCCGTGTGGTCAATCACAATTGCGCCGCCAGATGGTAAGCGCACTTCGCGCGAGAACGCAGATTCGATTTGATGTTCAATTTGGAAGCGTGAAAATAAAGGCACTTCGTCTTGGTATAGTTTTACGCGCGCCACGTTGCCTGGCATGACGTGGTTCATAAATTGCACGGCTTGCTCATAAACGTCAGGCGTGTCGATTAAAATTTCGTTGATGTCAGCGCTAAAATAATCGCGAATAGCACGAATTACCAAGCTACCTTCTTGGTAGATCAGAAACGCGCCAGCTTGAATGTGTGAAGCTTCTTCTACTGCCGTCCAAAGCTGTGTGAGATAGTTTAAATCCCACTGTAACTCTTCTGCGTTGCGGCCAATACCAGCAGTACGCGCGATAATACTCATGCCTTTTGGCACTTCCAATTGCGCTAATACATCGCGCAATTCGTTGCGATCTTCACCTTCTATACGGCGCGAAACACCACCGCCACGCGGATTGTTTGGCATCAACACTAAATAACGACCTGCCAGCGAAATAAAGGTGGTAAGTGCTGCACCTTTGTTACCGCGCTCATCCTTATCGACTTGCACAATGAGCTCTTGGCCCTCTTTAATTACGTCTTGAATACGTGCGCGGCCAGCGTCAGCTTTATCAGAAAAGTAAGCACGAGAGATTTCTTTAAACGGTAAAAAACCGTGGCGTTCCATGCCGTAGTCGACAAATGCGGCTTCGAGTGAGGGTTCTACACGGGTGATAACGCCCTTGTAAATATTGCTTTTGCGCTGTTCTTTACCAGCGTGTTCTATATCTAAATCGACTAATTTTTGTCCATCGACAATCGCAACGCGAAGTTCTTCTGACTGCGTTGCATTAAATAACATGCGTTTCATTGTGTGCTCCCACGCGCTAGTGGGCAGACTTTTTGACACTGGACCAAAGCCCTGAAGGAGATGTTATCTAGCACTTAGGCTAGATTAAGTTTTAAGCATGCATGATTAAAATGCAGCGTGATGCAACAAAAATCACGTGCCTGTAAGCCGCATGGATGCTCGCTTGCAGACCTGTGTTAATTGGTTGTTACATCTTACAACTTATGCGCAGTTTCAAAGTTGATAACAGTGAGTTATCAATTTGCTGCATAAATCCGTTAAAATTCATTCTTCAGTAACTTTAGTCGTAGCTAATATTTAAATTAGTTATGTTTTATTTTGTCAGCGGCGACTAGAGCGCAATTCTTTTATTGCTACTTACAATATGGCGAGCAATTTAACCCAAATTTTTTGTCACGTTTTAGTGTTGAATGGCTATATAGCAATTTAATTCAACAACAGTGCAAGTATAGGCGTAATCGCCTTTTTAAGCAAAGTTATGATGCAAACAGAACATAATAATAAAATCGGCGCCAATGCGGCGGCTAGCGTGACGGTGGATGAAGCCAGCGATGGGCAGCGCATTGATAACTTTCTCGCTAAAACGCTGAAAGGCGTGCCTAAAAGCCATATTTACCGCATTTTGCGCAGTGGCGAAGTGCGCGTGAATAAAGGCCGCATCGATGCCTCTTATAAGCTCATATTGGGCGATATTGTACGCGTGCCGCCTATTCGCGTTGCAGCAAACGATAGAGAAGTCACCAATGCGCCCGCAACTTCTGTGCTAGAAAGCACGATTATTTTTGAGGATGAAGCGCTATTGGTGATTGATAAGCCTGCTGGATTCGCCGTGCATGGCGGCAGCGGTGTCAGTCGTGGCGTGATAGAGCAGCTGCGCTTAGAGCGCCCAAAAGCCAAATTTTTAGAGCTGGTGCATAGACTAGATCGCGATACTTCTGGCGTGTTGATGTTGGCAAAAAAGCGTGCGGCGCTGGTGGCTTTGCACGAGATGATTCGTAATAACCAAACCGATAAGCGTTATTTAATGCTAGTAGCTGGCGAGTGGACAGAAAAAAAGAAGCGCGTGACGCTAGATTTGCAAAAATACGTGCTGCCTAACGGCGAGCGGCGCGTGAATGTGGTCACCGACAAAAGCAAAGACAAGTATGGCGAGGCGCAAGTTTCTGAAACTATTTTTTACTTGAAACAAGCCTTTGTTGGTTTCACATTGTTAGAGGCGCAGCTGGTCACAGGTCGTACGCACCAATTACGTGTGCAATTAGCCCATTTGGGCTTCCCCATTCTTGGTGATGACAAGTATGGCGATTTTGCAAACAATAAGAATTTGGCAAAAAAAGGTTTAAAACGTATGTTTTTACATTCTGCTGAAACAAACTTGCGACATCCTGTGTCTAGCGACAAGCTTAAATTGCTGGCGCCTTTGCCAGTAGAGTTGCAAAAATTTATTGAAAAGTTAGAAAGAAAAAACTAAAAGTAATGAGTAAACAATTTGATTTAATCGTGTGGGATTGGGACGGCACGCTAGCGGATTCGACTGGCATGATTACCAAAGCCTTGGTAGATGCTGCCGAGCAAGTGGGTTTACCAAAATTAGACCCTGCTGCCGCGCGTAACATCATTGGGCTTGGCTTAAAAGAATCTATTCATGCGCTGTTTGGTGATTTGCCGCCAGACTTAGCGCAAAAATTGGCTATGCAATACACCGCCAATTATTATGCGGGTGAGAGTGAAATCCCTTTATTTTCAGGCGCAAAAGAAACCATCGTTGAGTTGAATCGGCGTGGCTATAAACTGGCGGTGGCAACAGGCAAGGGCAGGCGCGGGTTGAATTTGGCGTTGCAACATTGCGGACTGACCAATTACTTTCACGAAACGCGCACGGTGGATGAGTGTTTCTCAAAACCGCATCCACAGATGCTAGATGAGTTGATGGATATTTTAGTGACTACGCCAGAGCGCACATTGATGATTGGCGACACCAGTTACGATTTGCAAATGGCCAAAAACGCTAGCGTGCAGGCGGTGGCGGTGACATTTGGAGCGCAATCGCGTGAAAAATTAGACGGCTATAATCCGTTGGAAATGTTTCATCAATTTGACGATTTAAGCGGGTGGCTTTTGAAATATGCCTAAAAATATAACTTTTGATAGCCATGCCTTGGTTGAGAAGTCCGTAGGTCTGCGCTTTGCGCTGCCCATGTTGGGCGAGTTCGCCACTGGTTTTGTGGTGCGCTATCACGGCAAGGCGCATGCTTATGTAAACCAGTGCGCGCATGTGCCAGTGGAGCTGGATTGGAATCAAGGTGAATTTTTTACTGTGGCGAAAGATTATTTAATTTGCGCCACCCACGGTGCACATTATCAGCCCGATACAGGCCATTGCGTGATGGGGCCTTGCAAAGGAAAAAACTTGCAGAGTTTGCCAGTAACGGAGCAAAATCAGCAAGTTACTATTCATCTAGATCAATTACATAAAGCAAATAGGAAAACTTAAATGGCAGAACAAGAAAACAATAACAATTGGCAACAACAAACCATCGAAAAGCTGGCGCTTTCTGGCTTAAAAGAGCAACAAACGGCAAGGCGTTGGGGCACTTTTTTTAAAGGACTCACTTTCGCCTATTTGTTCCTGTTATTAATTTTAGGTCTCGGTTTATGGGGCAATAAAGGCGGCTCTGGTCCGCATACGGCGTTAATCGATATCAACGGTGTAATTGAACCGGGTGGCGAGGTGAATGCAGATTCCGTCATTACCAGCTTGAATGAAGCTTATGACAACACCCAAACCAAGGGCATTATTTTGCGCTTTAACACGCCAGGCGGTAGCCCAGTGCAGGCGGGTATTATTAACGATGAAATCGTGCGCCAAAAAAAACTGCACCCAAAAATCCCCGTGTATGGCGTGGTGGAAGATATTTGCGCCTCTGGTGGCTATTATATTGCGGTGGCGACCGATAAAATCTATGTGGATAAGGGCAGCATCGTCGGCTCCATCGGCGTGTTGATGGATGGCTACGGCTTTACCGAAGTGATGAAAAAAGTGGGTGTAGAGCGCCGTTTATTAACTGCGGGCGAGAACAAAGCCATGTTAGATCCATTTTCGCCAGTGAATGAAAAACACAAAGCTTTCGCACAAACCATGCTCAATGAAATTCACGAGCAATTTAAAACCGTGGTGAGAAATGGTAGAGGAAATCGTCTAAAAGAAACGCCAGAAACTTTCAG
The DNA here is from genome assembly GCA_031381645.1 of Methylotenera sp. GTDB lineage: Bacteria > Pseudomonadota > Gammaproteobacteria > Burkholderiales > Methylophilaceae > Methylotenera_A. The sequence continues at coordinate 17,584 of JANMYB010000039.1, forward strand.
CGGATTATTCTGGAGCGGAGAGCAAAGCATTAAGCTTGGCCTTGCCGATGCGCTGGGAAGCGCAGATTACGTCGCCCGCGAGGTGATTAAACAAGAAGAAATTGTCGATTACACCTACCAAGAAACCGTGGTGGATCGCTTTGCTAAACGATTAGGTGCAAGCATGGCTAAAGCGATTGGGATTGATGCGCTAACAAAAGGCATTAGTTTAAGATAGCAAAAGAACTGGAAATAGATGCCCTGCAGACCAATATCCATGAGGGTTGCAGGGCATCTATTTTTATATTTAAAAACTATTTGCCTACTTGGTTACCAATAACACCACCTACGGCTGCGCCACCTACTGTACCTAGTGCACTGCCTCCAGTGAGCACTGCTCCACCGATTGCGCCGATACCAGCACCAATAGCAGTACTTTTATCGCGGGTGGACATGTTGCCACACGCGGTCATGCTTAATGCACAGGCTAAAGCTACTAAAGCGGTCAATTTTTTTGTAGTTAATATGTTCATTTGAGGTCTCCTAATTTATAAATAAGTTGCAACGCCGTTTGTGTTGCATATAGTTATTATCTGCAGGTAAGACATCTCTTTGAATAAGCATATAGCCGATTATGCTGTCAGATTAATCTGACAAATGTGGGATTATGCTTTGAAATTTGATGCCACAAAGTCCCAATTAACAATATTCCAGTACTTTTCAATATAATCAGCACGCGCATTGCGGTAATCGACATAATAAG
>JANMYB010000080.1:0-6736 GCA_031381645.1 Methylotenera sp.
CAAGGGTAAAGGTGGACGTTTCCGTCAAAACTTGCTTGGTAAGCGTGTGGATTACTCAGGCCGTTCAGTCATCGTGGTTGGCCCGCAATTGAAACTGCATCAGTGCGGTTTACCTAAAAAAATGGCCTTGGAATTGTTCAAGCCTTTCATTTTCCACAAGTTGGAAGTGTTAGGTTTAGCAACAACTATTAAAGCAGCGAAGAAGAAAGTGGAAGAAGAAGGACCAGAAGTTTGGGACATCTTGGAAGACGTGATTCGTGAGCATCCGGTGCTATTGAACCGTGCGCCAACCTTGCACCGTTTAGGTATCCAAGCGTTTGAGCCTATCTTGATTGAAGGTAAAGCTATTCAATTGCATCCACTCGTTTGCGCGGCATTCAACGCCGACTTTGATGGTGACCAAATGGCTGTTCACGTTCCATTGTCGCTAGAAGCGCAAATGGAAGCCCGTACTTTAATGTTGGCTTCAAACAATGTGTTGTCACCAGCAAACGGCGAGCCGATTATTGTGCCTTCACAAGATATCGTGTTGGGTCTTTACTACATGACGCGCGACAAAGTAGCTGCGCGTGGTGAAGGTATGCGTTTTGCCGATGTAAAAGAAGTACAACGCGTATTCGACCAAAACTTAATTGATTTGCATGCAAAAGTGACTGTGCGAATTAAAGAATTTGAAATCGATTTCGAAGGCAATAAAACTGAGAAAACGATTCGTCACGAAACAACGGTCGGCCGTGCTTTGCTTTCAGAAATTCTGCCAGCAGGCCTGCCGTTTAGCTTGATTGATAAAGCCTTGAAAAAGAAAGAGATTTCAAAGCTTATTAACGCCAGTTTCCGTAAAGTGGGCATTCGTGAAACAGTTATTTTTGCCGATAAACTGATGTACACAGGCTATACCTACGCGACTAAAGCGGGTATTTCAATTTCTATTAACGACATGTTAGTTCCGCCAGAAAAAGAAGCGTTGTTGGGTGCGGCGGAGGCAGAGGTGAAAGAAATTGAAGATCAATACGTATCTGGTTTAGTGACACAAGGCGAGCGTTATAATAAGGTAGTGGATATCTGGGGTCGCGCAGGCGATAAAGTGGCGGATGCCATGATGAAACAATTGCGCGAAGAGTCTGTGTTGGATGCCGATGGCAAACCAGCTAAAGACAAAGACGGCAAAGTCTTAAAACAAGAGTCGTTTAATGCGATTTACATGATGGCAGACTCTGGTGCGCGGGGTTCTGCAGCTCAAGTACGTCAATTGGCAGGTATGCGTGGTTTGATGGCGAAACCAGATGGCTCGATTATTGAAACGCCAATTACTGCGAATTTCCGCGATGGTTTGAATGTGTTGCAGTACTTTATTTCAACCCACGGCGCGCGTAAAGGTTTGGCTGATACTGCGTTAAAAACCGCTAACTCGGGCTATTTAACGCGTCGTTTGGTTGATGTAACGCAAGATTTGGTTGTAACCGAGCTTGATTGCGGCACGACAGATGGCTTAGTGACTAAGGCGCTAGTTAAAGGTGGTGAAGTGGTTGAGCCATTGCATGACCGTATTTTAGGGCGCACTACAGCACTAGACGTAATTCATCCTGAAACGCAAGAAATTGTGTATCCAGCAGGCACATTGTTGGGTGAAGATGAAGTGGAAAAAATCGATGCACTTGGCGTGGATGAAGTGAAGGTGCGTACTGCGCTGACTTGCGATACCCGCTACGGCATTTGTGCGAATTGTTATGGTCGTGACCTTGGCCGTGGCAAATTGATTAGTATGGGCGAAGCGGTTGGTGTAATTGCGGCACAATCGATTGGTGAGCCTGGTACACAGCTAACCATGCGTACTTTCCACATTGGTGGTGCGGTATCGCGTGCGGCTTCAGTTTCACAAGTAGAAAGCAAATCAAATGGTGTATTGAGCTTTACTTCTACAATGAGATATGTGACCAATAATCGTAAAGAGCAAATTGTAATTTCGCGTAATGGCGAAGTGATTATTGCCGATGACAATGGTCGTGAGCGTGAGCGTCATAAAGTGCCTTACGGCGCGACATTGACAGTTATGGATGGAAAAATAGTTAAGGCTGGTCAAGCGCTTGCTACGTGGGATCCTCACACCCGTCCAATCATTACTGAATACGCGGGTTTCATAAAGTTTGAAAACGTGGAAGAAGGTATTACTGTTGCGAAGCAAATCGATGACGTGACAGGTTTGTCCTCACTTGTGGTGATTGATCCTAAACAACGTGCTGGTCAAACTAAAGGTTTGCGCCCGCAAGTGAAATTGTTAGATGCAAGTGGCAACGAAGTAAAAATTGCAGGTGGCGATCAATCAGTGAATGTAACGTTCCAATTGGGTTGCATTATTACCGTGAAAGATGGTCAAGAGGTGGGCGTAGGTGAAGTGATTGCGCGTATTCCACAAGAGTCGTCCAAAACCCGCGATATTACAGGTGGTCTGCCGCGTGTAGCCGAGCTATTCGAAGCACGTTCACCCAAAGACGCTGGTATGTTGGCAGAGAGCACAGGCACGGTTTCATTCGGTAAAGATACTAAAGGCAAACAGCGCTTGGTGATTACCGATTTAGACGGCGTTGCGAGCGAGTTCTTGATTCCTAAAGATAAGCACGTGACGGCGCATGATGGTCAAGTGGTGACTAAAGGTGAGACGATTGTTGACGGCCCAGCAGATCCGCAGGATATTTTACGCTTGCAAGGTCGCGAAGCGCTTGCGCGTTATGTGATTGACGAAGTGCAAGACGTGTATCGTTTGCAAGGTGTTAAAATTAACGACAAACATATTGAAGTGATTGTGCGTCAAATGTTGCGTCGCGTTCGTGTAACAGATGCGGGTGAAACAGGCTTCATTATGGGCGAACAAGTGGAGCGCGCAGATTTACTGGCGCAAAACGAAGAAGCGATTGCGCAAGATAAGCGTCCAGCTGAGTTTGAATACGTGTTGCTGGGTATTACTAAAGCGTCATTGTCAACAGATTCGTTTATTTCAGCAGCCTCTTTCCAAGAAACTACACGCGTGTTGACTGAGGCGGCGATTTTAGGCAAACGTGACGAGTTGCGTGGCTTGAAAGAAAACGTCATTGTTGGGCGCTTGATTCCTGCAGGTACGGGTTTAGCCTATCACGAAGCACGTAAACGTGCGGCGATTGCAGCATTGGCGCCATCAACACCTTCAGCTCAAGTGGCTGCTGCCGAAGCATTATTTGCGGAAGGTGAAACAGATGTTGTAGTTGATGTGACCGAGGTGGCGACGGCTGAAGTAAGCGTTGTAGAAACGCCTGCTGAGTAAGTTATTTATCGTTGGCAGTGGGTTGAGATAATTTTTGTCTTGACACATTGACCCGCGCTAAATAGAATGCTTGGTTTTTCAGAATAGCCTTATTATCATCAATAAGAGCATAATTTTTAGTGAAGCAATATCAATTTTTGTAGAGGTTATAGGCAATGCCAACCATCAACCAGTTAATTCGTAAGCCACGCGCAAAAGTGGTCACCAAAAGCAAAGTGCCTGCGCTTGAAGCTTGTCCACAAAAGCGCGGCGTTTGTACGCGTGTTTACACAACAACGCCTAAAAAGCCCAACTCTGCGTTACGTAAAGTAGCAAAAGTACGCTTAACTAATGGCTATGAAGTGATTAGCTATATTGGCGGCGAAGGCCATAACCTGCAAGAGCATAGTGTTGTGCTATTGCGCGGCGGTCGTGTAAAAGATTTGCCAGGCGTGCGTTACCATATGGTGCGTGGTAGCTTGGATACAGCGGGCGTAAAAGATCGTAAACAATCACGTTCTAAATACGGTGCTAAACGCCCTAAAGAAGCTAAAAAATAAATACTAGTATTGAAAGCGGCTGTCCAAAGGCCTTGCTAATGTCGTTGCTAGCAAAACATAACTGAAAATAGAGAGTGAAGAAAAGAGTAAAGTATGCCAAGACGTAGAGAAGTCCCCAAACGCAACATTTTGCCAGATCCAAAATTTGGTAGCCAAGAGGTTTCTAAATTTGTAAACGTGCTGATGACAGGCGGTAAAAAGTCAGTGGCAGAGCGTATTTTATACGGTGCGTTTGATCAAGTCGTCGCTAAGACCAGTAAGGACGCAATAGAGGTGTTTACGCTAGCGTTAACAAACTTGCGTCCGTTGGTGGAAGTTAAAAGCCGCCGCGTCGGTGGTGCAAACTACCAAGTGCCAGTTGAGGTGCGCCCAAGCCGTCGTAGCGCTTTGGCGATGCGTTGGTTGCGCGATGCTGCGCGCAAACGTGGTGAGAAATCAATGGGTTTGCGCTTAGCGGCTGAATTGATTGAAGCTTCTGAAGGCCGTGGTTCAGCGATGAAAAAACGTGAAGAAGTGCATCGTATGGCGGAAGCGAACAAGGCGTTCTCGCATTTCCGTTTCTAGAATATGTAAAGTTTTGGTTTCATCGCTCTTTAAGAATTTAAGATTGAATTGACAAGCAAAGGTAAAGTATCGTGGCTCGTAAAACCCCTATTGAACGCTACCGTAACATTGGTATTTCTGCACATATTGACGCTGGTAAAACAACGACAACAGAACGTATTCTTTTTTACACAGGCGTCAACCATAAAATTGGTGAAGTGCATGATGGCGCAGCCACCATGGATTGGATGGAGCAAGAGCAAGAGCGTGGTATTACTATTACCTCTGCGGCGACTACGTGCTTTTGGTCAGGCATGGCTAAACAATTCGATCAACACCGTATCAACATTATTGATACCCCAGGCCACGTAGACTTTACCATTGAAGTAGAGCGCTCAATGCGTGTGCTTGATGGCGCATGTATGGTGTACTGTGCAGTGGGTGGTGTGCAGCCCCAATCTGAAACAGTTTGGCGCCAAGCCAACAAATACAAAGTACCGCGTCTAGCGTTCGTCAACAAGATGGACCGTGCGGGCGCTAACTTCTTCAAAGTGTACGATCAAATGCGTGCACGTCTCAAAGCTAATCCAATTCCGTTACAGGTTCCAATCGGTGCTGAAGAGAAATTCGAAGGCGTTGTCGACTTAATTAAGATGAAAGCTATTTATTGGGATGATGCATCTCAAGGCATGAAATTTGATTACCGCGAAATTCCAGCAGACTTAAAAGCTGAATGCGACAAATGGCGCGAAAATATGGTGGAAGCTGCGGCTGAAGCCAATGAAGAGCTGATGAATAAATACCTTGAAGAAGGTAGCTTGTCAGAAGATGAGATTTTGGCAGGCTTGCGTATTCGTACCATTGCTTTCGAAATCGTGCCTATGGTCTGCGGTTCAGCCTTTAAGAATAAAGGTGTGCAAGCCATGCTGGACAAGGTCATTGAGCTGATGCCGGCACCAACCGACATTCCACCAACGCGCGCAGAAGATGAACATGGCAAAGAGATTTTCCTAAAAGCTTCTGATGACGAAAAATTCTCAGCTTTAGCGTTCAAAATTATGACCGACCCATTTGTGGGTCAGTTGATTTTCTTTCGCGTTTATTCTGGCGTGGTGAATGCAGGTGATACTGTTTACAACCCAATCAAAGGTAAAAAAGAACGTATTGGCCGTATTGTGCAAATGCACGCCAATACGCGTGAGCCCCTTGAAGAGGTGCGTGCGGGCGATATTGCAGCTGCGGTTGGTTTAAAAGAAGCGACCACTGGCGACACCTTGTGTGGCTTAAACCACGAAGTGATTTTAGAGCGCATGATATTTCCAGAACCAGTGATTCATGTGGCGGTTGAGCCAAAAACTAAGGTTGACCAAGAAAAAATGGGTATTGCGCTAAACCGTTTAGCGCAGGAAGACCCATCATTCCGCGTAAAAACTGATGAAGAAACCAACCAAACCATTATTTCTGGTATGGGTGAGTTGCACCTTGAGATTTTGGTGGATCGTATGAAGCGTGAATTTGGCGTAGAAGCCAATGTAGGCGCGCCACAAGTGGCTTACCGCGAGGCGATTAAGAAGAAAGTTGAAGTTGAAGGTAAGTTTGTTAAGCAATCTGGCGGTAAAGGTCAATACGGCCATGTTTGGTTGATTATGGAGCCGAATGAGCCAGGTAAAGGTTTTGAATTTATCGATGCGATTAAAGGCGGTACCGTGCCACGCGAGTTCATTCCTGCGGTTGAAAAAGGTTTGCGCGAAACTATTCCATCTGGGGTGTTAGCGGGCTTTCCAGTGGTTGATGTAAAAGTGACCTTGTTTGACGGTTCATACCACGATGTTGACTCGAACGAAAATGCCTTTAAAATGGCCGCTTCAATCGGTTTTAAAGATGGTATGCGTAAGGCAGATCCAGTTTTGCTTGAGCCAATGATGGCGGTAGAGGTGGAAACGCCAGAAGACTACATGGGCGATGTGATGGGTGATTTATCATCACGCCGCGGTATGATTCAAGGCATGGAAGATAACGCTTCAGGTAAAGTGATTCGTGCAGAAGTGCCGTTGGCCGAGATGTTTGGTTATTCAACGACCGTGCGTTCGTTGTCACAAGGTCGCGCAAGTTACAGCATGGAATTCAAGCATTACACGGAAGCACCAAGAAACGTGGCGGAAGCCATTATGAACAAGAAATAATTGATTCTTAATATATTGAATATAAAGGAAAACTGAAATGGCAAAAGGCAAATTCGAACGTACCAAGCCGCACGTGAACGTGGGCACCATTGGACACGTGGATCATGGTAAAACAACATTAACGGCAGCGATTACGACGATTCTTGCTAAAAAATTTGGTGGCGAAGCTAAGGCTT
>JANMYB010000098.1:0-19530 GCA_031381645.1 Methylotenera sp.
TGATGTTGATGAGCGCCGCAAATACCATGATGTACTCCACAATTGTCAGCATGAAAAGATTTTCTTCGGCAACGCCAGTAAAACCGATTAAAGCCAACGATAGCGTGTTGATGAATACGCTGATAATGATAAATAGGCCAATCATTTTGGTGCGTAAACCGAAAAGATAAAACTGGGTGACAAAACTTAAGCCGAGCAGCGTTTCGTATTCGATACCGCCATTGAGGTGTTTATTGGCGAGGTTGAGCGTCACATATAAAGTTACTAGCAGAAATGCGGCAGGCAGCTTTGTAGGCATGCCATCGCCATTGTGCTTTAACCTCAGCGCCAACCAAATATGTATCCATAGTGCGTAAATCAGTTTCATTGTTGCCTTTCGAATACATGGTTAAAGCCAGCTTGCGTGCTTAAGAGTACTCGAGCTCTACCTCATTCACATGGTAGTAATGCTCGTAATCCCAAATGGTAAAATCTTGCGCACATTGCAAGGCTTGATCTAAATCTGCATATTCACGATAAAGTAGGTTTTCTTCATTCAACACTTGATAAACAACCATCGCTAATCTCCTTAAATAAACTTAAGCAGCGTTGAGTATTACATCGGCATGTTTAAAATAATCTTGAGATAAAAAGCATGAAAAACACGTATTTCTAAAATCAGCCAAGAATGTGCAGATTTGCGGCAGGATATTTTGGAGGTTTGTTTGTTGTTACATTCAGACAATGTTAATAATTCACAATATATAAACGCCCTATGTGATTGACGCAATAAGGCATTTTGTGCGAGTATTAATGACCTAGGCAATGTACGGAGTGCGTATATGAAATCTTTGTTTATTTGCTCACTGGCGATACAAATGATGCTCGTTTACAAGGAGAACAGAACTTGAAAATGACAATACAACAGTATATTGAGGGGCAAAATCGCCCTATGTGCCTGAGCAGTCATCAGGCCTTGGAAATTAAGCTTGGAACAGCTTAAAGCTTAAGCTTACAAAAGATGGATTTATCAGTCGTTTACAGTAAAACTGCTAAAGGCTTGCGCGCGCGCGCAAGCCTCCTAGGTGGTTTGCCATCGCAACTGATGAAGGTGCTTGCGCACATCGATGGTACCTCAAAAGCCGAAACTATCTTAGCTAAGCATGACGAAATTTCCGAACAAAAATTGATTGTAGCCTTGAACCTGCTTGAACGAGAGGGTTACATTAAATCGTTAGTCGTCTCCCCCCCAAGCGCTGACGACTGGGCGCTGACTGAAAACTTTGCGCCCATGGAAGTGGAAGAAGTTTTAAGTGCAGAAGAAGCTGAAGTGAAAGCCAAAGTGGAAGAAGAGGCGCGTCTGCAAGAAGAAATGAAGATACGCGAGGAAGAAGAAAAAGCTCTTGAAAAAGCAAGAATCAAAGAAAAACTTAGAGCCGAGGCAAAAGTAAAGGCACAGCTAGAAGCAGATCGCATCACCCGCGAAAAAGAAGAGAAACGCTTAAAAGCCGAGGCTGAGGCAGCCGCAAAAGCGCAAGCTAAAGAAGATGCGGCAAAAAAAGCTGAAGAAGAAAGTAAAGCCAAGGCAGAGCAAGAGGCACTATTAGAATCTGAACATAAAGCCAAGATAGAGGAGAAAACCAAAGCAGATAAAGAAGCACGCCTAAAAGCCGAAGCCGACGCAAAAGCTAAAATCGAACAAAAAGAGCATGTGCGCCGTGAAATAGAGCGCATTTCTCGCGAAGCAGAAGAAGCAGAAGAAGCGGAAGAGAAAAAAGCAGAAGCTAAAGCCCGTGCAAAAGCCGAAGAAGAAGTTGGGTTGCAGGCTGAGCGTAAGGCCAAAGAGGCAGAAGAGCAGGCGCGCATTAAAGCGGAGCAGACCAAACTAGAAGCGGAAGCTAAGGCTAAAGCGGCTGAGCAGGCGCGGCTACAGGATGAACTTAAGGCGCAAGAAGTAGCAAATCAAGCACGTGCCAAAGCTGAAGCGGATGCTAAAGAGAATACACGTCGCGAGTTGGCGCGTATTGCCCGTGAAGTAGAAGAAGCGCAAAGAAAAGCGGAGGCAGAACGTAGAGCCAAAGAGGAAGAAGAAGCACGATTAGAAGTAGAGCGCAAAGCTAAAGCAGAGGAAAAAGCGCGCCTGAAGGCGGAAGCGGCAGAAAAAGCAAAGGCAGCAGATAAAGAGAAAGAGAAAGCAAAAGAGAGGGATCGTAATGAAATAGCGCGCATTGTGCGCGAGGCGGAAGAAGCACGGAAAAAGGCAGAAGAGAAAGCCAAAGAAGAACGGCTGGAAGCCAAGCGCAAAGCTAAGGAAGTGCAAGATGCGCAACTGAAGGCTGAGCGTAAGTCAAAAGTAGAAGAACCCCCAACACTTGCTAAAAGCGAGCCCGAAGAGACACTTAACGTTGACGCAAATCTGCAAGCTAGCCTTGCGATGCAGCAATTTACTAGTGTCGCTGAGGATGAAAGTAAAAAATCCACAGCTGAAGCTAAAGAAGAGCGGCAGGAAGCCAAGCGCAAGGCTAAGGCAGAGCAAGAAGCAGAAAGAATTCGCGTTAGAGTTGAAGCGGAAGAAAAAGCCAAAGCAGAAGAAAAAGAGTGTGCGCGTTTGGAAATGGAACGTATTAGCCGCGAGGCCGATGAAGTGCGGCAAAAACAGTCTGCTGAAGTTCGTACCAATATTCCAGTAACCGCAACAGCAGCAGTGAAACCAAAATCTTGGGAAGAGATAGAGGCGGAAGAGGAAAGAGCTTTTGCAGAAGAGGAAGCGGGAAATATCCAGCCAGAAGTGAAACAGACAGAAGATAAACACGCCACCATAGAAAAAGAGGCTGTGGAAGATGATAGTGTGGGACGTGTCATCGAGAAAATAACTCAAGAAGAAGCAGAAAGACTTGGCCGCGAGGAAATTAAACGTTTAGCCAAAGAAGAGGCTGAGACGTTGTCTAAAACTTATGCCATGAGATCGGCGAGATTGCTAAGTTATAAAAAGTGGATTTCTACCGCAAGTAAAGCAATTAAGCCGCTGCTGATTTACTCACCGTTAGTAATAGCTTTGCTAATTGGGTTGCTGCATTTTGTTAACCTCAGCATGCTGGTTGTCCCCATCGAGAGGCTTGCCACAGCGAGCTTGGGCGAGACAGTTAGCATCGGGCAAGTGCATGCATCGCTATGGCCGCAGCCCCATTTGACGCTTAGAAATGTGACCATAGGCGCCAGCCCTGAATTGAAAATCGAGTTGGTGAACGCTTATTCGTCACCTTTAGACTTGTTTGATGATGTGAAAACGCTGAGCTCTTTAGAGTTTGAAGGGCTAAAAATCACACAGGATAATTTTGGGCAACCGCAGCAATGGGTGAATAATTTAGGTAAAGCTCAACATGTGAAGATTAGGCAGATTAACTTGAAAAAAATTGTGTTGCAGATTCGCGACCTTGAAATTGGCACATTTGAGGGTAAGGTCGAATTTGCCGAATCGCGTGAACTTAAAAGCTATCATCTCACTAGCGATACGCTTTCCGCCCAAATAACGCCACAAGGCAGCAGCTTTGAGGTTGCGCTGACTGGCACCAGTTGGTCTTTACCAATGAATCCAAAACTTGTCTTTGATGAATTTAAAGCGAGAGGCACCTTAAATCAAAGTCAGATTAATTTCAGTCAGTTTGAGGGCAGGATTTACGGTGGAAACATCAGCGCCAAGGCTGCTGCTGATTGGTCTAGCGAATGGTCGGCTGCGGGTAATTTTGAATTGTCCAGTGCAACTTCATCGCGCTTGTTGAGCGCTTTTGCTAGCGGCGCTCCCATTGATGGACAGCTAGATCTGAAGGGGCTTTTTTCTAGCAGATCTGCACTGGCAGCTCAATTGGTCGATGCGCCAGAGATTACGGCTAATTTCGAGTTAAATGAGGGTAAGATTAATAATATAGACCTAGCGCGCGCGGTGCTTTTTAAGGGAAATCAACTTTTAGCAGGAGGTGCTACGCAATTCAATAAACTGACTGGCAATTTACAGCTCATAAACGGAAATTATCAATATGGACAACTTGTGCTGGAGGCTGATCAATTAAGCGCCACGGGGAGCCTGGATATTCAGCCGAATCAGGATGTTTCAGGTAAAGTCAGCGCCAATCTTACGGCACAATCGCGTCGCTTGTATGCTAATTTTAAACTCGCTGGCAAGATTGGCAATCTTCAAAAACAATGAGCTTTAACCTTTACCACGTAAATAATCTGCTTTACCAAGTTCCACGCCGTTATGGCGTAAAATGTTGTAGGCTGTAGTCACATGAAAATATACATTTGGATTTACCCATTTTAATAGGTAATCTAAGCCCTTAAATTCCATCGGCTTATTCCGCACAAGAATGGTAACATCGCGCGTTTCTGCACCTTGCATTTGTGCGGGTTTCACGTTTTCAATAAATGCTAATGTCTTGGCAATGCGTGCTTGCAGTTGCTCAAATGTAGATTCATCATCTTCATATTTAGGCACCTCTAGCTCCGCCAGCCTAGCAACCGCACCTTTACTCATGTCTGTGGCAATCTGTACTTGTCGGATTAGTGGGTACATGTCAGGGGAAAGTCGCGTATTGAGCAAAACCGTATGCTCAATTTTTTTGGCGTCGGCGTATTCTTCACCCTTTTTTAAAATGTGCGAAAGGTTATTTAATGCGCGTATTAGTGACGGAACGGTGATGTCATACATTGTGAAATCCTAAAAAACTTGTTATGAGAAGCGCTAGTATAAGCTCATTTAAGTAGGGTCAAAATAATTTACCTATATTGGCGCATCAGCCTATGATGAAGTGGTAATTCACTTGAGGAGAAATGTCATGGCAAAAGGTCAAATTAAAAGTAACAAAGAAATAAAGAAACCTAAAAAAAGTAAAGAAGTTGTTGTGCCGAATAGCTCGATTATCCCAATGAAATCAAGCTCACAAGCTAAAAAATAAGCTAATATTAAGTCGCCCTAGATTAAACCTCTAGCGCTTTAGAGGCCTCAATAAAATCATAACCTAGCGCTTCTGCAACAGGCTTATTGGTCAACATTTTTTTATGCACCGTTAAGCCGTTACGCAGATGTTTATCTTGTGTTAAGGCCTCTAGTCCCAAATTGGCCAGTTTGATGATAAATGGTAGGGTGGCATTATTTAAAGTGTAGGCGGAGGTGTTTGGTACAGCGCCTGGCATATTAGCTACGCAGTAGTGAATAACACCATCGACCAAATAAGTAGGTTCATGATGTGTAGTGGCGTGCGAGGTTTCACAGCAACCACCTTGGTCAATCGCCACATCTACAATAACCGAACCTGCTTGCATGCTTTTAACAATCGCTCGAGTAATAAGTTTGGGAGCGGCGGCACCTGGCAATAGCACGCCACCTATAAGCAAGTCTGCTGTTTTGCAATGCCGCTCAATGGCGTCTGTAGTTGAGTAAAGTGTATGTAGAGAAGCCCCAAACTGTGCGAGTAGCTTGCGAAGCGTGTCCACATTGCGATCAATCACCCATACTTCTGCACCCAAACCCAAGGCCATTTCAATGGCATTTTTACCAACTACACCACCGCCAAGCACTACTACTTTGGCGGGGGCTACTCCTGGTGCACCACCTAGTAAAACACCTTTGCCACCATGCGGCTTTTCCAAAAAATGTGCGCCAGCCTGAATGGAAAGCCGTCCTGCGATTTCAGACATTGGCGCAAGCAACGGTAAGCCACCATTGTCATCAGTAACCGTTTCATAAGCAATGCAAGTAGCGCCAGAAATCATTAATTCTCTTGCCTGCGCTGGGTCTGGGGCTAGGTGCAGGTAGGTAAATAGAATCTGGCCAGGTCTTAGCAATTTGCGCTCTTGCGCTTGCGGCTCTTTAACTTTAACTATTAATTCTGCTTGGCTAAACACGCTTTGTGACGAGTCTGCGATACGTGCTCCCGCAGCTTTGTAGTCATTATCGGTTGCGCCAATACCTAGACCAGCACCCGTCTCTATTACAATCTCATGGCCGTGGATTTTTAGCTCTTTTACATTGGCGGGCACTATGCCTACACGGTATTCGTGAGTTTTTATTTCTTTTGGAACGCCAATTAGCATGATACTTTTCCTTTGATTAATTAGCTCAACCAATAAAAATGCCCATCATACGATTAGATATGATGGGCAATAGTGGTAACAATTAGCCCGTTACCAAATTACTCTTTAATAGCTGGTGGGCCTTTAAAGCGTTTGCTCTCGCCAAACACAAACCAAAATAGTGCCATGACTACTAACATAGCAATCGTCACATATAGCACTTTTTCATTTGGTGGTTGTATGCCCACAATAACTAGGAAACCACCACCAATCACAGCGAGAATGGCAACTAATTTAGAGAGCCCACCTAAATCAAATGGACCTTTGTGCTTCCAAGCTTTACCTTCGGCAAAGATGCCTGCAGCAGTAGGCATGATGTAAGAAATATAAAGAAAAACTGCACAACCCACAGCCAAGACACTAAAGGCAGCTGCATATAAAGTTGCAGCTACAGCTAAAACAGCTGAAACCCAAACTGCAGCAACTGGTGTTTTCAGTGTAGGACTAACGGTTTTTAGCATATTAGAAGCAGGCAAGCCACCGTCACGTGCAAACGCATACATCATGCGCGAAGTTGAAGTTAAGCAAGCTAGACCACATAGAAAATTAACCAAGAAAATACCTAAACCTAAGATGTTTTTTAACATGACAGGTAGTGTGCCTAATAGGGCATCAAAAAACCCAAAACCTTGTTTTACACCCTCAGTTAAATCTGGCATCACTAATACAAATGTACAAATCATAATCCAGCCAAAAATCACCGAGTAAATGACTGAAGTCATAATGCCTTTAGGTACTGTTTTTGCAGCATCGCGTGTTTCTTCTGAGGTATGTGCGGAGGCATCAAATCCTGTAACTGTGTAAACAGCTAGCAAAAGACCCAGTAAGAATGGGAACACCATACCTTCACTTTTTGGCCACACACTACCCTCAGCGCCCGTAAAATTGGTAAAGGTATATAACCTAGAGAAATCAATAGGCGTTTGGTTATAGACTAACAAAGATACTGTTAACACAGCAGCAATAATCATAATCAAATAGCCTGATAAGTCTGTGATTTTAGTGGTGAATTTAGGGAAGCGATAAATCAAAACAGCTTGAATTGCGGTAATTAATGCTATATGAAATATTTGATGACTATAACCATATCCTGAAACATCTATACCTAAAATTGGCGCCGCCAGTCCTTTATAAAAGAAGTCATACACACCAAAATTAACAGATGCCACCACAAAGATTAAGCCCAATAAATTAAACCAAGCGGTAGTCCAGCCAAAACCTTTGCCACCTAAAATGGAGCCCCAGTGATATAAGCCCCCCGCAGTAGGGTAGGCTGAGGCAATTTGCGCCATAGCAAGTGCAACAATTGCTGCAAATATACCACCTACTAACCAGCCAATACCGATAGAAGCACCGCCCGCACCACCTATGGCGAGTGGAAATGCACTAATACCACCCGCTAAAATACAAATAATTGAAAAGGAAATTGCAAAATTAGAAAAGCCACCCATATGGCGGTGCAATTCCTGTTCATACCCCATCTTTTTTAGTTCTGCGGCATCGTGATCTAATGCCTGATTCGTATCGCTCATTTTTTACCCCTTTAAAAGATTAACTACAAATAATTGCTACTAGATAATAATTTTTAAAAATTAAAAACATGAAGCTCAGATGCTATTTTTATTATGTACAACCAATGCACAAAACTAGTATAGATTTAAAATTAACAATTGCAAGTACCAGTTTGCGACATTCATATATGCCAATTGCGACATTTTTGATTTAAGTTGAGATAAATTGCAATTAACTGAAACAACTAATGAATCATTTCAGCTTTATATGGGCATTAAACATATTGAATTAACAGAATTTAAAGTACTAACTTTTATCTATGAATAGATTAGCTTTAGTTTTTAATAACAGGCAAGGGTTTTTTCTTCCAGTAATCTTGTACTAATTTTAGGTTTTGCGTGTGTACATCACGATAAGGCTCGAACACATGAATCGTGCCTTTGGCCACAGAGTCGCTAATATAATCTTCCATTTTGGCACTTAAAAAATCTTTGTCATGCGAATGTTTTAACATTTGTGTAATGTATGAAATGGTCGCATCGATGAATGTTTTGTTATAGCCACCGTTCATTACCACGCTTGGGTCACCATGATTCGGATATATTTTAGCCACATCCCAAGTGCGCATTTTTTTAAGATTTTTAATATGTATTGGTAAGCCTTCTACCTCTACCATGTAAGTCAGCGTATCTTCTAAAGTATCACCAGAGAGCAAAATTTTGTCTTTAGGAAAGTAAATAACGCAATGATCTAAACTATGTATATTAATTTGGCGTAGCTCAAATTGAATATCACCAACATTCATGGTTTTTTTACCAACAAAAGTCACATTTGGGATTCTAGTAGGTTTGATTGGCGGTAAACCCCATAGCTTACCAGACTCAATATCAGCTTTTTGTTTAGAAAGGGCATCACGGGTAGCTTTTGTGGTAATCACATCACTATCATCGTATACCGCATCGCCTGCAATATGGTCAAGATGCCAATGACTGTGTACCACGTTAAATTTCTTAACACCCATTTTCTCCATATAGTTCCGCACCCACTTGGCTTGTGTCGCGCTGGTAAAAGTGTCATAAACCACTGCTTGGTCGCCTTGGTGAATAACATATGTACCTACACCCAGCTTCATGGCAGCATCGTCATACCAATTCCAGTCTTTGGCGTAACGCTCTGCAGGACGCCTGCCATCAAAAAAATAAATCAGATAATCATTAAGTACTTTTACTTGAATAGATGGCTCTGCCGCAACAGTGGCGGCTTGCAAGTTGCTACTGACTAAAAACCCTAGCAGTAAAAAAGTAGCGCTAAATACATATATAGCTCTATAAAATAAATGCATGATATTTACCTTTACTAAATGGTTAAGTACATAAAAACGACTAAAGTCTTTATTCTTGCCCTGTTGGAGAGCGCTTACTCTCACCTAACACAAAGTCACCATAATTAACATGGCTATTATCTGGGTAATAGCCCCCAGCGTTAGCTAGGCATTTAAAGTTAAAAGTAGGAGCCATAGTTATCTACGGTCACATTTTGTAGTATTTATTAATCAATCTAACATTACAAATAGTTTTTGTAAATTAATAATGAACAATCGTTTTAAAGTTACAAATACCCTTGCCACACGCTTAAAATAAGTCGCATAATTGGAGTACTTATTAAGTAAATAGCCAAAGGCTACAGCATGAGCGTATATCGTTATAGCGTTGGTGCAATTAATTATCAGTTTGCAGATTTAAAAACAGTACTCGCTAAGGCAACACCGGCGCGCTCTGGGGACTATCTTGCGGGCGTTGCGGCGGAGACCTACGCAGAGCGTATGGCTGCACGCATGTGTTTGGCCGAGATTCCGCTTAAAACTTTCCTAGAAGATTTAATCATCCCTTATGAAGCAGATGAAGTGACGCGGTTGATTGTGGATACGCACGACAAGCAGGCATTTGCCGAAATTAGCCATTTAACCGTAGGTGATTTTCGTGATTGGTTGCTTTCTGATATTGCCGATAGCGCAACATTAAAGCGCGTAGCACTTGGCATTACGCCAGAAATGGCAGCAGCAGTAAGCAAATTAATGCGTAATCAAGATTTGATTTTGGTCGCAAAAAAATGCCATGTGACCACTGCGTTTAGAAATACCATCGGCTTGCCAGGTCATATTTCTGTGCGTTTGCAGCCCAACCACCCCACGGACGATATGCGTGGTATCGCGGCTTCGATGCTGGATGGTTTGCTCTACGGCGCGGGCGATGCGGTCATTGGCATCAACCCCGCGACGGATAGTTTGCCTGCGCTGATGGATTTGTATTACTTGGTGGATGAGGTTATTAACCAGTACGAAATCCCCACACAATCGTGTATTTTGACGCATGTTACGAATCAAATTCAGCTCATCGAACGCGGCGCGCCTGTCGATTTGGTATTTCAATCCATCGCGGGCACTGAAAAAGCCAATAAAAGCTTTGGTATTGATATTAA
This sequence comes from Methylotenera sp., assembly GCA_031381645.1. Classification (GTDB taxonomy): domain Bacteria; phylum Pseudomonadota; class Gammaproteobacteria; order Burkholderiales; family Methylophilaceae; genus Methylotenera_A. Next base: position 10,099 of record JANMYB010000098.1, read on the forward strand.
GCTGCTTGAAGAAGCACAATCGGCAGCACACTCATTAAATCGGGGTAGTGTCGGAAACAACGTGATGTACTTTGAAACAGGACAAGGTTCGGCGCTGTCTGGCAACGCAAATTTTGGCGTCGATCAACAAACCTGCGAAGCGCGTGCCTACGCGGTCGCGCGGCATTTGTCGCCGTTGCTAACTAATACTGTAGTCGGCTTTATCGGCCCTGAATATTTGTATGATGGTAAACAGATTATCCGCGCGGGCTTAGAAGACCATTTTTGCGGAAAACTGTTAGGCGTTCCGCTGGGTTGCGACGTGTGTTACACCAACCATGCCGAAGCTGACCAAGACGATATGGACACGCTGATGACATTGCTAGCAACTGCTGGGTTGACCTTTATTATGGGCATTCCAGGCGCGGATGACATTATGCTGAATTACCAAACCACGTCTTTTCACGATGCATTATATCTACGCAAAGTACTTGGTCTGAAAGCTGCCCCAGAGTTTGAAGTATGGCTTAAAAAAATGCAGATTATGGATGCTAACGGCAATGTTCAGCCTATCGCCCAAGCGCATCATATGCTACAAAATATGCCTAAACATTTACTAAGCGCGGCGTAAGTTCAGATGAAAAATCCCAAAGAATTAATATCGGCAGAACATCACTCTCCAGACCCATGGGGGCAACTCAAAAACTTTACGCGCGCGCGTATTGCAATCGGTCGTGTGGGCAGCAGTTTGCCAACCAAAGAAGTGCTCGATTTTGGCTTAAGCCACGCTATGGCGCGCGATGCTGTGCATTTAGCGTTAGATATTGATGCCTTAGAAAACGACATTAAATTGCAGCAATTTTCTACCATCCGCGTCAAAAGCATGGCGCCAGACCGTGCCAGCTATTTGTTGAGGCCAGACTGGGGTCGCAGATTACATGAAAAAAGTTTGAGTGATTTAAACAATATTAATGTAACAAACCCGATTGATTTTTTGATTGTGGTGGGCGACGGCTTGTCTTCATTGGCCGTGTCGCGTCATGTGGCGCCATTGCTCGTGGAGTTGCGTAATCATTTACCAAAAGAGTGGTCTGTAAGCCGCGTGGTTATTGCCTCGCAGGCACGCGTTGCAATAGGCGATGAAATTGGCCAAGCACTTAATGCAAAAATTGTCGCTATGCTGATTGGTGAGCGCCCAGGCTTAAGCTCGCCCGATAGTTTGGGTATTTACCTGACTTATAATCCTAAGCTTGGTTTAAGCGATGCAGATAGAAATTGTATTTCGAACGTGCGGCCTGAAGGCTTGCAATACGCGGCGGCCGCCAAAAAATTGGTTTGGCTGGCTAAAGAAGCAATGCGCCTAAAAGTGACTGGTGTGGCGCTAAAAGATGAAAGTGATGTGCAAGAAATTGGCCAGAGCACCTCAGCATTGCCTGCTAGTGCCTAATGGTCTTCAACAAACAAGTTTAAAAATTTATTCACAGCAGGCCCAATAACTAAAATGGCGATAAATACAATCGGCCACGCGGTGATAAACGCCCTAAACCATACTTGAATAAAATGAGCGTGTGGGTGGATGCGCAAGAAAATGATGAAGCCAGATACAATCAACGCCGTGCATGCCGACATAATGAGCGCAAACAGTACGGTACGATAACGGTAAGCGATTTTATTTGCCATGAGCTTTAATCTTTTCAGTCAATTATTGGCCAATACGAGTTCGACCAGTTTGTGTGGGTTATCGACGAAGGCAAAATGTCCAGTATTGGCTACGGTGGTTATCGCTACACCACCTAGTTCTCTTGCGGTGCGCTTGCGTTCATCTAAGGTAGACCAATCGTGCTCACCGTATATGAGTTTGATAGGTGCTTTTACCCCTGCGTACATAGACCGTGCCTTGCCCCATGAACGCCAATTGGCGAAGACGTTGCGCTCTACATAACGGTAGCCTTTGCGATATCCAGCGCGATTAAATTCAGTGAGTAATTGATTGGGCATCCAGCGCTTCATCCGCAATCCACCACGCATGATGAGGCCAAGCAATGGTTTGTTTTCCATAGCCGCAAACACTGCCCCAAGGACTGGGAGGGCAAACTGACCAAGGATGAAGTTGGCAATGAAGTTGCCACGGCGTACACCATCAGCATAGCGCGTGTCGTAATCATAAGTATTGGATGAAATTACAGCCTTGATACGTTCTGGCTTTTCACTGGCAACTGTTAGCGCTAAAACTGCGCCGATTGATTCGCCTACTAAAGTAAGCTCTCGCAAATCCAGTTTCTCTATAAAAGCAATTACTGCACTGCGGAAGTACGGTTCATCGTAGTTGGCCTTGGTATCAATGGATGAATAGCCATGTCCCGGTAAATCAACTGCATATACTGTGTAATGCTGCGCAAGTAATGGAATCACTTCTTGAAAATAATCCAGCTGTGTGCGAATGGTATGCAGCAAAATCAACGGCGCACCAGTACCCGTTTTTAAAAATCGTAACGTTCTGCCTTCGCTTATTTGAATCTCTGATACTTCACCAATTTTGGATAAATCTTGCATATCTTATGCCCCTATTATTAAATCACATCAGCGCCAGTTTTTGGCCGTGGTTATATCAACTTACAATTTGTTCGGCGACTGCTTCTTTGAGGCCAGATGTCGCTTGGTTAACAAGCGCATTAGCGGCAGCTTGTGAATCTTGAAATTCCTCAAGTGCATACACTTTACCCCACTTAAGAGTAAACACATGGAGCCCGCGGTTGATATAGGCGTTCCCGTCAATCAGCTTAGCAGTGCCGTCCCACTCGACGAATACGTTGGTATACCACGGCCAACCAGTTACCCATATATTGTTGACTTTGATTTTTAGATTTGGCTGGACACGGCCTAGGCGCTCAAACCAACGGCGTAGTGCTTCTTTGCTGTGTCGCTCGCCAGCAAGCGCATGGAAACCAGAAACACGATGATGGACATTTGGCGCGACTGCTTCTACTGCCTCATCCCAGCGATGATTATTAACGTGCTCAAAGGTCTGAGCAATTTTTTTCTTTACAATGTAACTGTATAACATTAGAGATTCTCCTAAATAGTAAGTGTCATTTAAATTTTGAATCTTTGTGCAAGCATGATGCTCAAATTAGCTGCTCTGATTCAGAGCATTGTTAAGGAAGACCTATTTACCAAGGCAATGCTTCCCCTTGATGGAAGAATCCGCCGTTTGCACCTTTGCTATCAAGCGTGGCTAACTGCACACTGGTTTTATAGCTATCTGCGACTTCCATCGGTGCGTTATCGCCACCAAGTTCTGTTTTTACCCAACCTGGATGCGCTGAATTCACTTTAATATTGGTATCACGCAACTCATGTGCTAAATGTATTGTGTAGACGTTGAGGGCGGTTTTGGAAGCGTTGTAAGCAAATGCTTTTGCAGGGTCGATAGGTGAATTGGGCATGCTGTGTAAAGTGAGTGATGCCAATATGCTAGATAGATTAACGATACGGCCTGCAGACGCTTTTTTAATCAAGGGTAATAGTTTTTGGGTCAACTCAATCACGGCGAATAAATTGCTATGGAAAGTCTCTTGAATAGTGTCTATGCTGACAGTACTACTGTTATTGCTGCCCATTAGTTGCTCTTGATTAATACCTGCATTATTCACCAAAATATCTAGTTTTCCGAAGTGTTTGTTTAGATACTCATACGCAGTATCAACAGTTTTTGAGTCGTTGGCATCGTAATGAATCGCCTCAGCTTGATAACCCAGTGCTTTTAATTGATTGGCTGCGGCTTCTCCTTTCGCTGTGTCGCGAGAGCCGATGACTACTGTAATACCAAGTGCACCCAAGCCTTTGGCAGTTTCCAAGCCAATGCCGCGATTTGCGCCAGTGATGAAAGCTACCTTTTGTGCTGATAAGTTCATTTTTAATTAATCCTTAAGTTGATATTTAATCATATGCAATATATTTTGTACCAATTGGTAAATAAATAATAGACGAGTTAAAATAACTTGTCAACACTATTTTGTACCTAGTGGTACAATATTTACTTTACTTAGGCAATAAACACTGATGAATGATGTAGTTAAAAACGAAAAGTCTGTAAAAAAATCGGTCAAGACGCCTGCCAAACCGCGTGGCCGTCCGCTAGAATTTAATCAAGATGAGGTGCTGGATAAAGCACTGAATGTATTTTGGTCGCGCGGCTATGAAGGTACTTCAATGGCTGAACTTACCCAGGTGCTTGGCATCAACAAGCCTAGTATTTACGCGGCTTTTGGCAATAAAGAAACATTATTTCGTAAAGCGTTAGCGCGATACACTTCAGGATCAGTCGCTTTTGTGGGCGAAGCCATGCAAGCACCCACAGCACGCCAAGTAGTTGAAAAGTTCTTAACGCTGGCGGTCGATTCTTTTAGTGACAAAAATACGCCCGATGGCTGCATGATTGTACAAGGCGCGCTGACTTGCGGGCAAAACTCAAGCGCGATTCAGCAAGAGTTGATTGCGTGTAGAAAAAACCTTGAAGCTGCTTTCAACGAACGTTTTGAGTTAGCAAAAAATCAAGGCGATTTGCCGCAATGGGCAAATACTAAACAACTGGCGAAATATATCGCAACGATTCATCAAGGCATGTCGGTACAGGCAACCAGTGGCGCAATACGAGAAGAGTTGCTGGCAATTGTTGAAATGGCGCTTAAAAGCTGGCCAACTAATGACTAGTTAAGAAATAGAACCTACGATTTATTGAAGTTGATTCAATTCTAAATCACGCAATTTGGGTGCTAATTTAGCGGTTGCGCCCACCACACCTAGCGTCATCAAGCCGCCAAAAATGACTGAGGGCACTAAGCCCATTAAGCGTGCCGCAACGCCAGATTCAAAAGCACCGAGTTCATTTGATGAGCCAATAAATACACCATTGATAGCGGTAACACGGCCACGCATGGCATCGGGGGTGGCGAGCTGCAGAATGGTATGTCGCAGCACCACAGATACGCCATCAAAAATGCCAGATAAAAATAACAGTAAGCCTGCTATAACAAAACTATTGCTTAAACCAAAGCCAATAATACAAAGCCCAAAGCCTGCGACAGAGAATAAAAGCCAACGACCAGCATGTAAATTAATGGGGTGGCGCGCCAGCCATAGCCCAATAATAATTGCGCCAATACCTGGCGCAGCACGCAATATGCCTAAACCTTCAGGGCCTATTTTGTAAACATCTTGAATAAACGCGGGCAACATGGCCACCGCGCCACCAAATAGTACCGCAAACATATCCAGTGAAAGTGCGCCTAATATGATTTGGTTGCCATATACAAAGCGTAAGCCTTCATGAATGCTTTTGAAAACTGCTGGGCTATCGACAGCAGCGGGCGATTCTTTTAACTTGAGTGACAGCATGGCTAAAACTGCACCAAAACACAGCAAAGCAGCGACTTGGTAAGCCACTGTTTTATTGGCAAAACCTACCAATAAACCACCTAAAATAGGGCCTAATACCAAGCCAATTTGAAACACCGCAATGCTCACTCCCGTGGCTTTGGCAAAGCTTTTTCTGGGGATAATAATAGCGAATAAGGTGGTGAAGCTTGGTGCAATAAATGCGCGCGCAATGCCGGTAAAAGCAATTGAGCCATAAATCCAAAAGGTTGCGCCATTGCCAATCCAACCGCTCGAAATAGCAACTAATGTAATCGCGTTAATGAGCAAAAGCATGGCTGCCAGTGTGCCAAATGCACGGCGCGTGTAGTAATGATCCACCGCATGACCAGCAAATAAAGCCGATGCAAAATAAGGTAGAGCTTCCGCTAAACCGATTAAGCCGAGTGAGAGCGGGTCGTGCGTGATTTCATAAATATGCCAGCCCACCGCGACCGCTATAATTTGATAGGCCAGTACAATAAAAATACGAAATGCCAATAACCTGAGAAAGGCGTAATTGTGTAACTTAAAAATTTGGTTCATAAGTTGTTATATATTATTTTGGCATCCGCCACAAATACCAACTGGCAATGGTGCGATGCGGACTCCAAGCTTTGCCAATTTCGGCTATTTCTTTGCGTTTAGGCGCAGTTTCTAGTTTTTTAAGGCGCTTGTAGCCTTCTACTACAGCAAAATCGTCCACAGGCAGAATATCCATGCGCTTCAGCGTGAACATCAGCATCATTTCGACCGTCCATTGGCCGATGCCTTTTAAGGTCACAAGGCGTGCTATGAGTTCATCATCGCGCATGTTTTCTGCGGCTTGGCGGGTAGGCACCAAGCCAGTAATAGCGCCATTCGCAATGCCACAAATGGTTTCTATTTTTCTGCCAGAAAATCCGCAAGCACGCAAATCGTCAAACTGTGCGGCAATTAATTGTTCGGGCTCAGGAAACTGGCCAAAGTGGTTTTTGAACCGCGCAAAAATCGCATCGCCCGCTTTACCGTGTAGCTGCTGATAAGCCACGGCCTGCACTAAAGATTCATAAATATTAAGCGTCGGTTCAGCTTCAGCATCGAAGGTACAAATACCTACTATACTAATTAATTTTGTCCAATCATTGTCAATTGCACTTAGAAATTCTGAGGCTTGCTGGTGTTTGTTCATTCTTTAAGATTATAAACAAAAGCGTATTAAAAATGCCTAATGAATTCAAAAGCAAGACTCGGGGTGTTCTATTTATTAAGTGTTGGTAAATTGCTATTATTTATAAAGAAAATAAGCCATGAACCAGTCAGTTAAAAACATCAAAGCCACTACCATAAAAAATGACCCGCGTTGGGCAATAGTGCAATCGCGCGATGCGACTGCAAATAAGGCAGGCTTAAGTGTCTATCATTTTCATCGTGTGTTTAAAGCGGTTGCTGGGCTTACTCCCAAAGCTTATTCAGGCGCGCACCAAGCAAAAAAAGTACGCAACGAATTGAGTAAAAATACAACCGTGACGGAGGCTATTTTTGAAGCTGGGTATAACGCTAATAGTCGCTTCTACGAGAAATCAACACGAATACTGGGTATGACGCCTTCAAATCACAAAGCTGGTGGCGCAAACATGACAATACGTTTTGCAATTGGCGAATGCTCACTCGGTGCAGTTTTAGTGGCGAGTAGTGAGCGTGGCGTTTGTGCGATATTTTTAGGCAGCAATCCCGAAAAATTAGTGCAAGATTTACAAGACACTTTTCCGCGTGCTCACTTAAATAGGGGCTGACCGTGATTACGAAGCGCTAATTGCCAAGGTAATAGGTTTTATCGAAGCGCCATCATTAGGCCTAGATTTGCCTTTAGATGTGCGTGGAACAGCCTTTCAGCAGCGCGTGTGGCAAGTGTTGCGAGAAATTCCAGCAGGCACCACTGTAAGCTATACCGATATCGCGCAGCTTATTGGTTCACCCAAAGCAGTTCGTGCAGTCGCGAGTGCTTGCGCTGCGAATAAAATTGCTGTCGCAATTCCGTGTCATCGAGTGGTGCGTAATGATGGCGCGCTTTCAGGCTATCGCTGGGGCATAGATCGAAAACGGATGCTATTAGAAATGGAAGCTAAAGCCTAGATGGATTTGTTTGAAAATATTCAGGCTAACAAGTTAGCAATTGATAAAGAAGCTTACTTTCTGTCAGCTTATGCACTCACCAATGAAAAAGCACTCATGATTGATTTGCAGGAGGTTTTAAGTCAAGCGCCGCTACGTCATATGATGACAAAAATGGGTTTTTACACTTCAGCCGCTATGACTAATTGTGGGCAGTTAGGTTGGGTTTCAGACAGCAAAGGCTATCGTTATGATGCATTAGATCCACAAACGGGAAAGCCTTGGCCTGCAATGCCAACCAGTTTTTTAAAGCTAGCGCAAAATGCGGCGATTGAAGCTGGGTTTGACGATTTTAAACCAGATGCTTGTTTAATTAACCAATACAAAGTAGGTGCGAGTATGGGGTTGCACCAAGATAAGAATGAGCTAGATTTTACCCAGCCCATTGTGAGCGTTTCACTCGGCATTCCTGCAATCTTTCAGTTTGGCGGCTTAGGTCATAGCGATAAACCTATCAAAATCCCATTAACGCATGGCGATATTGTGGTTTGGGGCGGAGAAGCGCGCTTAAAATATCATGGAATTATGCCGCTAAAGCCCAATAAACATGAGGTGCTTGGGCCATATCGGTATAACCTGACTTTTAGAAAAGCGGGTTAGTGTTGTACTTAAGATTTGAATTTTGCAACAATGCGTTTAAATGCTTGGCTTAACGCGTTACCATCTAGTTGGTAGTGTTTGTGTAATGCCTGCTTTACTTCCCAGTTTGCAGTCATTCCTGCAGGAAAAGTCACCAAATCACCTTTCCCAAAACTCACCGGTGAGCCGCCAGTTGGCGTTATTATGCATTCGCCTTCTAAAATATAAGCAATTTCTTGCTCATGAAATGTCCAAGGGAAAACAGAAGTTTCTTTTTGCTAAGTTGGCCATTTGCTTACGCCCAACGCGTCTAAGCGGCGTTGCGCGGGCTTTTTCTCAACGGTAATTTGACTTGCGAGCGTTTGCTTCATGTTGTTCCTTGTAGACGATTTATTTTTATAAAGGCGCGTATTTTAACGTATGGCGAGCTTAAGTAGTAAAATAGCGTTTTAGGATGATTAAGTGAATATGCAGGTTAACTTACAACAAGCGATTGCAAATTTAAAAAATGGTGAAGTGGTGGCGATTCCTACCGAAACCGTTTACGGCTTGGCGGCGGATGCGACGAATGACGACGCTTTGCGCCAAATTTATGCGATTAAACAGCGTCCTGCCGATAATCCGCTAATTGTACATATTGCAGATATTTCACAAGTAAACGACTGGGTGGCAGAGTTTTCACCGTTGGCGCATAAGCTCGCGCAAGCGTTTTGGCCAGGGCCATTTACCCTAGTGTTGCCTGCTAAGCCTCATGTTTCCTCGGTGGTGCGCGGCGGTCAGCCAACGGTCGCTTTGCGCGTGCCTAACCATACAACCGCATTGCAATTGCTTAAAGAAAGTGGTTTAGCGCTAGCGGCGCCTTCGGCCAATAAATTCACGCAACTCAGCCCAACAACGGCAGCGCATGTAACGGCGGGCTTGGGCGATACAATTGCGGTGCTGGATGGCGGCGCATGTAAAGTGGGAATTGAATCAACGATTGTTGCAGTACAGGGTGAAAGTTGGCAATTGTTGCGTTTGGGAATGCTGCCAGAAGCTAGTATTGAAGAGCTTGCTGGCTTGCCCGCAGTACAATTTAAAACGAATTTTGCTAAAGATGTTATAAAAGTACCAGGTCAACATTTGTTGCATTATTCACCTAAAACGCCGGTTAAGTTATTTGATTCGCGAGAGGCATTAATTAGTTTTGCTAAAGCTTCGCAAGAGTCTTGCGCGGCTTTATTGTTTGGCGACGACGCGATGAAGCCAGATTGCAAGTTTGTGATTTTGCCTAAGCAAGCTGGGCAAGCGGCTGAGCAGCTCTAC
>JANMYB010000069.1:0-31958 GCA_031381645.1 Methylotenera sp.
TAAGCCAAAATATTATTGCCTCTCGATGTTCCCTTATCCAAGTGGTCGCCTACATATGGGGCATGTGCGCAACTACACCATTGGCGATGTACTCAGCCGTTTTCACAAAATGAAAGGCTATAACGTCATGCAACCCATGGGTTGGGATGCATTTGGCTTACCTGCTGAAAATGCTGCAATTAAAAACAACACCGCACCTGCCAAATGGACGTATGAAAATATCGAGCATATGAAAACCCAGCTTAAACAGCTGGGTTTGGGCGTGGATTGGGCGCGTGAAATTGCCACTTGCACACCTGAATATTACAAATGGGAGCAATGGCTGTTTACAGAGTTGTTCAAGAAAGGCTTAATCTACAAAAAAACCGCAACAGTCAATTGGGACCCAGTCGACGGTACGGTTTTAGCCAATGAGCAAGTGATTGATGGCCGCGGCTGGCGTAGTGGTGCGCTAGTCGAAAAGCGCGATATTCCGCAGTATTTTATGAAAATTACAGCCTATGCAGAAGAATTGCTGAATGATTTAGACAAACTCGATGGCTGGCCAGAACAAGTTAAAACCATGCAACGTAACTGGATAGGCAAAAGCTACGGTTGCGAAGTAGAGTTTCCGATTGTAGGTCAAAATGGTAATTTGAAAGTTTATACCACTCGCCCAGATACCTTGATGGGTGCGACTTATGTAGCTGTAGCGGCAGAGCATGCGCTTGCCACATTGGCTGCACAAAGCAATCCTGAATTGGCCGACTTTATTGCCGAATGCAAACGCGGTAGCGTAGCAGAAGCCGATGTTGCGACAGCTGAGAAAAAAGGCATGGCTACAGGGCTGTTTGTGACGCATCCCCTTAGTGGCGAGCAGCTACCTGTCTGGGTTGCCAATTATGTACTCATGGCTTACGGCGAAGGCGCAGTAATGGCAGTCCCGGCGCATGATGAACGTGATTCTGAGTTTGCCTTTCAGAAAAGTTTACGCTCAATAAAAGTTATCAAACCTGCTACTGAAACTAACCTTGAAGAACAACTCGCTGATTTAGAAAACTCACCACAAGATCCAGAGCTAATCGAAAAATCCCCTTTAATAGATAGTCTTCGGCGCGATCTTGATGCAACTAGGGCTCAACACTGCACTACGGAGAAAGGTACTCTAATCAACTCTGGCAAGTACGATGGCTTCAATTTTCAAGAAGCTTTCGATGTCATTGCTGCAGACTTGGAAGCAAAAGGCTTAGGCCAAAAACGCACTCAATATCGCTTACGTGATTGGGGCATCTCTCGTCAACGCTATTGGGGCTGCCCTATCCCCATTATCCACTGCGCCAAATGCGGTGAAGTGCCTGTGCCGGCCAATCAACTTCCAGTGGTGTTGCCCGAAGACGTGGTGATGGATGGGGTTGGCTCACCCATCAAAAAAGACCCAAGCTTTTATGAAACCACTTGCCCTAGTTGCGGCGGTAAAGCCACCCGTGAAACCGATACGTTAGACACCTTCTTTGAATCGTCTTGGTATTTCGCGCGCTACGCCAGCTTTGACAGCAACAATGCAATGGTGGATAAACGCGCAAATTATTGGTTACCCGTTGACCAATATGTGGGCGGCATTGAGCATGCGATTTTGCATTTGCTCTACGCGCGCTTTTTTAATAAGCTGATGCGCGACGTTGGTTTGATTAAAAACGACGAGCCGTTTACCAACTTGCTGACGCAGGGCATGGTGCTAAAAGATGGCTCGAAAATGAGCAAATCCAAAGGCAATACGGTTGATCCGCAAGCGTTGATTGACCAATATGGCGCAGATACGGCACGCTTATTTATGATGTTTGCAGCACCGCCAGACCAAAGCTTAGAATGGGCAGATAGCGGTGTCGAAGGCGCAAGTCGATTTTTAAAACGTTTGTGGAAAGCGGCTTACGAGCACGTAAGCTTGGGCGAAATTAAAGCTTATGCTTCGTCTAATCCAGGGCGTGGCGAATTAACGTCTGAACTCAAAAATTTGCGTTTGCAATTGCACCAAACGATTGAAAAAGTCGGTGATGATTACGGTCGCCGCCACAGTTTTAACACAGCCATTTCTAGCGTGATGGAATTAATGAACGCGCTTGCGAAAATTGAGGCGACCGATGTAACCACGCGTAGCGTGCGCCAAGAGGTTTTGCAAAATGTCGCACTGTTACTCTCACCTATCGTGCCGCACATTTGCCAAGCACTTTATATGGAATTATGCCCTGCAAGCCATATTTTACATGCCTCTTGGCCAGAAGCCAATAAAGACGCTATGGTGCAAGACACGATAGAATATGTGATTCAAGTGAACGGAAAATTGCGCGGCAACCTCACTATTTCGCGTGAGGCCAGCAAAGAAGCGATTGAAAAAATGACGCTAGAACAAGTTTATGTGACAAAGTTTTTGCTAGAAGGCACATCTGTGCGTAAAATCATTGTTGTGCCAAATAAATTGGTGAATGTGGTGATTGCTTAAATGCTAAAACTCAGTTTTCGTGCCCTGTTTTTTGTAACGCTTCTAGCCGGCCTAGTTGGCTGCGGCTTTCATTTGCGCGGCGCAACTGATGTGTCGTTCAACAGCATATTCATTCAAGGCAATACGCTGGTGATTACAAAAAATCTCAATAAATCACTCACCAATAATGGCGTAAAAGTGCTGCCTAGCGCTGAGGGCGCTGAATTATTGCTGGAAATGGTGGGCGAAGAGAGCGAAAAACGTATTTTATCTTTGGCTGGCGCAGGTACGGTGAACGAATTTGAGCTGTATTACCGCGTACATTACCGCACCAAATCTGCTGGCGCCGAGCTGTGGAGCCAAACACAAACAGTCGAAGCGCGGCGCGATTTTACTTACAGCGATGCGAATTTACTGGCGAAACAAGGTGAAGAAAAACGCCTCAACGAGAACATGCAGCAAGACGTGATTAGCAATTTAATTCGTAGGTTATCCGCGCTTAAAAAATAAGCGCCTTTTCAATAATGCGCTTAGATTCAAACCAACTCAAACAACACTTAACGCAAACTTTATCGCCGCTTTATGTGCTGGTTGGCGATGAGCCACTGGCACTCTCGGAATGCCTGGACGCCATACGCCATGCGGCTCGCAGGGCAGGTGCAGATGAACGCAGCAGTTTTATTGTCGAGCGTAATTTTAACTGGCAGCAAGTTCAACAGTTTTCACAAGCGCTGTCACTTTTTTCGTCTAAACGCATTCTCGAAATTCACATTCCCAGCGGAAAACCTGGCGTAGATGGCGGTAAGGCGCTCAGCGAATTGGCGGCCAACTTAATCCCCGATACCACGACGATTATTACTTTGCCAAGCTTAGAGCGTGAAGCCAAAAATAGCGCTTGGTTTGGCAATTTGCAAAATGTTAGCACGCTTATTGAGTTAAAAGAGATTGCCCCCAACCAGCTCCCCGCTTGGCTTGCAGGCCGATTAAAATTGCAAAATCAAACGGCGGATGCTACCAGTTTGGCGTTTATTGCGCATCAAGTGGAGGGTAATTTGTTGGCGGCGTATCAAGAAATTCAAAAGTTAGGCTTGCTATATCCTGCAGGCGAAATCAGCGCTGAGGCAGTGCGTGAATCAGTGCTAAACGTGTCTCGCTATGACGCGTTTCAGCTTGGCGAGGCTGTCTTGGCGGGCGATGCAGCGCGCACTTCGCGCATTCTGCAAGGCTTACAGGATGAAGGCGAAAACGCGGTAGCAGTGATGAATCCACTGATGTGGGCGCTACGCCCATTGGTTCGCATCAAACAGGCCGAAGCGCGCGGTGAAAATGTGATGAACGCTATGACCAACGCACGCATTTATGGTGATAGACAAAACTTAGTCAAACGAGCGCTTGGACGATTAAGCCTACGCCAACTGGAAGCAGCCTTACAAAGGCTATGCGACATCGACAGAACCGCCAAAGGTGTGATGCAAGGCGATGCTTGGTTGGAGCTTTCCAGGCTGTGCTTTGGTTTGGCCAAAGTGCGCGGTCGCTAAGAAGCACGTATAATGTCAACTATGGACATTAAAAATTATATGCAAAAGGTTGGCATTGCCGCGCGCGCTGCTTCGCGCGAAATGGCCGCAGCTGATACCAACGTTAAAAACAAAGCGCTAAACTTTATCGCAAGTGCTATTGTGCGCGAAAAATCTGCGCTTTTAAGCGCGAATAAACAAGATTGTGACGCTGCCAAAGCCAACGGTTTAGATGCAGCGATGCTAGATCGCCTGACGCTCACAGAAAAATCTATCAACGCCATGGCAGAAGGTTTGCAGCAAATCGCCGCCCTGCCAGATCCAATCGGCGAAATGAACAGCTTTAAATATCGTCCAAGCGGTATTCAAGTTGGGCAAATGCGCGTACCTTTGGGCGTCATCGGCATTATTTACGAAGCACGTCCAAATGTGACTGCGGACGCGGCTGGACTTTGCATTAAATCTGGCAACGCGACGATTTTGCGCGGTGGTTCTGAGGCGATTCACTGCAATCAGGCGCTGGCAAAACTCGTGCACGAAGGTTTAGAAAGAGCAGGTTTGCCTAAATCGGCCGTACAAGTGGTGGAAACCACCGACCGCGCTGCTGTGGGCGAACTCATTACCATGAAGCAATATGTGGATGTGATTGTGCCACGTGGCGGCAAAGGCTTGATTGAGCGCATTTCGAACGATGCGCGCATCCCTGTCATCAAACATTTGGATGGTAATTGCCACGTGTATGTGGATGACGACGCTGATTTGGACAAGGCTGTGCGCATTTTAGAGAACAGCAAAGCGCAGCGTTTGGGCACCTGTAACACGGCAGAATCACTATTAATCGCAAGAAGTGTCGCCAAAAGCATGTTGCCTGCAATAGCGTCAATGCTGGCTTCCAGAGGCATTGAAGTGCGCGGTTGTGCAGAAACTTGTGCATTGGTAAAATCGGCAAAAACGGCCACGGAGGAAGATTATTACACCGAGTATTTGGCGGCGATTATCTCGTGCAAAGTGGTGAGCGGCGTGGATGAAGCGATTACACACATCAACCAATACTCATCGCAGCACACCGAAAGTATCGTCACCGAAAATTACACTTCGGCGCGCAAATTTTTGCGCGAAGTGGATTCTAGTAGCGTGATGGTGAATGCTTCGACAAGGTTCGCCGATGGGTTTGAATATGGCTTGGGTGCGGAAATTGGCATCTCCACCGACAAACTGCACGCGCGCGGTCCTGTTGGTTTAGAAGGTCTCACTTCGCTCAAGTATATCGTGCTGGGCGATGGGCAAGTGCGCGCTTAACTTAGCGTATAAATTACAAGGAATATGGGCTAACAAGTGGATACATTAAGCCACGCACTTTGGGGCTATGGATTATTCGGCTACAAACGTTACGCTGCGTTGGCGCTGTTTTTTGGCGCCATGCCAGATTTAATCTCGTTCGGTGCGTTTCTTTTTTTGCAAGTTATTAGCGGCAATTGGCATGCTGGCCCGCCGCCGATGGGTACTATTCCACATTGGCTTTTTACCAATTACAACATCGGTCACAGTTTTATTGTGAGCTTCTCTGTCATCGGCTTGGTCGCGCTGTGGCGAAAACCGATTGCATTTGCCATGCTGGGCTGGCCGTTTCATATTGTGTTAGATTTTCCATTTCACACATTCAAATACTTCCCCACGCCCATGTTTTGGCCAATTTCAGACTTTAAAATTGATGGCATTCCTTGGTCGCATTGGTATATTTGGTTTCCAAACGTGGCTGGAATTATGTTACTTTTTTACTTTCGTAGGCAACAGCACCGTCGCCTAATGCAACAAAAAATATGAAACTCATCGGACTTTTGGGAGGCACTTTCAACCCCATTCATTATGGTCATTTGCGCGCGGCGCAAGAGCTGGCTGCCGCGCTAAATTTTAGCGAGCTGCGCTTTATTCCTGCGGCAAATCCACCACATAAACCCGCGCCAGAAGTAACAGCTGCGCACCGCGCAGCTATGGTGGAGTTGGCCATTTGTAACAACCCCTTATTTAAACTGGATACGCGCGAGTTGGCGCGCACTGGGGCTTCTTACACATTTGATACGCTATTTTCTCTTCGCGAAGAGCTGGGTCAAGATGTTTCGCTTTGTTGGGTGATGGGCAGCGATGCATTTGTAAAGCTCAACAGTTGGCATCGCTGGAAGGAATTACTAAATCACTGTCACATTATTTTGGTGCAACGACCAAATGCTGAAAACCAGCCTAAGCTGCCCGATGAGCTTACGCTATTTTTGCAAGAAAATTATACTGAAAATTTAAATAATTTATCTGAAAAATCAGCAGGTTATATTCACATGCAAAAAATCACACCGCTGGATATTTCTGCGACTAAAATTCGCGAAGCATTAAAAACAGGCCAAAGTGCGCGCTATTTAATACCCTACAATGTCATCGAATATATAGCTACTCATAAGCTATACGCATAGTTTGCCATGCAGTCCATGCGTGTTTTTTGCGTAATTGTCGCAATATTTTCATCGCAAAAAGCCATATTAGACGCAATTTGATTGGCTATCCAGCCATGCAAAATTAATTTGCGGGCTTTGATTGCTTCTACCGTGAGTAAGCTATGGTTGATGCAACCCAGCTTCATGCCGACCACCAAAATAATCGGAATATTCAGCACTGCGGCTAAATCCGCTACATTTTCTTTATCATTTAACGGCACCAAAAAACCGCCTGCACCTTCAACAATCACAATATCCGCCAACTTTGTGAGCGCATCAAAGGCCTGTTTAATCACCTCAGTTTTAATTTCAACACCCGCTCTTTCAGCCGCAATGTGTGGTGCAATCGCTTCTTTAAAACTGTAAGGATTAATCAATTCACGTGGTGCTTTTACATTACTAGCAGCTTCCAGTTTTAACACGTCGTCATTCAGCCATTTACCGTCCACAAAATCGCCACCTGCCGCCACTGGCTTCATGCCCACCACGTTGTAACCTTGTGCAACGTAATCGCTTATTAACTTGCAAGTTACGTAGGTTTTACCCACATCAGTATCTGTGCCTGTGATAAAAAACGCTTGCTTCATACTTTTTTCTTAAATGTAATAGGTAAAAATTCCTGCCCTGCAGACCTCATGGATATTGGCCTCCATGCATGTCCATAAATCACTTCAAATGTCGCTGGCAGTTTGTTATTGACTCTAAATTGTTCGTATTGCTGCGTTAAATTCTGCAAGAAACCTTTGCCCTGCAAACCACGTGCACGACCAACAGTGGCGTTATGCGCACCGATGTTTTTTAAGTCTTTCATCACACTTTTTACGTCGTCATATGTTAGCGTGTAATGCTCCACATCCAGCACTGGCGCGCTAAAACCCGCACGCGTAAGTGCATCGCCAATGTCATGCATGTCAATAAATCTACTCACATGCGTGTGACCGTTGTTGCTGGCAACGCGCAACTCTTTGAGCGTATCTGGCCCAAACGTGCTGAACACAAACAAAGATTCTGGCTGCAACACACGCGCAACTTCATTAAACGCGGCGTCTAAATCGTTGCACCACTGTAGCGCCAAATTTGACCACACCAAATCCATGCTGTTGCTGGCGATAGGCAAACTTTCAATATCGGCACAGAGCAACTGTTGTTTATTCAATATTTTTTGCAGAAGCGGCCGTTGTAATTGAGTTTGTTGCAACATGCCCAGCGCAATATCCAACGAATAAACCTGCGTACTTCTAAAACGTTTTTGTAAACCAAAACTGCCATGTCCCGTGCCACAACCCGCATCCAGTATGGCTTTCGGGGAAATTTTCACCAAATCTAATCGGCTTAACATTTCTTCACGCACTTGTTTTTGCAGCACGGCAGCCGCGTCGTAAGTGCCTGCTGCGCGATTAAACGAAGCACGCACGCGTGCTTTATCCAAAAGGTAAGCGTCGGTCATGCTGGTGGTCATACTTGCGGTTCTAGAAACTGATTGAGCGCTTCGACAAATTGATCGCTATGCGATAAAAACGGCGCATGCGCGGCGCCAGAAATCACGCGCAAAAAGCCAATCGGCAATTGTTGCATCATCCAATGCGCGGCTTGCACGGGCGCCAGCGTGTCTCTATCGCCATGAATAAGCAGCGTAGGTTTGCGAATATTGGGGATTTCTTCGCGAATATCCGACTCTAGCAAAGTGTGCAAAGCTCGCTGCAGCGTGGTTTGCGTGGGCGTGGGTTTGGTTTCAAAAATTTTACGTAATTGCTTAATCGTGTCGCGTGAATCTTTAGCTTTCATGCATTGCAGGGTTAAAAATTGCAAAATGGTCGCTTTGTAATCGTGATTGACGCTCTCGGCAAATGCGCTGAAATTAGCAGGATCAACGCCTGCTTGCCAATCTTGGCTGCTGACGAATTTTGGTGTTGAGCTCACCAACACCAAACGGCGAATGCGATCTGGCTGATTAAGCGCAATGCGCTGCGCCACCAAACCACCGAGCGACCAGCCGACCACATCCGACACGCCTGGTATCACTTGCGCAACCTCATCCGCAATTGAATGCAGATGATAAGGCTCAATCGGCCGACTGCCCCCCATGCCAGGCAAATCGATTAAATAGAGCAAATAATGCTGCGCCAGCCGCTTCACCAGCGGGTGCCAAACGCCACTGTGCATACCCCAGCCGTGTAGCATCACGAGCGGCTGGCCTTGGCCGACTATTTCAACATGAGAGTTCATGCGAGTTCACTTTCTGCTTGATTTAACATTTCCGCTAATTTTAATACATCGCTTTCACTATGGGCAGCAGAGAGTGAAATGCGTAGCCGTGCGGTGTTCACAGGCACGGTTGGCGGACGTATCGCCGGCACCAAAATACCCTGT
Source organism: Methylotenera sp. (assembly GCA_031381645.1). Classification (GTDB taxonomy): domain Bacteria; phylum Pseudomonadota; class Gammaproteobacteria; order Burkholderiales; family Methylophilaceae; genus Methylotenera_A. The sequence goes on from JANMYB010000069.1 coordinate 8,826, forward strand.
TTTTGTAAGTATTCACTTAGCCTAACAGCATCATGATTATTGCCAACCAGCAATGGTTGTATCGCCGTCACCGAAGGCATCAATTGCCATTTTTTTAAGCTTAAATTTTGCTTTAAGGTCGCAATTAAATGCTGCAAATGCGCGCGCAAATCGTCGCCACTTTCAATTAAATTCACTGACTCCACCAGCGTTGCAGAAAGCGCGGGTGGCGCCGGCGTGGAATACACATAACTATTAGCTTTTTGAATTAAGTAATCAATTACTACCTGCTCGCCCGCCACAAACGCGCCCGCCACACCCGCCGCTTTGCCTAAAGTAGCCATATAAATAATGCGCGGCGACGCTAAATTAAAGTGGCTCAAGCTGCCTTTGCCATGCTCGCCCAACACACCAAACCCGTGCGCATCATCGATGTATAAATACGCGTCATATCGCTCGCAAAGTGCCAAATATTCGGGAATCGGCGCAATGTCACCGTCCATGCTAAACACTGCATCTGCGGCAATAAGTTTGTATTTTGCGGTGCTAGCTTTCAGCAATTTCCCCAGCGCAGCTACATCGTTATGCGCAAAGCGATGAAACTCCGCCCGCGATAAATACGCACCTTCGTTTAAACAAGCGTGATTCAGCTTATCGGCAAACACTGCATCGTTGCGCCCCATCAGCGCGCTAATCACGCCGATATTCGCCATGTAACCTGTAGAGAAAACGAGGGCAGCAGGCAAGCCGACAAATTTTGCGAGCTTTTTCTCAAGTTCATCATGATAACGATGGTGGCCAGTAATCAGGTTTGACGCACCACTACCCACGCCAGAATCGGCCGCCGCCGCTTGCATAGCGGCAATTAACTTGGGATGGTTGGCTAGACCCAAATAATCGTTGCTACAAAACGATAAATACTTTTTGTCGTTGGCAACAATGTATTCCGCCTGCGGCGAATCTAACAGTCGTCGCTGGCGCAATAAACCGCCCACCTTGCGCTGGTTTAGCTCATTTTGCAAAGCTTCCAGCATTTAAATTTTGCTTATGCCAAGTTTAGCGAACAGTTTTTGGTCGATTTCAGCTTCTGGGTTGCCCGTCGTCAGCAATTTTTCGCCATAAAAAATACTATTCGCGCCTGCTATAAAACATAAAGCCTGTATCCCTTCATGCATGCTTTGGCGTCCAGCAGAAAGACGCACAAAGCTATTCGGCATGGTAATGCGCGCGGCGGCAATCGTGCGCACAAACTCAATTTGATCTAATTCTTCTGTGCCGTGAAGCGGCGTGCCTTCTACCTGTGTCAGCAAATTAATCGGCACACTTTCGGGCGGACGTTCCATATTGGCCAATTGCGCCAGCAAACCCGCGCGTTGATTGCGCGATTCACCCATGCCAATAATGCCGCCGCAGCACACGTTAATATCGGCGCTACGCACGCGGTCTAAGGTTTCCAGCCTATCTTGATAGGTACGCGTGGTAATCACATCGCCATAAAATTCAGGTGCAGTGTCCAGATTGTGGTTGTAGTAATCCAATCCTGCGTCTTTTAATTGCTCGGCTTGGCCTTCTTTCAGCATGCCCAGTGTTGCGCAGGTTTCTAAACCCATCGCCTTCACTTCGGCAATCATCTTCAACACAGGCTCTAAATCGCGCTGTTTTGGGCCACGCCAGGCAGCGCCCATACAGAAGCGGCTGGCGCCATTATTTTTAGCTTCGGTCGCGGCGGCGATTACGTCATCCAACGCCATCAGCGGCTCATTTTCGACATCTGTATGGTAGCGCGCCGCTTGCGGACAATAACCGCAATCTTCACTGCAACCACCTGTTTTTATTGATAAAAGCGTGCTTACTTGCACAGCATTGGGGTCGTGGTTTTCACGATGAGCTGTTTGCGCTTTATAAATTAAATCGCTAAACGGCAACTCGAATAACGCCACAATTTCGTCTACACTCCAACGAAACTCTATTTTGTGACTGTGGGTATTTATTTCGCTTTTGCAAGCTTTTAGCGCATCTGTGTTTATAATAGATTCCTGTACAGTTTCTAGCATGCTCTACCCTTTTATGTAGCTAAATATTGAGTTAAGTCACTCGTTTAGTTGATTATTTTAACCTAAATTATAAGCTGTAAAGTAAACATGGTGCAACTACTAAACAACTGGTTAAAAAATAATCATATGTTAAATTATAGTAATTTAGTGAATGCACTATTTAAACAAAAATGCTTGCTTTGCGATGCAAATATCGATGCCCTGCAGCCCAATATCCATGAGGCCTGCATGGCATGTTTAAATGATTTACCTTGGCATCCAAAAACATCTTGTCCACAATGTGGGCTAAGCTCCAGCGGACAACTGTGCGGTAGCTGTATCAGCTCGCCGCCAGATTTCGATGCAACTCACGCTGTATTTTTGTATGACTTCCCCATCGACGCGATGATGCAGCGCTACAAATACGGCAATATGCTGTCACTTTGCGCATTTTTTGGAGCTTTGTTAAGCGAAAAAGTTGATATGGAAACCGTCGATTTGATTATTCCCATGCCTATGCATCCTGCGCGCATCAAAGAGCGTGGCTTTAACCAAGCGCTTGAAATTGCTAAAGTTTTAGTAAAAAATTACAAAGGAAAACTAGATTACAAAAGCGCAATCAGGCAAAAACTCACGCCGCCGCAGACCAGCTTGCCATTAAAAGAGCGGGTGAAAAACATTAAAGAGGCGTTTGCGGTAAACGCGGATTTGGCTGGCAAGCGCATTGCCATTGTCGATGACGTCATGACCACGGGCGCCAGCTTAAATGAACTCGCCAAAATCTTGAAAAAAGCGGGTGCTAGCCATGTAGAATGCTGGGTAATCGCGAGAACTTTACCGCATAAATGATGAGCACATTATTTTGATTACAAGCGCAACCTACGCACTAATCTTGCCAGCTAGTAACTTTTCCATTTTCCGTGTAAACATAAGTATCACTTCTTTTATAGACATGCTGTATGTGTACACCCCAACTACCTACAGATTCGTTCTGATCGTTTGGGAAACCCCAAGAAGCATAAAGCTGACATTCAGAAACACCCAACTTAATAGACTGTTTCTTGATTAAAGTATTATTTAAAGTCAGCTTCCTTCTTTTTAACTCTTTATTGTACGCACTTACAACTTTAGCTTCGTGGTCATATTTCTCATTTTCTTGCCTTATATGATCACCATACACTATGCAAAATTCAAATTCGTGCATTTCCTTCAAATGGGTTGGTAACTCGCTAATATATTTTTCTTTTTCTAAAATCAATTCATTTTGTATTCTTATATTCTCATGCTCTTGCTTTATAGCCTCGGCATTAGCTAACCTTTCAATTTCAATTTGTCTTTCAGCTTCTTTTTGAAGCCTAAGTTTTTCAGCATTTTCCTTCGCTAATTTTTCACCAACAATCCTTTCATCTTGTTCTTTGTTGATTAAATTGGCTTTTGTTATAGGGCTTACATTGGTTAAACAAGCATTTTTAAGTAAAACCAAATCGATATCTGTTAAAGTGTAATATAGGTATTTTGTATACCCCCGCTCAAAATTTAAATCATTGTAGTACATATACCCTTTTGTTTTATTCTCATCAAAAATAACAAATTCATACTTGGGTCCAGTAATCCAATTGTCAGAAAAATTGATTACATTGACTTGTATCGGCTTGTCGTAAACAAAGGTCTCTGCGCGTGAATTAGGTGTATAGATTTTAAAATTACTTTGACATTCAACATTGTCGTAATAAGCCCATAAATTTTTCCCTACAATTTCTTTATCTTGGTTTGGGTCATAACCGCCATTTGCTGAAAAAGCTAGAAATGACATAGTTACTAAAAGTAGCAATTTAGAGGTAAAAATGACCATTTGACTGCGATTAAATACAATTTTCATGCTAAATCATACCATTAATTACACTCTGCGCTAAAATAACCCCATGTTCCACATCGCCCTATTTGAACCAGAAATTCCACCCAACACGGGCAATATCATCCGCCTGTGTGCAAATACTGGTGCGGCTTTGCACTTGATTGAGCCTTTAGGTTTTAAGCTGGAAGATAAACAGCTAAAACGCGCAGGGTTGGATTATCACGAGTATGCGAATTTAAATATCCACAAAAATTGGGTGGACTTTAAAGCCGCAATGGCGGGGAAGCGCCTGTTTGCAATCACCACCAAAGGTAGCCAAAACTATGCGGAAGTGAGTTTTGAAGCGGACGATGTGTTTGTATTTGGCCCTGAAACACGCGGATTGCCAGAGAAAATCCGCAATGAATTTGCACCGGAACAGCGGTTACGCTTACCGATGCTGCCTGATAGTAGAAGTTTGAATTTATCGAATAGCGCCGCCATATTACTTTATGAGGCTTGGCGGCAGGTGAATTTTGAAGGCGGGGGCTAAATTGCTTCGGCTTTTTGCTCGCGCCCAAGCAAATCCGTCACTGCTTCACGGGCAGATTTGCCATGCGTAAGTGCTTGATTGACTTCATAGGTAATTGGCATATCAATCTTCATACTGTCCGCGCGGCGCATCACTTCGCGCGCCGTGTTAACACCTTCTGCCACATGACCCAAACCTTGTAAAATATCATCGAGAGACTTGCCGCTAGCTAATTGCAGGCCAACTTCGCGGTTTCTAGAGTATTGGCCAGTGCAAGTTAAAATTAAATCACCAGCGCCAGCCAAACCCATAAAAGTTTCAGTTTTTGCGCCAAGTGCAACACCAAAACGCGTGATTTCCGCTAGACCACGCGTAATCATGGCGGCGCGGGCGTTGTTGCCAAAACCCATGCCATCCGAGATGCCAGCCGCAATCGCCATGACGTTTTTAACCGCACCACCGACGGAAACACCGACCACATCGGTGCTATTGTAAACACGTAAATTATTACCATGAATTAAATTAGCGGCTTGCAGCGCGAATTCTGCATCGCTAGCGGCCAATGTGACGGCTGTTGGTAAACCGCGCACAAGCTCGGCCGCAAAGCTTGGGCCTGACAGCGCGCCCCATTTTTGATTAACGCCTAATTCTTCTTGCGCAACTTCATGCGGCAATTTGGCAGTTTGCGGCTCTAGCCCTTTATGCGCCCAAATAATAGGAGTGATTGATTTTAATGCTTTCATTTCTTTCAAAATATTGCGAAAACCTGCGGTGGGTACCACAGACAAAATAAGATCGGCATCTTGAATCGCCGCGCCTACATCATCTTCCACTTGCAGATTGTCATGAAAACGGAAATCGCCCAAATACAGTGGATTCGCACGTGCTTTGCGCATGCCGGATACGTGTCCTGCATTGCGCGCCCAAAGTGAAACTTGATGTTTTTGGCTGATATGCATGGCCAGTGCCGTACCCCATGCGCCTGCGCCCAGAACAGCAATCTTAGAGCCTGCTATTTTAGCCATTAACTCGCACCGCCATTTAATTTGAACCCCATAGCGCGCTCGCTTGCACAAAACCGATAATGCCGTCGCGATGTTTGACTTTCACCCAGCCGTTTTTGATCATGGGCGACAACATTTCTAATGTAACATCCTTTTCTACTGTCGCGAGCAAGGACGAGCTGGCATTTTCAGCCGATTTAATGTCAGTATTTTCAGTCACAATCACTGTGCGCTTAGCACTTAAATATTTGCTTTCTATCCAGCTTAAACTACCAAGCTGGTCGCGCACTTTCACCCAATCGCCCAAATTCACAATAATTTCAACAGGATAGCCGCCGCTTAATATGTAAAGCTTATTGGCTTCTTTAGAAGGTGCATCATATAAAACTGCTTTCGCTGGCGCTACTGATCGAAAATCTAACGCCAGCGCCGAACAAGAAAAAACCAGACTCAAGGTTAATATTAAAACCTTTGCCAAGCCTGGTATTTGCAAACGCTCAAAAAGCCTAATTTGGTTTAGCGCCCGCATTTTCAGCTTGCTGCTGTTTTTGTTGCATAAACAAAGCTTCAAAATTAATTGGGTTAAGCAATACTGGCGCGAAACCAGCTCGAGTCACCATATCAGAAACCGCTTCACGCGCGTATGGGAATAAAATATTCGGGCAAGTCACGCCAACAATCGCTTCCAAATTTTCTGCTGGCACATTACGAATGGCAAAAATACCCGCTTGTGTAACCTCTACCAAAAATGCAGTTTTCTCGCCAATTTTGGCAGTTACCGTCACTTTAATAGAGACTTCATAGATACCTTCATCCAGTTTTTGTGCAACATTACCCAGCTCCACATTCACTTGCGGCGCAGTGCGCTCGGTAAAAATCTGTGGCGCATTCGGCACTTCAATCGAGGCATCTCTTACGTATAACTTCTCGATACCAAAACCTGGTTGTGCCTGTTGGTTTCCGTGATTTGGTTGATCTGCTTGCGCCGCCTCTGGAGCTGCGGCTTTTTTATCTTTTGCCATGTGAATATTTCCTAACCCATTAAATAAAAGTGCATTTTAGCTTTTTATTACATTTTGTTCATTAAAATTATTGCGAAAGTAGTGAATCTAGCCCACCCGCCACATCCAACGCGCGCAACTCCTCAAACCCGCCAATATGTTGATTACCAATATATATTTGTGGCACGGTGCGGCGCCCCGTTTTTTGCATCATTTCCAGGCGCTGCTCGGGCTGTAAATCGACACGAATTTTTTCAATTTCTTTCACGCCTTTGGCCGTTAATAATCTTTCTGCATTGATACAGTATGGGCAAATGGCCGTGCTATACATGATAATTTTTGCCATCATTTTACGTTTTCACCAAAGGTAATTTGGCTTCAATCCAAGTATCTAAGCCGCCTTGCAGATTATGCAACTGGCTAAATTGTTGCGCCTTTAAAATTGAGCAAGCGCCTTTAGCGCGCATACCTTTTTGGCAATGCACCAACACAGGTTTGTTTTTAAATTTCTCTAATTCTTTAATATGAGCAGCTAGCTCAGCCACAGGAATATGCTTGGCACCTTGAATATGCCCAGCCGCAAATTCGACCGCATCACGCACATCCAACACCAGAACCTTATTGCGGCTCATTAATAATACCGCTTCAGTGGGCGAAACATTTGTCACGCCACTTGCGCCACGATTCAACAGCGGCCACAGTAAAGCCACGCCAGAACCTAGCGCCAAACCAATTAATAATGCGTTATTTTTTACAAATTCAAACATAGTATTTTCAAATTTCTCTTTTTAATAATGGTGCTAAATGCAATAAATTCAAGCTAAAGTGATGTGTTTACATGCGCTTTTTTCAGCCACCCATTATAATAGAGTTCTCTTACAAATTATTGAACATTTTAAGACGCAAACAATGCCCCAAATTACACCTGTAGTTTTGTTGATTTTAGACGGTTTTGGCCACAATGATGACTCGGCTGACAATGCCATTGCGCAAGCGAATACGCCCAATTTAGACGCGCTTAAAAAATCATTTCCGCACACGCTGATTAACGCTTCCGAGCATTATGTCGGCCTGCCTGATGGACAAATGGGTAACTCTGAAGTCGGCCATTTAAACATGGGCGCGGGGCGCATTGTCTTTCAAGATTTTGAGCGTATTAATAACTCAATCAGTTCTGGCGAGTTTTTTAAAAACAAAGCGTTAGTGCAAGCTTTGCAAAACCTAAAAGCCAACAACAAAGCGTTACATATTTTTGGGCTATTGTCTGATGGCGGCGTGCATAGCCACATCGACCATATTCTCACCATGCTAGAAATGGCCGCCCAACAAGGCTTAAGTAGCGTATATATTCACGCATTTTTAGATGGTCGCGATACACCGCCAATCAGCGCAGTGCCCTATTTAGCGGCAGTGGAAGACAAAATCAAGACACTCGGTGTGGGGAAAATCGCCAGCGTTTCTGGGCGCTTTTACAGCATGGATAGAGACAAACGCTGGGAGCGCGTTGCGCCTGCTTACAATATGATTGTAAATGGCGAAGCAGAGTTTACCGAAGCGACCGCCAGTGAGGCCTTGCACAACGCTTATGCACGCAAAGAATCCGATGAATTTGTAAAATGCACTGTGATTAAAACGCCTCTGGAAGCCTCAGTCCGCTTAGAGGATGGCGATGCTGTGGTTTACATGAACTTTAGGAGCGACCGCGCGCGCCAATTAACAGACGCGATTTTGAATCTCGATTTTGCAGGTTTTGAACGAAGTCGCGTGCCGAAATTATCCAATTTTTTCACGCTGACGCAGCACGATCAAAATCAGAAAAAAGCCACGCCAATTTTTGCGGCTACCAGTGTGCCAAATACGTTTGGCGAATACGTACAGAATTTGGGGTTAACCCAATTGCGCATTGCCGAAACCGAAAAATATCCGCACGTGACGTTCTTTTTTAACGGCGGTGAAGAGACCGTATTTAAAGGCGAGGACCGCATGATGGTACCTTCGCCCAAGGTTGCCACTTACGATTTGCAACCCGAAATGAGCGCGCCTGAGGTGACTGACAAATTGGTGGAAGCGATTAAGAGCAAAAGATATAATGCAATTATTTGCAACTATGCAAACGGTGATATGGTAGGCCACACAGGCAATATCCATGCGGCTTGCAAAGCCATTGAAACGCTTGATATTTGTGTTGGCCGTGTGGTTGAAGCGGCAAAATCTGCGGGCGCGGAGGTGATTATTACCGCCGACCACGGCAATGCCGAGCAGATGCACGACCATGAAAATAATCAACTGCACACACAACATACCACCAACTTGGTGCCATTTATTTATGTAGGACGCAAAGCCACGCTTGCTAATACTGGCGCTCTTTCTGACGTGGCACCTACGCTGCTCACCATGATGGGCCTACCGCAACCAATTGAAATGACCGGAAAAAGCTTAATCAAATTTGATGCTTAAGTTGCGACTTTTTACCCTGCTATTGTGTTTTTTTTGTGCAACGAGTTTTGCCGCTAAAAAGATAGATGCAGCCAAGGAAGATTTGAGTGATATTCAGGAAAAAATCCAAGCACTCAAAAAAGAACTGGATAGTAACCAAGAAGCGCACAAAGATGCAACGGACGAGCTAAAAAGCTCTGAAACCGCCATTAGCGGAGCCAACAAAAAATTGCGCGAAATTCAACAGAAGCAAAATAAAAATAAAAATACACTTAATTTACTAAAAAAACAATCACTTAACTTGAATGAAAATTTAAGCTTGCAACAGCAGCAACTCAGTAATTTACTAAGGCAGCAGTATATGCATGGCGACCAAAGTTACGCTCAGCTTATTTTGCAAAACAAAAATCCGAGTGAAATTGCGCGCGACGTGAAGTATTTTTCATACATCGCCAAAGAACACGCCAAAGTGATCGATAGCATGCAAAAAAATTTGGTGAAAGTGAAAGAATTGAACAACCAAACTACGGCCGCTTTGCAAGAAGTGGCGGAGCTGAAAGCCAAGCAAGAAGCCGAAAAGAAAGAGCTTGAGCAGCAGAAAAAAGAAAAGTCGAAAGTGGTGAAATCGCTTTCTAAACAAATTTCGGCGCAGCGCGGCGAGATTAAAAAACTGACACGCGATGAGAAAAGTCTGTCTAATTTGGTGGAACGTTTGGCCAAAATTATTCCCAAAAAAACTAACAAGAAGAAATCTTCCAAACCAGATAGCAACGAAAAAGAAAATATTGCCAGCAACGAAGCTACGCCCACCAATGTTTATTCTGGCAGCAGTTTTCCCGCGCTTAAAGGTAAGCTGCGTTTACCCGTGCGTGGCGATGTGACTAACCGTTTTGGCTCACCGCGCGCAGATACTGGCATTATCTGGAAAGGCTTATTTATTAAGGCAACCGAAGGTAATGATGTGAAGTCTGTTGCAGATGGTCGTGTGGTGTTTGCCGATTGGATGCGCGGTTTTGGTAACTTAATTATTGTTGACCATGGTAGCGGCTACATGAGCCTGTATGGCAACAACCAAGCCATGTTGAAGCAAGTAGGCGAAGAAGTAAATGCGGGAGACGCCATTGCCGCAGTGGGCAATAGTGGTGGCAATGAAAGCAACGGTTTGTATTACGAATTGCGCCGTAACAGCCAACCTTTCGACCCTATGAGCTGGAGCTCGATTCGCTAAACTATAGTTAATTTAGGCAACAAAAAAGCGCACTTAAAGTGCGCTTTTTTAATCACTTGCAAAAATTAATTTGCTGGTGCTGCCTCTGCCGGTGCTTCAGTAGCTGGCGCCGCATCCACTGGGCGAGTTTCACCTGGAATACGCTCTTCCGCTGTAGGCTCATAACCGCCGCCAGTCGCCGCAGGAGCCGCTTCAGCGGCGGCGGCTGCATCGCTTGCTGCCTCAGTAGTTGCTTCTACTGCTGCGCCAGCTGCTGCATCAACAGCCTCAGTGGCCGATCCAGTCGCTGCATCGGTTGCGTCTGCCGCTTTTTCACCGCAAGCACTTAACAGCAATGCGCCTAAAAGTGTAGGAACTACTAAAAGTGTGTTCAATTTCATTTTTTATTCTCCTAGAATATGAATTTGGTAAGAAATAATGGCAATCCATTATTAGAAATCTTATAGGCAAAACTTTAACAAATTCATAGCGTTAGGTCAACGATAATGCGCTAAAGCCTGCTTGCGCTAAAATTTTTGGCAATTAAGTGGCCTTTTGCATAGGCTTCTATTTCGTAAGGGCTACTGTGATAACCTTTTCGGCACGACCAAATATAGTGAAATAGTGACATGCCGTGTAAAAACTGTGACACATGTGTGAGTTCGTGTCCCAATAACTCTGTGCCTCGCTTGGTATTTGGTTGATATACGCCTGCGCGTAAGTACACGCGACAGCCCAGTACCACTGCACACATGTTGCGTCGCAACCAAAAAGGTACTTTTCCATCAATTATGCACGCTTGTTCAATCACTATATTGGCAAAATACGGTTTAAATATGGCGCGCTCTTGCAGCGTTAATGGACGACCTTGCTTAAACATAGTGCGCGCTATTCACCAATTGCGTGCAAAATAATGAGGCGCGTAGCTGGCATATATCTGTGCTCAAACAAAAAAATGCCTTGCCATTGGCCAAGCGCAACTTTTGCATCAATAATAGGAATCGACAGGCTAGTTTGCGTCAAAGCAGTGCGCACATGCGCGGGCATATCGTCTGGGCCTTCTACCGTATGAATAAATAGCGAGTCGCCATCAGGCACGAGGCGATTAAAAAATGCCTCCATATCCACCAACACATCACTGTCATAGTTTTCATTGATCATCAAACTAGCTGATGTGTGCTGAATATACAAAGTGAGCAAGCCAGTTCGCATACCTAGGCCGTTTGCCCAAGCCATCACCTGCGGCGTAATGTCATAAAGCTTGCGGCCTTGCGCTTTTATGCTAAGTTGCTGGGTAAATTGTTTCATAAGAACAGTTGCTGCATATTTTTCCTTAAACTTTGAGCCATTATCGCATTTTTATGTATCTGCTCAAATTGCATTTTTTTGGCGCATAATTTGATTTTCTTCTGCAAATCAAGGGTAGAGATAATGCAAATGAATCCAGAGTTAGACCTGATGTTGGAACGCATTGTAGATGTGCCGCGCGAGTTAATCTGGCAGGCTTGGACCACGCCAGAAAAACTGTTACCGTGGTTTTGCCCGCTACCTTGGAAAACGGTAGAGTGCGAAATTGACTTGCGCGTGGGCGGCAGATTTTACACCGTGATGCAATCGCCCGAAGGGCAAAGTTTCCCAAATATCGGCTGTTATTTGGAGGTGATTAAAAACGAAAAGCTCACTTGGACTAACGCACTGGAGCCAGGCTTTCGTCCAGTTGCGCCGCCTGACGTTAGTCCTGGACATGAATGTGCGGAATTTTTAATAACGGCAACGATTATGCTAGAGCCTCACGAAAAAGGCACAAAATATACCGCACTGGTGCAACATGTAAATACTGAAGCGCGTATTGCGCATGAAAAAATGGGCTTTGAAGAAGGCTGGGGAGCTTGCTTAGATCAACTGGTTGCAATCATTAACAAGAGTTAAAATACTCTGCAGAAACATGCTCTGAGAAGCAATATCCATGCGGTGTGCAGGCCAAGCTAATTTCTATCTGCGATGGCGATAATAAAAGCTAGGACCCCAAAAGAAGCGGCTGCCGTAATATGGGCCGTAGCCGTAATGATAATAAGGGTTGTAAAACGGACCATCAAAATAATCGTAGTAATAGCTTTGCGCCAACGCGCGTTCGCGTTGTAGCTGTTTTTGCGCAGTGCGTTTTTCTTGCTCGCGTTTATTCATTTCATCGGCAATGGCATTTTGTTTGGCCAACTCGTTGCTTTGGTGCATATAATCAAGCACTTTCACATCCACGCCTTGTTTGCTCAAATCCAACGTCTGTCCGGTTGTCAGTTCATAACGCGAGTTGCTGGTTTTAATTTTTGCGATAATCTCATCGGCTGTTTTCCCCGCTTTGCTATCTGCGGTAATTTCATCCAAAGTGAGCGTTGCGACTGGTGGTGGCAAAATTTTTGCCAATTGTTCGGGCGTGATTCTATCGACCTTAGCTTGCTGAGTGCCTGTACTGGCGCAGCCCGAAAACACGAGCAAAATAGTCATTAATAACATAAAGCTTTTCATTTCAAACTCGCTTTCTTTAAGGCAGGCGATGCCCCAGTAATACTTTCATCGTACTCGTGCCGTTTTGATTGGTACAAGCCCATCACTTTTTTTACATAGCCGCGCGTTTCTTTGTAAGGCGGCACACCTTTATATTTATCCACTGCACCCTCACCCGCATTGTAAGCAGCCACAGCCAGCGTCACATCGCCGCGAAAATACGAAAGCAACCAGCGCAAATACGCGACGCCGCCCTTAATATTTTGCGATGCGTTATAAGCATTTTTCACGTTAAATCGCTCTGCCGTCGCAGGAATTAACTGCATTAATCCATGCGCATCAGCATTGGATTTCGCTTTGATTTTAAAGTTCGATTCCGCCGTGATGATTGATAGCACCAACTTAGAGTCTACTTTGTACCAATCTGCAATCGTCTCCGCCAAATCCACCACCCAGCGCTTATTTTTGGGCAAACTGGCAATGTAGGCATCAATTTTAGGCGAGCCTTCATAGTCGCCATACTTAGGCGCTGGCGCACGCTCCGGCGCCACCGCCTCTAGCACGCAAAGCGGCGTTTCGTTGGTTTTAATCTCAATGGTTTCCAACATTTTTTGCGCTTCATAATGCCCGTGCAACGATGCAATACCGAACAAATTAGCGGCGTAATCACGATTAGCTGGCACGCCGCGCCCAAACGCGTACAGCATGCCCAGTCTATAAACACCTTCTGCGCTGCCATGGCGCGAAGCTTCGCAGTATAAATTTGCAGCTTTCCATGCGGAGTCTGGATCTTTTTCGTCGCTTACCAGCGCGCTGGCACGCTCGAGCAGACTTTTCACAATCGGCGGCTCGTTATCAAACGTTTCCAGCTCGGTTTGCGTAAAGGCGAAAACCTGACTGCAAAAAAATAGTTGGCTTGCAAAAAGCAAACTTGAACTTGCAAGCCAATGTGCGAAACGATTGTGCATTTATGCCTTATTAAACGTCATTTTCCCCGCCATACAATCGATTAAGACCGTATCTTTCGCTATAAAATTCCCCGCTAAAATTTCGCGTGCCAGCGGATTTTCAATTTCGCTCTGAATCGCCCGTTTAAGCGGCCTTGCGCCATATACAGGGTCGAAGCCCGCGCTGGCAATTTCTGCTAAAGCAGCATCCGAAATCGCTACGTCAATTTCCATCGCATGCAAACGCTGGGTGAGCAATTGCAACTGAATACCTGCAATCAATTTCACGTTTTCTGCATCTAGACTATGAAAAACGACGACCTCATCAATACGGTTGACGAACTCTGGCCTAAAGTGCTGTTTCACCTCGCCCATCACCGCCAGTTTCACCACTTGATAATCTTGATCCGCCATACTTTGTATCATTTGCGAGCCCAAATTCGAGGTCATAATAATCACCGTATTTTTAAAATTAACTGTACGGCCTTGACCGTCGGTTAAACGACCGTCATCCAACACCTGCAACAATACATTAAAAACATCGGGATGCGCTTTTTCAATTTCATCCAGCAAAATCACGCTGTAGGGTTTGCGCCTAACCGCTTCAGTCAGCGTACCGCCTTCTTCGTAACCGACATAGCCAGGAGGGGCGCCTATCATGCGTGCCACGCTATGTTTTTCCATAAACTCACTCATGTCGATACGAATTAAGTGATCTTCAGAATCAAACAAAAAATTAGCTAAGGCTTTGCAAAGCTCAGTTTTGCCGACGCCTGTTGGGCCTAGAAATAGAAAACTACCATAAGGCCTATTAGGGTCGCCCAAACCACTTCTTGAACGTCGAATAGCGTCGGAAACCAAGCGCACCGCTTCATCCTGACCAACGACTCTTTCATGCAATTTACCTTCCATGGTGAGCAATTTATCACGCTCACCCGTCATCATTTTGCTCACAGGAATACCCGTTGCGCGGCTCACCACCTCGGCAATTTCATCGGCACCCACTTCGGTACGCAACATTTTATGTTTGACATCGCCTGCAGTAGCTTCGGCATGCGAGGCTTGTTTTAATTGCGCCTCCAGCTGAGGAAGCTTGCCATATTGCAACTCGGAGACTTTTTGCCACTCGCCTTTACGTGTGGCTTCTTCCATCTCAAATTTAATTTTTTCAATAGCCTCTTTAATATGTGCAGAACCTTGCACCTGCGCCTTTTCTGCCTTCCAAACTTCTTCTAAATCTGCATACTCTTTTTCAAGCTTCGTGATTTCTTCTTCAATCAACTCAAAGCGTTTTTTACTGCCCTCATCTTTTTCACGGCGCACCGCTTCGCGCTCAATTTTGAGCTGTATCAGTCTGCGCTCTAATTTATCCATCACTTCTGGCTTAGAATCTATTTCCATTTTGATACGCGAAGCCGCCTCATCAATCAAGTCAATGGCTTTATCGGGTAAAAAGCGGTCAGTAATATAGCGATGTGATAACTCCGCCGCCGCTACTATCGCAGGGTCGGTAATTTCAACCCCATGGTGCAACTCATACTTTTCTTGTAAGCCCCGCAAAATCGCAATCGTCGCTTCCACACTAGGCTCATCCACCAATACTTTTTGAAAGCGACGCTCTAAGGCCGCATCTTTTTCGATATATTTGCGATACTCATCAAGCGTTGTCGCTCCCACGCAGTGCAACTCACCACGCGCCAAGGCGGGTTTGAGCATATTGCCCGCATCCATCGCGCCTTCGGCCTTACCTGCACCCACCATGGTGTGAAGCTCATCTATAAAAACAATGGTCTGACCTTCATCTTGCGCTAATTCTTTTAGTACCGCTTTTAGCCGCTCTTCAAAATCACCACGGTATTTTGCACCCGCCAACAACGCCGCCATGTCTAAGCTAAGTACCTTTTTTCCTTTCAGTGAATCTGGCACTTCTTCATCCACAATACGCTGCGCCAGACCTTCTACAATCGCGGTTTTACCCACGCCTGGTTCACCAATAAGCACTGGGTTATTTTTGCTACGGCGGCCGAGAATTTGAATCACCCGGCGGATTTCATCATCTCGCCCAATCACTGGATCGAGCTTACCTATTCTTGCGCGCTCGGTTAAATCTAGCGTGTATTTTTTAAGTGCCTCACGTTGTCCTTCAGCCTCTTGACTGTCAATATTGGCATCGCCACGAACCGCATGAATACTGGCTTCCAGAGCAACTTTTGTAAGGCCGTTTTGCTTTAATAATTTGCCTGTTTCGCCTTTGTCATCCGCCAGCGCCAATAAAAATAGTTCGCTGGCAATATAGACATCACCACGTTTTTGCGCCAGTTTATCGGTCACGTTAAGCAGGTTATTCAAATCGCGAGAAATCGCCACTTCGCCGCTCATTTCTGACGATTTCGACAAATTATCAATCGCTGTATTTAAGCCAGCTTTGAGAAAATTTAGCTGCACTCCAGCCTTAGACAGAATAGATGCCGTACCGCCATCCTCTTGATTTAATAGTGCCAGTAGCAAGTGCTGTGGCTCAATCGCCGTGTTATCCGCCCCAACCGCTAAGCTTTGCGCATCATTTATCGCTTGTTGAAATTTAGTTGTCAGTTTATCGAAACGCATATTGCCACTCCTTTAAAGTCATGTAACCAATTTGGGGTAAATATTGAAAATTTCAATAAGGGCTCAACGCATAAACAACTTAATTAAGGTAATGACCTAACGGCCACAAAATTAAACATCTCCCGCCATTTACAAGATTTCTTAAGCATAAACAAATCTGAGTTTTTTGGGCTCAAGTTTTAGCGACTTTGGTCGATATGAACTTACTGCTTTAATTAGTAAAAGATTATTTGAACAAGTGAAAAACTCAACAAAAATATCCGCGCTACAAGTTGTTTCGAGTCATGGAGGCAGTCTGGGCAACCTAACTTCGCACGAACACGTACTTTTAAACAGCGTTAAAAGCAGCCATGTGCTAGACATTACAGAGCTATTAGGCGCGGAGCTAGAGCTACGTAAAACTAAAGAATTATTGCGCTACCTGATTGATGCCAGCCCAGATTTCATCTGTTATAAAGATGCAGAAAGTCGTTGGCAGGAGGCCAACAGCAGCAGCCTAGAGCTGTTTCAACTCAACTCGCAAGATTATCAAAACAAAACCGATAATGAGCTTGCAAACTTAGTTAATCCCATTTTCAAAGAAGCATTTCGACACTCCAAAACAACCGACGAACGCACATGGCGCTCTGGCAAAACTTTTAGAAATGAAGAAACTGTTGCACTACCACAAGGCGGCGAAAAAATATTAGATGTGATTAAAGTGCCACTTTTTAACGAGGATGGCAGTCGCCGGGGCTTGGTCACATTAGGTCGTGACATTACCGAACGAAAAATGGCTGAAAATCACTTGCGCGATCGTAGCGCCGTATTAGATGCGCTTATTTCATGTGATTGGCTATTGCACTCTGCAGAATCTTGGCACACGGTTGCGGCGACAGTGTTGCAACAAATGTGTTTAGCACTGCGCTTTACACGAGCGACCATTGTTAGAAATATCGCCGCTAAAAATAGCGAGTCTAAAGTGAGTGGTGAGTCTAGAACTAGCAACGAGCCTGCACGCTCAAAAATATTGTACAAGTGGTCTATGCCAGGTTTTATTAATCCAGGTAGCCATCTTGAGTCTATCAACTTTAACGACGAAAACTTAAAGCGTTGGCATGACGCCTTGCAGCAAGGCAACCCTGTTTTTGGTGACATCAAAGATTTGCCTAGCGATGAGCGTAAAATCCTTAAGCAGCACGACACTCAATCAATCGTGATTGTTCCACTATTCTCAGAGAGCGCATGGTGGGGCAACATCATCATTGAACGTTGCCATGATTTAATTAAAACCACTCCGCAAGAACTAGGCTCCCTAATGGCGATTGGCAGATCGCTAGGCGTTGCCATTCATAGAGAATGCACAGGGAAACGGCTGAATCAGGCAAAAATCGCTTTCGACAGCGCGACAGAAGGCATCATGATTATTGATGCAAATACGCACATTATTGCCATCAACAAAGGCTTTGCCGATATCACTGGATTCACTGAAGAAGAAGTTTTAGGTTCCACGCCTAAAGCATTACAGGAAGAAAATCACGATATTCGGCGTGACTTGTTAAGCAATGGTAAATGGTGCGGCGAAGTAACTAACACTAGAAAGAACGGCGAAACCTATCAAGAATGGCTCACCATTACCATCGTCAAAAACCTAGAAGGCAATATTGTCAATTATGTGGGTGTTTTTGCCGATATTACCGAAAGTAAACGTTCGCAGCATCGTTTGCACGAATTAGTCAACCACGATGCGCTAACTGGTCTGCCCAATCGCCGGCTATTGAACGAATTGCTGGAGCTTGCAATTAAGCGCGCCGAGCGTGAAAACCATCAAATCGCACTATTGTTCATCGATTTGGATAGATTCAAAAGCATTAACGATAGTCTTGGCCATCAAGTAGGCGACAAGTTGCTCTACGAAGTTTCGAGAAGAATCAGCCACGCAATGCGTGAAAGTGACGTCGTGGCGCGCTTGGGTGGCGATGAGTTTTTGGTCATGATGGACAAAATTAGCAACCCAGATGATGCTGAGCAAATCGCACGTAAGATTGTTCATACACTACAAGCTGAATTCAATATTGATGGCAAGGAAATTTTCATTAGTGCCAGTATTGGTATTTCAATATTCCCCAATGATGGCGACGATGTAGATAGCACTATTAAAGCGGCCGACATAGCAATGTATCAAGTTAAAAATAAAGGCAAAAACAATCACTGCTTTTATTCCGCCGAACTCAGCAAGAATGTTCTCGAGCGTTTCACCATGGAAAACCAGCTGAGGCGTGCGTTAGAGCGCAACCAATTTGAAGTGTATTACCAACCTCAGATATCCCTTGTTACTGGCGATATTATTGGTGCCGAAGCGCTGATTCGCTGGAATCACCCAGAGCTTGGTTTAGTTTCGCCTGCAAAGTTTATTCCAGTTGCTGAAGAAACTGGCTTAATTGTACAAATTGGCGAGTGGGTGTTGCGCCAAGCCGCCTTGCAAGCTATGCAATGGCTAAATGACGGCTATGCAATGCAGTGGATATCAGTCAACGTATCTGGCGTGCAGGTAATGCGCGGTAGCTTTGCTGACACGGTTTATGGAATCCTCATCGAGACCGATTGCAGGCCTGACATGCTGGAACTTGAAATTACCGAAAGTACCGTCATGCAAAATACCGAGTTCGTGATTGATACCTTCGATAGCATTAGAAAACTCGGTGTGCGCTTGGCGATTGATGACTTCGGTACGGGTTATTCTTCACTCTCTATTCTTAAACGTTTGCCGTTAGATAAAATCAAGATTGATCAATCATTTGTGCGTGGCTTGCCGCATGATGTGGACGATGCCGCCATTGCCAACGCCATTTACGCCATGGCAAGCAGCTTAGGTTTTGCCGTCATTGCTGAAGGGGTAGAAACCTTAGCGCAAGCGGAGTTTTTAAAAAATATGAACTGCAAAGAAGCGCAAGGATATCTATACAGCAAACCAATTACAACAGCAGAGTTCACCAAGTTATTAGCCACAAGTAAACAAAGAGGTCACGAAAATGCAAAATAACCTACCCTACCACATCGATGTCGGTCAACTACAAGTCGGCATGTACGTTCATCTTGACTTAGGTTGGATGGATCATCCATTTAGCGTAAGTAACTTTAAGCTTAAGGATGAAGAACAAATTTCTAAAATTAAAAAAATAGGTCTGAAAAAACTACGTTATGACCCAAAACGTAGCGATTGTGAGCCTTTGCCTTTAACTGAAGAACTGCCCGTTGCAGCGCAATCCGCACCAGCAGTTATAGAAACCAAAGTTGTCGATAGCCCAAGCGTTACTAGTGAAAAGAAACACATTTCATCAAAAGTTGAACGTCAAGCACAGCTGCATCAAGCCATCGATGAGAACGAGAAGAAATTTGTCGTGGCAAGTGATATTGCTAGGCAGATAACCAGCAAGATACTGATAGAGCCCAAGAAATCCATTGAACAAGCCAGCTTGCTGGTGAACGATATGGTGGATACGGCGTTGATGGAAGGTGATGTGGCGATTCACGCGCTGAATGGCAACACCTCTAGCGATAAAAATTTTCAGCACTCACTTAATGTAACCGTGCTCGCGCTCATGATGGCTAAGTCAATTGAAATGTCTAGAGAAGACATTCGCCTACTTGGCATTGCCGCTATATTCCATGATATTGGCGAAGCCGAAATCGCCGATACTGTGTTGACGAAAAAAGATACGCTCACAAAATCAGAGCAATTACACCACGAACAACATTGTGAAATTGGCGCACGCATGGCGCAAGAAGTTGGCCTGCCAGTGCGCGTTGGCAAAATCATATTACAGCACCATGAGCATGCTGACGGTACGGGTTATCCTAGACGTTTGATGGCAGATCAAACTGATCCACTTGCCAGATTAGTCGCTCTCGCGGATGGATTTGACAATCTTTGCAACCCTAATAACCTAGCGCTTGCTAGAACACCTTACGAAGCCTTGGCGCACATGTATGCAAATCTGCGCTCAAGGTTTGATGAGTCTTTACTTAAACACCTAATCAAAATACTTGGCATTTATCCACCAGGCAGTATTGTGCGCCTTTCCACTGGCGCATATGCAATTGTTATTTCAGCCAATCCTAGCAAACCTTTGCGCCCTTATGTGATATTGCACGATCCAAAAATCAATCGAGAAACACCACAAATATTAGATCTACGTGAAGAGCCTAACATTAACATCAGCGGCTGCATACGTGCAAATCAGCTTCCACCAGACGTGCTAAGATATTTAAACCCGCGCAATAAAGTTAGCTATTATATGAATGAGCCTTTGCAAAAGGATGAAAGTAAACCAGATTAAATCGCTCAAATTAGCGCGCTCTGCAACCGCAAGGTTTGTCCCCGCATAATATGCCAGTCAAAGGTGGTTATTCTTACCTAAAACCCTTATGAATATTGGCCTGCAGCGCAGCTATTGTTAATGATTTATTTGCTTAATTCGATCACTTGCAAGCCCTTTTGCTGGGTGTTCCACACTAAATAGGCGATGGTTTTGTGAGGGATTAGAATCGGGTAATCGACTTTATCGCTAACATTCGCAAGTGTTTTGACGTCATTCCAATTTTTACCACCGTCCTCTGAAAACATGCCCAAAATGCTAGATTTCCCATCTTTTATCTCGCGCCAGACTAACCATACATTCTCACCTAAACTTAAAATAGCAGGATGCCCCGCTTGCTTTGCATTATCACCAAACTTTTTAGGCGGCGAGGAAGCCCAAGTAACACCATCCATGCGGCTGTAATACAAACCTGGCTTCTTATCGTTGCCATCAAAATACGCCATATGATAACCCCACCAATCTTTTCCTTCGCCGCCACTGGCAATGGCCGCGCCATGATGCGGACAGCCGTCAATCACCCAGTGCCCAAATGTAGCGCGCCTAGGAGTCGCATAGTTATTGGCTTCTAGGGCAGGTATTTCAGTAACCATGTGATCGCGTTCACTACCTTCAAACACATGGCGCCAAAGCGCTACAGTAGTTCCGTCTGGCTTGTTCGTTGTCACAATGCGACAGCATTCGCAAGTACTATCTGCCAATTTTTGTTCTGCTTTAAACGATGTGCCTTTGTCGATTGAAACTGCATAATAAATAGCCGCACCATCATATTTTTTACCAGATTTTTTGGCAGCTTCCAGATCGCGTTTATCTACCCAAATGACAGTAATATTGCCATTCGGCGCTAAGTTCAGCGCATCAAAACGATGTGTAATTTCAGCGCGGTCTTGATGCACAATATAAGGTTTTTCAAAACTTTTACCGCCGTCAACAGAGCGTGCAAACCAAATATATCCTGAAAATGGCTTTTTAAGCGCTTCTGTCCAAGTGGTGTAGATATTGCCTTCTAGGCCGATTGCTATTTTAGGTCGCGCTTCGCCATCTGCACCTATTTTTTGCTCGGCTTGATTTACTTTTACAGGCTTAGAAAAAGTTTTGCCTAAATCACTACTTTTATCAACTTGCACAAAGCCATCGTGCACGCTGGCGCGCCAAAGCGTGCCAGCACTATCAAATGCCACGCTAATAGCTAACGTGCTCTTTTGCGGCATGGTATGCGCTTCGTGCGCAAGCGCATTTAACGCAAACAAAAAGCTCAATATCAATAAAAAATAACGCATATTTGTTTCCTAATAATCAAACTTCATGCCCGCAAAAAAAGTCCGCTGCGGATAAGGGTTTGGGTTCACATAATACTTATAATTGTTGAGGTTATTCACCCCTAACGATGCTGTCCACTGATTGTTGACCTTATACACCAGCTTAGTATCAAACACGGTATATTTGGTTGCAGTGGTGCCATAAGTATTCGGATTGGTCGTATTATAAAGTAAGTTAATCTCTTGATTGCCACTGTAACGCCCAGCCAAACTTAACGATAACTTATCACTCACATGATACACACCGACAATGGTAGCGCGCCAATCGGGGATGCGCGGCTGGTCTTTGCCTTCTGTGAATGGATTTTTATCGTTCCTCACAATTTCAGAATCCACATAGGTCACGCTACCCGTTAAATCAAAACCATCAAACCATAGATCGCTCATTTGTAGCGCAGTTTCGATGCCTTTGGTGCGGATTTTATCAATATTTTGAATGCTCGAAATCGTGACGCCCGGAATCGTTGTAGTATCCGTTTGCGAAATCAGCGCATCACGTTTATCTTCATAAAATAATGAGGTGCGCCACAAACCTTTTTGCAAAACTTTCTCAACCGTAAACTCGCTAGAACGCACATGTTCTGGCTTCAAGTTTGGGTCGTTTGCCCGCACGTTGCCTGGCAAGCTAATGGTTTGAAATATCTCTGCAACACTTGGGTAGCGATACGCTTTACCAAACGATCCACGTAAAATCCAATCATGCGTTGGCTGGTAAGAAAGCGCAAACTTAGGCGAAAAATCATTTTGCGAGCGATCGGCATAATTCAATTGTCTAAATGCAGCAGGATTTGCAGCATTAAAATTGCTGCCATCAAACGCTTTCCAACGCTCCCAACGGCCGCCAGCAGTGGCTGTCCAGCCATGTGCAAACGCCCAAGCATCTTGCAAATACAGGGCTTGCGTGCGCGTTTTACCGTACGAATTGGTGCGCAATGTGCCGCTGTTACTTTTTAGCCAATCTACAACGTTTAAAGTCTCAGATTCCAATTCATATTGATCATAGTGATAACCAAAACTGAGTTGATGCTCGCTTTTCAAATCGCCATCTGGTCTAAAATCGCCACGCAAATCAAGGGTTTTCCAGCCTGTGCCCTCACCATTTACGTACGTACCAGCCGACCTCACCGCATCTTCGCCAGTATCAAACGCATTGGTTTGCACCGCAGTGCGTACAAAATCTTTATTTTGATCATACAAACTAGCTATCGCTTCAAAATCCCATTTACCGCCAGTATCTGATTTTAGCGAAAGGCCGTGCATCCAGTGCTCACTTTCACTATGGCTGGGCGCGGCGGGTGTAACGGTGTAAAAATTAGGATCGCCCGCAAAGCGCACAAAGCGCGTTGCGCCGCCAGTAGTCGTATTCAGTAAATT
>JANMYB010000071.1:0-5770 GCA_031381645.1 Methylotenera sp.
AAAGATCTGGGGTCCAGGTTCTAGCGTTAAAAACTGGAAAGATGTAAACCCAGCTTATCCAGACAAAAAAATGGGCTTATACGGTCCAGGTACTGCATCTGGTACATTTGACTATTTTAGTGAAGCCATTAACGGCAAAGCCAAAGCGCACCGTACTGACTACACCCCATCAGAAGATGACAACGTGTTAGTGCAAGGTGTTACGGGCA
This sequence comes from Methylotenera sp., assembly GCA_031381645.1. GTDB lineage: Bacteria > Pseudomonadota > Gammaproteobacteria > Burkholderiales > Methylophilaceae > Methylotenera_A. Next base: position 210 of record JANMYB010000071.1, read on the forward strand.
ACGTAGGTGGCTTAGCTTACTTTGGCATGGCTTACTACGAAGAAAATAAAGATAAATTAAGAGCGATTCCTATTTCTGCTAAAGCGGGTGGCCCTGCAATTCTGCCTTCAGTAGAAACTGTAGAAAATGGCACTTATCAACCGTTGGCACGTCCTATCTTTATCTACGTGAATGCAACAGCTGCAGCTTTCAAACCTGAAGTAAAAGCATTTGTGAATTTTTACCTTGAAAATGCACCAACTTTGGTAAAAGAAGTGAAGTACGTTCCACTACCAACTGCTGATTACACGGCTGTTAAAGCGCACTTTAAAGCCATGAAGCCAGGCACAGGCTTTGGTGGTAAGAATGAAGTAGGTATTAAAATTACTGATTTGCTGAGCAGAATCAAGTAACTAAATTTCTGTAGTTAACTAAACAATATAAAGGGGAGTAACTTCCCCTTTTATTAAATCAACAAGAAGAAGCCGGTGCACTATCTAAAGCTGGCTTTATTCCGCTAAAATGGAAGTGTCATCAATAATGAATACGGCGACCATGGTGCAAAATCAATCTATTAACCTTACAATTAGCCCACGCTTGGCCAAAAATGTGCGCAGAAATATTAAAGAGCGCATCATCGAATTTATTTTGATGTTAGCAGCACTTTCTGCAGTTGCCACCACGCTATCGATTGTCGGCGTACTGCTTTACGAATCACTCAGTTTTTTTAAAACGGTCTCGGTGGTTGATTTTTTTACTGATACACAATGGACGCCGTTATTTGAAGATGCGCACTACGGCATTATGCCGCTGATTTCTGGCACGCTCACCACCTCGGCCGTGGCACTAGCTTTAGCGATTCCTGTTGGCACGATTGCTGCGATTTATTTATCAGAATTTGCTTCACATAAAACGCGTGAAATTGTTAAGCCAATACTAGAGCTGTTAGTAGGTGTGCCAACCATTGTGTTTGGCTATTTTGCGCTATTATTTTTAACGCCCATTTTACAAAAAATGTTTCCCGATTTACCAGGTTTTAATATGCTCAGTGCAGGCATTGTGATGGGCATTATGATTGTGCCCTACATTGCTTCCGTGGCCGAAGATGCCATGCGCGCAGTGCCAATGAGCATGCGCGAGGGCAGCTATGCCATGGGCGCGACCCGCTTTCAAACCGCTGTACGCGTGGTGACGCCAGCCGCCATTTCTGGCATTGTTGCCGCTTACATTTTAGGCATATCCCGCGCTGTTGGTGAAACTATGGTGGTGGCGGTGGCGGCAGGTCAGCAACCTATCATCAGTTTTAATCCGATGGAAAGCGCCGCGACCATTACTGCATTTATTGTACAAGTGGCGATGGGCGATTTACCGCACGGCAGCATTGGTTATCAAAGTATTTTTGCAGCTGGTTTAGTGTTGTTAGTAATCACCTTATTTTTCAATGTACTAGGCCACATGATACGCAAAAAATATCGCGAGCATTATTAATGATGAGTACCAATATGACAACAGAAACATCGCAAATACCAGCACCCGCCTCGGTATTAAAAAATCTAGGCGAAGTGCGCGCCATGATCAAGCGCCATAAACTTAACGACTATATCTTTTCGCTAATTGGTTTGCTGGCGCTCGCCCTAGCGCTACTTACGCTACTCACACTATTTGCCGATTTGGTGATGGATGGTTATCAGCGTTTTAATATGGAGTTTTTGACAGAGTTTCCGTCACGCCGCGCAGCACACGCTGGCCTGCTATCGGCCTGGGTAGGCTCTGCATTGGTGATGCTGGTTACCTTTCTGGTAGCCGTGCCCATGGGCGTAGCGGCTGGCTTATATTTAGAAGAATACGCACCCAAAAATTGGTTTGCAGACTTAATAGAAATTAACGTGACCAACCTTGCTGGTGTGCCATCTATCGTATATGGCCTGCTGGCGCTGGGCTTGTTTGTATATATTTTGGGCTTAGGGCAAAGCATACTCACCGCGGGCTTAACCTTGGGTTTGTTGATATTGCCGATTGTAATTGTTTCTTCACGCGAATCCATCCGCGCCATTCCAATCGCGATTCGCGAAGCCGCCTACGCGGTGGGTGCGACCAAATGGCAAGTAGTGCACGATCATGTGTTGAAATATTCCTATGGCGGCATTTTAACTGGTGTGATTATCGGTATGGCGCGCGCACTTGGCGAAACAGCACCCATCATCACCATAGGTGCTCTCACATTTATCGCTTTTCTACCGCCCTCACCTGTTACTGATGTTGCCCCTTTTATCAATTTTGAGTGGTTAAGCTCTGGCTTTACGGTATTGCCGATTCAAATGTTTAACTGGTTATCGCGCCCAGATCATGCCTTTCACATCAACGCAGCAGCCACTGGCGCGCTCATTATTTTGGTTACGCTACTTATGAACGGCACTGCAATCTACTTACGCTATAAAATTCGTAAAAATATTAAATGGTAAATATTAAGGTTTTATAATCTATGATCACCCCCACAACCGCTATTAAAGCCGAGTCGCGCGACCTTAACTTTTTCTATGCGAATGGTATGCAAGCGCTCAAAAGCGTCAACATGCCGTTGTATGAAAACAAAATCACCGCGCTCATTGGTCCTTCTGGCTGCGGAAAATCAACATTCTTGCGCTGTTTTAACCGCATGCACGACTTATACCCTGGTAATAAGTACCAAGGCCAAATTGTCATGCACCCTGATAACACCAACATATTAGAACACGGCGTAGACCCGATTGAAGTGCGCATGCGTATTAGTATGGTGTTTCAAAAGCCAAACCCTTTTCCGAAATCGATTTATGAAAACGTGGCTTATGGCTTGCGCGTACGCGGCGAAAACAACAAACGTATGTTGGATGACAAAGTGGAAGAAGCGCTTAAAGGCGCAGCTTTGTGGAATGAAGCCAAAGATAGGTTGCAAGATTTAGCGTTTAATTTATCGGGCGGTCAGCAACAGCGTTTGTGTATTGCGCGCGCCTTGGCGACAGACCCAGAAATCATGCTGTTTGACGAACCAACAAGCGCGTTAGACCCAATCGCCACCGCCAACATTGAAGAGTTGATGAGTGAGCTTAAACAAAAATTGACGATTTTAGTTGTCACGCATAATATGCAACAAGCCGCGCGTGTATCTGATTACACTGCCTATATGTACCTTGGCGAGCTGATGGAGTATGACGATACCAACACCATATTTACGCGCCCAAGCCGTAAAGAAACAGAAGACTACATTACCGGTAAGTTCGGCTAATTCTATAGCCAAAAATAAGGAACTATCATGCAACAATCTGAACATATATTTAAACAATACGATGCCGAGCTAGAAGCCGTGCGCGCCAAGGTGCTAGAAATGGGCGCACTAGTAGAGCAGCAGATTACGGACGCGCTGGAGGCCTTGATTAGTGCTAATCCCAAACTTGCTAAAAGCGTCATTAAGAAAGATCATCAGGTAAATGCATTAGAAGTACAAGTAGATGAAGATTGCAGCCATATTATTGCGCGCCGTCAGCCAACTGCAGGCGATTTGCGCATGGTGTTAATGATGATTAAAACCATTACCGATCTTGAGCGGATTGGCGATGAAGCGGCTAAAATTGCGCGTTATGCGCTAAAAAGTAATGAGGCAGATCGTGTTTGGACGCCACGTTTTGCAGAAATAAAAGTCATGGCCAACTTTACGCGCGATATGTTACACATGGCGCTAGACGCATTTGCACGTTCTGATGCGACCAAAGTGTTAGAAATCGCGCATATGGATGAAGAAGTAGATGAGCAGTATCAAATGACGATACGTCATCTCATCACTTTTATGCTGGAAGATCCGCGTACTATTACCATGGCACTAGAAGTGCTATTTGTGTCAAAAGCCATCGAGCGCATTGGTGACCACGCGAAAAATATCTCGGAATATGTCGTCTACATGGTGAAAGGCAAGGATGTGCGCCACATCAGTATGGAAGAGATGGAAGAAACTGCTAAAGATTAGGTTTTTATTCTTTTAGAAAGATGCCCTAGCGACCGCAAGGGTTGTCCCCGCAGAATATACCAGCTAAAGCTGGTTATTCATGCGTGAAAGCCGCATTGATATTGGCTTGCAGGGCATCTTTTTTGGCGTGTGAATAATGCGCTTCAACGCATATATTCCACGGACAAGCCAAATACTGGCTTTGCAGTTATCTCCAAATAAAATGCTAACATGCGTTCTGCTTGCCTAGCGGCAGACCAATTGTTGTTCGCATAATCTTTTGCTCGCCCGCCCAAATGTTCGCGATGCACTGGATTCATAAGTAAAGCCTGCACTTTATGCGCAAACTCCGCTTCATCTTCCTCAGCTATCATGGCACCTTGCCCCTCAACCAATATCGATTTGGTTCCCAGCTCAGCAATAGCTACAACTGGCGTAGCTTGCGCCATCGCTTCTAACAAAACCAAACCTTGCGTTTCACTTTTTGAGGCAAACACAAATATATCGGCAGCTTTATAGCAGGCGTTTAGCTGGGTATTACGATCTAAATAACCAATAAATTGCACATTTTTTTCGATACCTAGTGTTTTAACTAAAGCACGCAAACTCGACTCAGCTGGCCCTTCACCAGTAATTACCAATAAGATATCTGGCATGCTTTCGCTTAACAACTTAGCCACTCTCACTAAAAAATCAATATTCTTTTCAAACGCCACACGCCCCACATACAGCAACATAGGTCGATTTTGCGCAATGCCATATTTCGCTCTAAATGCCGCGCCATCGGCTTCGGCAAAACTATGCGCTTGCAGGCCAGTGGCAATTACTTCGGCTTTGCTACTGATACCGTAACTGCGCAGCACATCCAACATGGGTTGCGACGGCGCAACTATCGCATCTACTTGGTTACATTGTTTTTTTGAGATTAGTCTGGCCAAACCTTTTGCAGCTCTTTTAGGAATCCACGGTAAATAATGATGCAAATAATCCTCAAAAAAAGTATGGTATGTTTCAACGACGGGGATATTTAATAATTCCCCCAACTTTAAGCCAGCATAATGCGCAATAAACGGTGTATGTATATGAATAATATCAAATTTTTTCTCTTTTAATATCGGCAAAAGTTTTAAAGCTTCTTGATATTTCATCAAATAATCTTCAGGATCAAAGAAAATTTTTCGTGCTGGCACGCGCGAAATCCAAGCTTCATCTGTAGTTTCCACGCCGTAATCTGGTGCGATCAAATGCACCGTGTGACCTAATTTTTGCAGTTGCTCTGTGAAGGTTTTAATCGAGGTAGAAACGCCATTTACTCGCGGGAAGTAAACATCTGAAATAAGCAATATATTCATTAAGTTAGTCACTATTTAAGTGCCTTTATAGTAGCTTTTTAATATGACAATTCTATGAATTAGACACACTACTTTTTCACAAAACTGTCATGTGGCTGTCATTCGAGGTTCATGATTTAATGTGAAAGTACGCACAATGAAAAAGCGTTTTTACATCAAACTGTTGTGGGGCTTGCCGATGAGCCTTTATGCGGTGGATGCAAGCGCGTGGGGTTTATACACGCATATTTTATTTTCGCAGTGGATGATGGCGA
>JANMYB010000083.1:0-22580 GCA_031381645.1 Methylotenera sp.
CCTTAGCTCATGCTTGGTTAGAGCAGCGGACTCATATGTAAATGTGCCATATACGTGGAAACTGTATATGGGATGGTGTCAAATTCGGTGAAACCTGACGGCAGTAATGCACAAGGCAATGCCGAGCGAAGCTTCAGGTAGAAATGCTTGTTGAACGTGTAGAGACTAGACGGCACCCACCTAATGCAATCGTCATGATTGTTATGGTGAAGGCATAGTCCAGGGAGGCGGGAAACCGTCACAAACCAGAATCCGATGGTACTGAGTTCGACTCACAGAGGGGCCACCAACATAAAAGCGGCTTACAGCGATGTAAGCCGTTTTATTTTATCGATTTTGATTGAAAATTAGGACGGTTATATGTAGCATTTTATTAAAGTAGTCGCTGCGACAAGATTCAGAAGTGATGATGTAGTACAGTCAAATACTAGTCATAATCATGTCTTTCTACTCTTTCTACTCTTTCTACTCGCTCTACTCTTTCAGCATGTTCAGATCGCTCTATTTTTTCAGGCCGTTCAGTTTTTTCTGACCGATCCACTTTTTCAAGCCGCTCAGTTTTTTCAGGTTTCTCGGCTGATTCTGGTCTTTCTATTCGGTCTTTGCCTTCTATTTTCTCACCTACGTTTCTATATTTGTTGCTATTGGTGGATTTTGATTTGTCAGACTTGTTGGGTCGATGTTTGTTGCCACCGCGTTCTAAAATTTCATCCTTGCCTGAGTACTCAATAGTCCGCGCGGTGATTTTTCCAGCGCGATCCAATTTACCGTGCACAATGATAGTCTGATTGTTACCAGAACTCACGCCTTTGATTTTAGTGTTAGCGTCGATGTTAATCGTTTGATTTTGCAGGTTGAATTGCTGCCCAGTACGCACTGGCGCGCTATCTTGAATAACGATGTTTTCAGCACCTTTAAGCACGCGTTGCGTCGCACTTTCGTTGATATGCTCGGAGTGTAATGACCTACCATCCCAGCTCCCGCGCACTTGTACGGCTTGCCCAACATAGCCTTGACTAACGCTTGCAATATTGACACCATTTATCTTACCAGCTTTATCGACGACGCCTGCAATTGAGGATGGTATATCTGCTGTAGCCAAGTCGACACGTAGCGCATGAACCAGATTATTGGTGGCAACCAAACCGCTAATTTTGACAATTTGATTAGCTTTTAAGTCGGCACCGCCAATGGTATTGCTACTCAGACTAATTGTTTGTCCCATTATCTGAACGGTGTTTTGTACGGCATTCACTTTTTCGATTTTGCCTATCATGATATGTGAGACACTCACGTGTTGCGCTCTGAGCTGGCTACCTTTGTTGCTAGCCTCAATCGCTACTAGTTGGCCGATGTTCAGGGCGTCAATGCTCGCTGAAACACCATCAATATCTACACTGGTTTTTGTATCGTAATGCACTTCTAGGCCATTTACACAGATGCTGGCAAAGCCAGAAATAACACCAACAATGCCCGTGCCGCCAACACCTGAATTAGCCTGAGTACCTGTACCACCAACGCCTTCTGATTGGTTGCCAGTGCCACCAATACCGTCTTGTTGGATACCCGTTCCGCCTATGCCCGCATTGCAAACATTAGTCTCAGCAGTGGCTGCATTTGCTGATAATAATACCAGCGAAATTGCTACTAAATGTGCATAGAAGCGTTGCATGGTTTAGCCTTCTTTTTCAGGCACAGTTTGACTATTTAATGGTTGATCATCATCGGTATAATAAAAATATACACCAAAATTCATTCTTTGGTCGGCTTTATCAGACTCTCTGCGCGCCACCTTGTCAGGTAGAGCTTGTGAAGCCTTAAGGGCTGCTGCACGCCGATTCAGTGCTTTAATCGCATTCATGCCACTCTGTCTCGCTAAATCATGTAGCAAACCTACGTTAGCAGCGGTCAGTCCATCATAGTAAACACAGCGCTCAAGCATGGGTTCATTTTTGCTGTTTAAGTTGCTCACCGCTGCCGACATGTGGTCGTGCACATTCATTGCTAAGAAAGACAATTTATATTCTAAATCTTGGCTGGGAATGAACGCTTGTACATTTAGACGCACATGGTCGTTATAGTCGAGACTCACAAATCCAAGCCTAAGCCATTCATCCAGCACTGGGCGCGCACGAAAATCTTTGCTAACACTGGCTACTAAAGACTCAAATGAGATTATCCCTTTACTTGCAAGTCGCGGTAATGCCCGCGGTTGGCCTGATTCATCTAAGTATTTACTGTCACCAAGCCATAAGCCAAAAATTTGAGCACCGATGGAAAATGGCGGTTCTGTTTCGCCATTTTCCTCATCGCGAATGCGTTGTACATCTTTACGATGTACGCCTGTTAGTAAAGTAATACGGCTGTTGGTTTGTTCTTTGCCATCAATTTTAAACTCTTCTTCAGCTACACTTACAAATACGCGTTTTAAATCTTCCAGCAGCATGGTGTAATTCATGCCTTGCGATAGCATCATACGCACTAATGGCCGCAGCACTTTACGTAAAGCCTCATGCAAAATAGTTCGCATCTTTTTTGAGTTATTTGTTAGCTTTATATCCATATTATTTATTTTTAGGGTTTCTAACTAAGTCGAGGAGACTTGCGGGGTACAGCAGATGTCTTGCCGTAATGTGTTTCTACCATCACGCCAATTTCTTTTAAAAATGGCGTTGGCAACACGCCGCCTGCACAAACGATGATGGCGCCATTTGGAAGTTCAACAATCGATTTATCTGCCAACTCAATTTTTACCGTATCCACACCTATTTCTTTGACACTGGACTTGAGTTGAACTGTGAGCCTTTTTGCAGTTTCTGCCTCTTGCAGTCGATCACGATTTTTAGGTTTTACGCGACCAAAAGCCTCGCTACGATAAGAAAGCGTTACGGTTGTGCCTGGTTGCTCGGCTATTGAAATGGCGGCTTCCAAGGCGCTGTCGCCGCCGCCTACCACTAACACATGATGTTCACGATACTGCTCAGGGTCAACCAGTCGATAAACGACTTTGGCTTGATCTTCCCCAGCCACATCTAGCTTGCGAGGCGTGCCCATACGGCCGATAGCAAGCAGAATATTGGCTGTTTGGTAGGTGGCTTTAGAAGTTTTGACTTCAAAGCCTTTGTCTGTCTTAGTGACTGTTTCCATGCGTTCGTTAAAATTAATTTTGAACGGGTGTTCTTTGAGCACTCGATTCCAGAATCCGAGCAGCTCTTCTTTGCTAATATCGTACATTTCAACCTTACCAACAATCGGTAATACCACAGGTTGGGTCATGGCAATTTTGTTACGCGGATATTTGTAAATGGCGCCACCTAGCGAGTCTTCTTGTTCTATGGTGATGCATTTAAGTTTCTTTTCTTTGGCCGCAAGCGAGGCTGAAAGTCCCGCTGGGCCTGCCCCTATGATGACAACATCGTATTCATTGCCATCATTCTTTTTTTGTGCGATGGAGTCAATCGCTTGCTTGCCTTGTTCTGCGGTCTTGCGGATTAGGCCCATACCGCCAAGTTCGCCAGCGATAAAGATATTCTCAACATTGGTTTCAAAAGAGGGCTTAACAAGAGGAATGTCCATGCCGCGTTTTTCAGTACCAAATACTAATTCTATCGCGTCAACAGGGCATGCCGTTAAGCAAGCGCCATGGCCAATACAATGTACGGGGTCTGTCAACACTGCCTTGCCATTAACAATACTAAGCGCTTTCTCTGGACAAGCTTTAACGCAAGCGCCAGAACCACAGCAAAGACTAAGGTTAATGACTGGGTGTATAGATGCAGGCTCAGTCAACCCCGCCTCTTTTGCCTCATTCCAGCGCTCTTTACCACGCCGATTAATTTTCTTTTTGCGAGTGACGTAAATCGCTAGGATCAGCAATAACGGGGAAACGTAGAGCAGTATGCTTATATTTTGCATGTGCGTGTTAGCTGAGAGTTAATAGTCAATGTTGAATCCAAATAAAATAATTTTTTCAGTTTATTCAAAGTAATATATTATAAATATGAATGCTGCATAATATGTGAGAAAATTACACACGTCAATTTTTATAGAGGTTCATTTTTTTGACAATGAGTAAAACAGTAAATTCACAAGAATTTTCACAAAAAAGTATATGGCTAAGTAGGGCGTGTCATTTTCTTAGTCAATTCATGCTATGGATATTGGTCATTGCACTGGCTTGGCTGGGCTGGAAAGTTGCTAATGGCCAATACTATAAACCTGGTGAAGGTTTAGGCTACAACTTAGGTTTGGTGGGCGGTTTAATGATGCTCACATTACTATTGTACTCTGCACGCAAACACCTTCCGGTCATGCAGAAATTGGGTAAACTCAAGCATTGGTTTCGTATCCATATGATGCTAGGTGTAGTTGGCCCAACTTTGGTTTTGTTCCATACTACGTTCCGCCTTGGTTCTTTAAATGCGACCATTGCATTTTATTGCATGATATTGGTTGCAGGCAGTGGTTTGATTGGTAGGCTTGTGTACACCCGTATTCACAAGGGATTGTATGGCAGCCGATCTACATTGAGCGAGGCATATGAAGATTTGGCGGGGAGCAAGGGAAACGTAAAGTCGAAATTACATTTTTTCCCCCAAGTTGAAGATAATATTAAAAAGTTTGAACATGAGGCTTTGGAAAAAAAACGTGGATTTTTAGCTGGAGTTTGGTTTTTTTTCAGCTTTGATGTGCGTCGCATGTTGCTTGCTTGGCGCTGCAAGCGTTATATCCATTTGAAATTGGGCGTAAGCATGAATGATGTGGCAGCTGAAGCATCAGATTTGGTTAATCAGTATTTAAAGAAAATTCAAACTGTAGCGCAATTCAAAAAATTTGAACAAATCTTTTCGACATGGCATGTTTTGCATATCCCATTAATGTATATGATGGTTGCAACTGCGATATTCCACGTTATTTGGGTGCACATGTACTAAATTTCGATGCTACGTTTCCTCAATCTTTTTATTCTCTCATTCTTCCTGTCATTCAATGTTGGCGCGGATACGCTCGAAAGCGTGATGATGCCTGGCAAGGTGATTCAAGGGCATCTAAAGTGGGAAGATAACTGTCAAAAATGCCACAAAAAATTCGATAAAGAAGGGCAAAACCAACTTTGCAAAGATTGCCATAAAGACATTAAGAAAGATGTTGCTGACAAAATTGGCTTTCATGGAAAAATGAAAGAAGTTAAAAACTGCTCCGAATGCCATACGGACCACAAAGGGCGTGCTGCCAACATAGTTATCTTAGACGAAAAAACTTTTAAACATACACAAACTGAATTTCAATTAAAAGGTGGACATCTTGGCGCCAAAGTTGGCTGCAAGGATTGCCACAAGCCAAAAATCAAATATAGAGACACGCCTGCCACTTGTATCGGTTGCCACAAAAAAGATGATGAACATAAAGGCTCATTAGGAGAAAAATGTGCCGATTGCCATGTTGAAAAAGACTGGAAAGAGATTAAGTTTGATCACGATAAAAGCGACTTTAAGCTAAGGGGTGCGCACGCTGAAACTAAGGTGGTGTGTAAAGATTGCCATAAAGACGACAAGTTTAAAGAAACACCGAATAATTGTTACTCATGCCATAAAAAAGATGACGACCATAAAGGTGTGTTTGGTCAAAAATGCGGCGATTGCCATACTGACAAGGATTGGAAAACAACAACATTTGATCATACAAGTGATGGTCATTTTGCCTTGCTTGGCAAGCACGATAGTGCCAAATGTGCCAGTTGTCATAAGTCTGCAGGGCAAAAATTACCTCAAACATGTATTGGCTGTCATCGCAACGATGATAAGCACAAAGGTACTCTGGGTGAGAAGTGTGGTGATTGTCACAACGAGCGCAGTTGGGCAAGCACGGGTGAGTTTAATCATGATAAAGATACTAAGTTCCTGCTGAAGGATAAGCACAAAGCGGCCAAATGCGAGGCTTGTCACACTACGGGTGCCAAGTATGAAAAACTGCCGCTAGATTGTTACTCATGCCACAAGAAGGATGATGTGCATAAAGGCAAGTTTGGTGAGAGGTGTGAGGAGTGCCACAACGCGAAGGATTGGAAGAAAGATAATTTTGACCACGACAAAACTAAATTTCCGCTCAGAGGCAAGCATAAACCGGCTAAATGTGAGGCCTGCCATAAAAATGGCTTAGAGGAAAAATTAAAAACAGGTTGTAATGATTGCCACCAAAAAGATGATCCGCATAAAGCGGTATTTGGCGCGAGCTGCGAGAAGTGTCATAACGACGCGGATTGGAAAAAAACTACCAGCTTCGATCACACAAAAGACACTAAATATCCATTAAAAGGTAAGCATATTAAAACCAAGTGCGAAGCTTGCCACAAGCCGCCACCAGCTCCACCTAAACTCTCGCCCACAGCTACCTGCTTCTCTTGTCACGAGCGTGATGACGTACACAAAGGCTCGGAAGGTAAGAAGTGTGAAGATTGCCACACCGAAACCACCTGGAAAGTGAAAGACTTCGACCATAATAAAACTAAGTTTCCTCTGCTTGGCAAACACGGTTCAGTGGAGTGCAAGAAATGCCATCTGACGGGTAAATTTACAGAGGCCAAGAAAGATTGCTATTCATGCCACACCAAAGATGATGTGCATAAAAAACAACTAGGTACGCTTTGCGAGGATTGCCACAATGCTAGGGATTGGGCAGTATGGGACTTTAACCATGATACACGCACCAAGTACAAGCTTGATGGCGCCCACAAAAAAGTGGGCTGCTTAGATTGCCATAGAACTGCTTTTGTTGGCAAGGTGAAACAAAGCACTACATGCTACAGCTGCCACTCCAGTGATGATGTACACGGTGGTAGTTTTGGCCCGCAATGTGACCGTTGCCACGTCACTACAAACTTCAGAGACATCAAGGTGAATGCAGGTGTGGGCAGGTAAAAATGTTATTGGTATTGCTACTTTGAATTATCGCTTATAACTTTAAACTAAACTTTTAAAATCCTATATATTTTTTTTAAAAAATGTTTGACGCATAATTATTTCCCACCTATCATCCATATTTATGTGTATAAATTTCCCACAATTAAATGTATGTTTTTTGTGATGTTTATTGAAGTGCAAACTCCTTGATAGGGATTAATTTGCAATTTAGTTGTAAGCAAATATCAGCATTATTTCTAGCCTTTTGCTTAACCATCATGATGGCAAGCATGGCTGTTGCTGCCACAAAAACCGTTAAAGGCGGTTTCAAGTTTGATCACACAAAGACTGGTTTTCAGCTAGTAGGTCAGCATGCTACAGCAAGGTGCGAAACCTGTCATATCAACGGCATATTTAAAGGCACACCAAAACAATGTTCGGGTTGCCATATTAATGGCAACCGCATGAATGCCTCAGCTAAGCCAGCAGGGCACATGCCGACTAACGACAAATGCGAAACATGTCACTTAGCAGCTGCGTGGAAGCCTGCAAAAATGAGCCATATTGGCGTTATGCCAGGCCAGTCGTGTGTAAGTTGTCATAATGGCACCTCGGCAGTTGGTAAACCAGCAAACCATACCGCAACTACAGCCGATTGCGGCACTTGCCACAAAAATAGTGCCTGGACACCAGCTAAAGGCTTTAACCATGTGGATAGTTCAGGCAAAGCTATTACAAGTGGTTGTGCCAGCTGCCATAATGGGTCTACAGCTAAAGGCAAATCGTCCAGCCATATTCCAACAGCTGCTGCGTGCGAAACTTGTCATAGTTCTACCACTTCATTTGCGGGTGGCGCGAGATTTGATCACTCTGGCATTACCACTGGCTGTGCAAGCTGTCATAACGGTAAATCTGCCAAAGGCAAATCTGCTACACATATTGCGACAACTGCAAGCTGTGAAACTTGTCATACTTCTACAGCAAGTTTCTTAGGCGCAAAATTCAACCACAATGGTGTCACCACTGGTTGTGCTAGTTGCCATAATGGTAAAGCCGCTAAAGGCAAATCAACTAGCCACATTGCGACTTCTGCAAGTTGTGAGGTCTGTCATACAACGGCTGGCTTTAAACCTGCAACCATGAATCACACGGGTATTACCAAAGGTTGTGTCAACTGCCATAACGGCACAACGGCCAAAGGTAAGTCAAGCATACACATTGCTACTACTGCGGCTTGTGAAGTTTGTCATACCAGCACCACAAGCTTTAAAGGCGCTAAAATGAATCACACTGGCATCAGTGCTGGTTGTTCGAGTTGCCATAACGGCACAACTGCAAGAGACAAGACTGCAACCCATATTCCAACATCAGCTGCTTGTGAAACTTGCCATAAATCAACTACTGCATTTAGACCAGCAACGATGAACCATGCTGGCATCACAACGGGTTGCGCGACATGCCACGGCGGTAGCTTCACAGCGGTGAAAGCTAAACCAACGACTCACATTGCGACGACAGCAGCTTGCGAGACCTGCCATAAAAACACCACTAGCTTCAAGACTGGTGCGGCGATGAACCATACAGGCATCACGACAGGCTGTGCAAGTTGCCATAATGGTAAAGTTGCTTTAGGTAAGACTGCCACCCACATTAGCACCACCGCGGCTTGCGAAACTTGCCATAGTTCGACCACTAGTTTTAAAGGTGGAAAAATGAACCACTCAGGCATCACTACAGGCTGCGCAAGCTGCCATAATGGTAAAGCGGCGCTGGGTAAAGCGACTACCCATATTGCAACCACTGCGGCTTGTGAAACATGCCACAAATCGACTGCCAGCTTCAAAGGTGCTGCCATGAACCATACTGGCGTAACTACTGGTTGTGCGAGCTGCCATAACAACACTACAGCTTTGGGTAAGACCAACACGCACATTCCAACGACTAAAGCGTGCGAAACTTGTCACACCAGCACTGCAAGCTTTAAAGGCGCGGTGATGAATCACTCAGGCATCACAACTGGCTGTGCGACATGCCATGGTGGTAACTTTGCGACGGTAAAAGCGAAACCAAGCACTCATATTGCCACAACTGCGGCTTGCGAGACTTGTCACAAAAACACCAGTAGCTTCAAAACTGGTGCGGCGATGAACCACACTGGCATTACTATGGGTTGTGCTAATTGCCATAATGGTACGACTGCAAAAGGTAAACCCACCACAAGTCACATTCCAACCAGTGCCACTTGCGAAACTTGCCATAAATCAACCGCCGCATTTAAACCAGCAACGATGAACCATGCTGGCATCACAACGGGTTGCGCGACATGCCACGGCGGTAGCTTCACAGCGGTGAAAGCTAAACCAGCAACACATGTACCAACCACAGCAGCCTGTGAGACTTGCCATAAAAACACCACTAGCTTCAAGACTGGTGCGGCGATGAACCATACAGGCATCACGACAGGCTGTGCAAGTTGCCATAATGGTACAGCAGCCAAAGGTAAACCAACGACAGGTCATATCCCAACAACTAAAACTTGTGAAACCTGCCATAACACCACCAGTACCTTTAAGTCTGCGGTGATGAATCACAGCGGCATTACGACTGGTTGCGCGACATGCCACGGCGGTAGCTTCACAGCGGTGAAAGCTAAACCAGCAACACATGTTCCAACCGCAGCAGCTTGCGAGACTTGTCATAAAAACACTACTTCGTTCAAAACTGGTGCAGCGATGAACCACACAGGTATCACTACTGGTTGTGCGGGTTGCCATAACGGTACAGCTGCCAAAGGTAAGCCAGCCACACATATTCCTACTACGGCAACTTGTGAAACTTGCCATAAATCGACTGCGGCCTTTAAACCTACGACAATGAATCATGCTGGTATTACCACAGGTTGTGCTAGCTGCCATAACGGTACTACGGCTAAAGGCAAATCAACTGGCCACGTTGCTACGACTGCTGCTTGCGAAACCTGCCATAAATCGACCACATCATTTGCTGGTGCGGCGTTTAGCCACACTGGCGTTAAAGCGGGCACTTGCGCGACTTGTCACGGTGTTAGTGCAAAAGGCAAACCAGCTACGCATATTCCAACCACAGCATCGTGCGATTCATGCCATAAAAACACCACATCGTTCGTAGCGCCAACCATGAATCATAGCGGCATCACTACAGGCTGTGCGACTTGCCACGGTGGTGCTTATGCCAATGTGATGAAGAAACCAGCTAACCACATTACTACCAGCGCGGCTTGCGAGACTTGTCATAAAAACACTACTTCGTTCAAAACTGGTGCAGCGATGAACCACACTGGCATCACTACTGGTTGCGCAAATTGCCATAACAACACTGTCGCTTTGGGTAAGCCTACGACGCACTTCCCAACCACGGCGACTTGTGAGACTTGTCATAAATCGACCACAACATTTGTTGGCGCCGCAATGAACCATAGCGGTATTACCACGGGCTGTGCGACTTGCCACGGTGGTGCTTATGCCAATGTGATGAAGAAACCAGCTAACCACATTACTACCAGTGCAGCTTGCGAAACGTGCCATAAATCAACTACATCGTTTGCTGGTACAGTGTTTAACCACACTGGCGTTGCGGTAGGCTCTTGTGCGACTTGCCACGGTAAAACCTCAACAGGCAAGCCAGCTACGCATATTCCAACCACAGCTTCTTGCGATTCGTGCCACCGTACCACTGGATTTTTGCCAGCGACAATGAATCATACTGGTATCACTACTGGCTGTGCGACTTGCCACGGCGGCACATACGCCAATGTAATGAAGAAACCTGCGACACATATCACCACCAGCGCGGCTTGCGAGACATGCCATAAATCCACCACCAGCTTTGTGGGTGGCGCGGCTATGAACCATACAGGTATTACTACGGGCTGTGCGACCTGCCATAATGGAACCAAAGCGCTAGGTAAGCCTGCGACTCACATTTCCACAAGCGCTGGCTGTGAAACTTGTCATAAATCGACCACATCGTTTGCTGGCACAGCAATGAACCATACAGGTATTGTATCTGGCTGTGCGACTTGCCATAATGGCACCAAGGCTAAGGGCAAGCCTGCGACACATATTGTGACCAGCGCAGCTTGCGAAACTTGCCATAAATCAACCACATCGTTTGCTGGTACAGTGTTTAACCACACTGGCGTTGCGCCAGGCTCATGCACAACTTGCCACGGCAAAACTTCTACAGGTAAACCAGCTGGACATATTGTGACAACTGCTTCGTGCGATACATGTCACCGAACTACGGCTTGGATTCCAGCCACATTCAGTCATACAGGCATTGTGACTGGTTGTGCGAGTTGCCATAACGGCACAAGTTCTAAAGGCAAAACACCTACTCACGTCCAAACCAGCATGGGTTGCGAAACTTGCCATAAATCGACTACAACGTTTGCTGGTGCGGCAATGAACCACACAGGCATTGTCACTGGTTGCGCGACTTGCCATAATGGCACGACAGCTAAAGGCAAAACGCCAACTCACCCTGCTACAAGTGCGGGTTGCGAGACTTGCCATAAATCGACCACATCATTTGCTGGCGCTAAGTTTAATCATACTGGTATTGCGACGGGTTGTGCGACTTGCCATAACGGTACAACCGCAAAAGGTAAATCGGCCACCCATGTTGCTACTACAGCAGCTTGTGAGACTTGTCACAAATCAACCACATCGTTTGTTGGCGCTGCATTCAGCCATACGGGCGTTGCTGCTGGCTCATGTGCGACTTGTCACGGCTCGACTGCAAAAGCCAAACCTGCAAATCATGTACCAACGATGGTTTCATGTGATGTTTGCCATAGCAATACAACATCGTTTAGCAACACCAAGAAACCTAACCATGCATTACTTACAGGCACCTGTAAATCTTGCCATGGTGCTAATTTCCCAGGCGTGAAGTCTAAATCTGTGACGCATGACAAGAAAACGGCTGTCGATTGTAATGATTCTGGTTGTCATAGTACAAGCACATTTAGTAAATAAGTGATGTGTTGTAAATTTGTTGTTTAGATTGTAAGATAAGTTGCATGGGCTATAAAAAGTTGCTAATTTGCATTAAATTGTTATACTAAGCGCATGATAAATATAAGATTTGAGGAGTTGTAATGCGCGCTTTGCGACTTTTAATGCTGTTTTTTTGGGCACTTTCTATTAATGCTGTTGCTGCCACTACCTCGGAAGTGGCGCAGATACTCGATCAGCCAGAAGTGATGGCGGTCGGGGATGAAGCCGAAATTCGCATTAACTTTACGGTCCCAGTTACTTATTTACGGCACTTTCCAGATGGTCCAAGTGATACATTGCGTATCTCGTTTGACATTCCAGATCCATGTTTGGCAGAACAGTTGCGAATTCAAGAGTCCAAAAGCTCATCATCTAGATTAATTACGCCTTTTACACTTACTTTCCCTGAAGTGATAAGTGTTTCTAAAAAAGGTAATGCTACTTGTCGCGTGACAAACAACAAAAGCATAGATACTAATAAAACACTGTTAATTAAATTTGCTAACATCAACACTTACAAAGTCAGGCTAGGTGAAGATAACCACAGTATTATTGTTCGAGTGCCTTTAATTGGTGAGCCTATTGCCACTTTTGTGGAGCCAAAATTTACAGTAGCAACTCCTCCAGAAGGTGCGTCTGCTAAGGAATTAATGGTTTCTGGTAAAGCTGCCATGGCAGCGGGCGAGTATGAGAATGCCACACAAATGTTTAATCGGTTGCTTAATTTGCCACCCAATGAATACTCGCAAGAAGCACAAGAGTTGGTAGGTAATGCACGTGAAAAAAATGGTGACTTTGACAAAGCAAAAATTGAGTATGACCTTTACCTGAAGCTTTACCCTGGTAGCGAAGGCGCTTTAAGGGTGAATACAAGATTAGCTGCGATTAAAGACGGTACTGCGAAGGTTGCAGATAACAAATTTTCAACTAAAAAACAAATCAACCAAGTAAATCAAACCAATGTATTCGGCAGTTTATCGCAGTATTACTATGGTGGTAGAACATTAACAGAAACAAAATCTCCCACAGGTAGAACCAACGATCGCACTACTGACCAATCCGCATTGGTGACGAGTTTTGATATTACTGGGCGCTGGCGCCATAATCAATACGACGACAAAATCGTTTTCCGCGATGCGCAAACGCATAACTTTCCGCCAGGTGATAACTTTAGAGACATTAATCGTTTAAATGCCGCGTATTGGGATCACGAAGATAAGTCTTTAGGTTATATGTTCCGCTTAGGTCGCCAACCAGGTAACTCGCAAGGTGTGCTGGGTAGATTTGATGGCGGTTTTGCAAGATACAATATCAATGATAATTTTAGAATCACAGGCGTGGCTGGTGTGCCAGATGATGGCTCACATTCAAAGATTATTACTGACCGCCAGTTTTATGGCTCTGCAATCGAGTTCGGAACGCCAGCGAGTAACGTAAGCGGCAATGTTTATGCGATTCAGCAAAACGCGGACAGCTTTACAGAAAGGCGCGCGCTAGGATCTGAGCTACGTTACTTCAACAATACAACCTCTTGGTTCGGCTTGCTCGACTACGATACCATTTACGATAGAGTGAATATCGCACTGCTACAAGGCAACTGGACTGGTTTTTACGATATTACCTACAACGTATTGCTAGATCATCGCAAATCTCCGATTTTATATGGGGAATCTGCTATTCCTGCAGTGACAGGAGTTAGGTCTGTCGGTGGTTTGAGACAAGTATTAACTAAAAAACAGATTATCAAAACAGTAAACGATGTCACAGCAGATTCAGATACGGCCTTGTTTGGGCTTACTAAGCAAGTGACGCCTAAATGGCAATTAGGTGGCGATATTCGTTTGAATCGCACATCAGGCACGCGAGGTATAGATTTCACTACCATCGTTCCCAACGGAAATTTAATAAGCGGTACAAGAAGCTCGGGCACGGCTTATACTTACTCCATGCAGGCCATAGGAACCAATACCATTTTTGCCGATGACACGTCGGTGATTAATGGTAGTTATGTGGACGATCCAGTTTATTATGCGCATGTACTTGGTTTGACCAATGTGGCGACATTCCGCACCAAATGGCACGTCACCAGCTCGCTTAATTTTTACAACCAAAGAAGCGATTCTAGCTTAGCTGATTTAAAAATCTTTAAAGTAGCGCCAACCTTGCGCGTTTCTTATCAGGTGATGGATGCTGGACTGTTAGAAGCCGAGTTAGCTTTTGAGAAGTCTTACTCAGATGATAATACCAATACCAAAATTAACTCGACCCGGGAATCAATGTTTGTTGGATATAGATGGGATTTTTAGCGGGTAATCGTGAGCTCACCGCAAATAATTTAGTTGGTGTTCGTGGTGAGAGGTTGCTGTTTGAAAAATTAAGTTTCAAGTTGAACAGCGGCAGCGTGCTGTATCTTCAAGGCGCGAATGGCTCTGGCAAAACCACGCTGTTGCGCACGATTTGTGGACTCTCTAAGCCATATGAAGGCGACATTAACTGGTGTGGCGAGAATATTAATGCGCTGGCCGAAGAGTACTCTAAGCACGTTTTGTACATTGGCCATCTTTCTGGAATAAAAGAAGATTTAACCGCGTTAGAAAATTTACAGTTTACGCTTAGCTTGTCAGGAGCAGATATTTCTGCGGACAAGGCTATTGAGGCACTTAAATCGCTGGGCTTGGCAAAAGGGTTGAATTTACCCACACGTATGCTGTCACAAGGTCAGAAGCGACGTGTGGCGTTAGCGCGCTTGTGGCTGCAAGAGTTGCCGCTTTGGATTTTAGATGAGCCGTTTACCGCCTTGGACACTAACGCAACCCAGCTATTAAAACTAAAAATTGAAGCGTTTGCCAATGATGGCGGGATGGTTGTGATGACCACGCACCAAGACGTAACGCTGAATGTGCCTAAGTTTGAGCAATTGCGTCTTGACGCATAAAAAGATGCTTAAAGAACTCAGCACATTTCCTTTACTATCTCGCATTTTAGCGCGCGATATTAAAGTCGCGTTGCGGCGCCAGTCGGACGTTGCAGCAGTGTTTTTCTTTTTTATTATTGCAGCGAGTTTGTTTCCGCTAGGTTCTGGTGCAGATCCAAAACTATTGAAGGCGATGGCACCAAGTGTGTTATGGGTGACGGCGTTGTTATCTTGCATGTTATCACTATCGAGAATGTATGCGAGTGATCATGCAGATGGCACACTAGAGCAGATGATGCTTTCAAATCAACCAACGGTCCTGATAGTGTTGATGAAGATTTTGGCGCATTGGATACTTTCGGGTTTACCATTGGTTTTTGTGGCGCCGTTAATTGGCCTACAGTTTAACTTGGGTGCTGCAGAGCTACAGGTGCTTGCGATATCATTGCTGATGGGTACACTAGCACTAAGCCTGATAGGCAGTATAGGTGCGGCTCTCACCCTAGGTATACGCGGCACGGGTGTGTTGATTGCAATTTTAGTTTTACCACTTTATATACCAGTGCTGGTGTTTGGTGCAGGCGCGGTAAATGCGGTTTCTATAGGCATGAACCCGAATGGTGCGCTTTCATTGCTTGGTGCTGTATTGGCCATGGCGCTTGTATTTGCGCCGCTCGCGTCAGCCGCCGCGTTAAAGATTGCGTTAGAATAAATGTGAATTAAAGGCATAGCAAAATATGGAAACAAAAACAGGCTTTAATTGGTTTAAATATGCATCGCCCAAAACCTTTTATCCACTTGCGGGTAAGCTTATTCCTTGGTGTGCGATCAGTGCTGCGGTGTTGATAGTGTATGGCTTGTACATCGGCCTATTCGTTGCACCGACGGACTTTCAACAAGGCGAAGGCTACCGTATCATTTTTGTACATGTGCCAGCTGCTTGGTTTTCCATGTTTCTATATTTGCTCATGGCCATGTATGCAGGCATGGGCTTGGTGTTTAACGCCAAATTATCTTATATGATGGCTACCGCTATTGCCCCTACTGGCGCTATGTTTACCTTTTTGGCATTGGTAACGGGCGCGTTGTGGGGTAAGCCGATGTGGGGCGCTTGGTGGGTGTGGGACGCCCGCTTAACTTCAGAGTTGATTTTGTTATTTTTGTATATTGGCTATATTTCTTTGCAAGCTGCGATAGACGATAAAACTCGCGCGGATAAAGCCAGTGCGGTATTGGCACTGGTGGGGGCGATTAATGTGCCGATTATTTATTTCTCGGTGAAATGGTGGAATACGCTACATCAAGGCGCCTCTGTGAGCCTCACCAAGGCGCCTGCCATGGCGGCGATTATGCTGCAAGGCATGCTGATTATGGCGATTGGATTTTGGTTATATAGCATTGCGGTGATTTTAATGCGCGTGCGTTGCGAAATTTTAGAGCGCGACAGCAAAACTGCCATGTTGAGACAGGATTAAGGGACAAGTATGAATTGGAATGGCGTAAGTGAATTTTTAGCAATGGGTGGTTATGGTTTCTATGTTTGGGGCTCGTTTGGCATTACTTTTTTGGTGATGGCGATAGAGTTGTGGTTACTTAATAAACGCCGTCAGAGCGTCAGCCAAGCTGTCAAGCAAGAAGCAATTTAAAATAAGGTTTGTAAACTATGAAAGCACGTCATAAAAGATTTGGTTTAATCGCAGCAGGGCTGATATTGTTAGTTATTGCCGCGGTGTTATTTACTAAATCATTCAAAAGTAATTTAGTATTTTTCTTTACCCCCACGCAAGTGGAAAAAGGTGAAGCGCCAAAATCAGGCAGTTTTAGAATTGGTGGCTTGGTTGAAAATGGCAGTATAAAGCGCTTACCAGATGGGTTGCGTGTGAAATTTAGAGTGACTGATACGGAAAAAACCATGGATGTAGTGTACAAAGGTATTTTGCCAGATTTATTTAAAGAAGGTAAAGGTGTGGTGGCAGAAGGCAAATTAAATGCAAATGGTTTGTTTGAGGCGGATCAAGTGTTAGCCAAGCATGATGAAAACTATATGCCGCCAGAAGCAGCAGCAGCGCTAGAGGCTGCTAAAAAAACCAAATTGAAAGAAGGTGCAATATGATTCCAGAAATTGGTCAGTTTGCACTCATTCTTGCATTTTGCTTTGCTATTGTGCAAGGCACGCTACCACTAGTAGGCGTATGGAAGAACCAGCCAAGCTTATATAACTTGGCTGTTCCAGCGGCGCGCGCGCAATTTGTTTTTATTGTCCTTTCCTTTATTTGTTTAGATTATTCTTTCTATGCCAATGATTTTTCGGTACTGTATGTCGCCACTAACTCAAACTCACAGTTACCATTAGCATTCCGCCTTGCGGCTTTATGGGGTGGGCATGAAGGTTCGATGCTGCTGTGGGTGACAACTCTAGGTGTGTGGACGATGGCAGTGACGATGTTTGCTAAGGCGCTCCCAGAAAGCTTTAGAATCAGGCTGATTTCCGTGATGGGTATGGTCAGCATTGGTTTCTTGGCATTTATTATCTTCACCTCTAATCCGTTTGAGCGTTTGATTCCAGCTGCGCTAGATGGCCGTGATTTAAATCCACTACTGCAAGATCCAGGCATGGTATTTCATCCGCCAGTACTTTATATGGGATATGTGGGTTTTTCAGTGGCGTTTGCGTTTGCGATTGCCGCATTGCTTGATGGCAGACTGGATAATGCTTGGGCCCGTTGGACGCGGCCTTGGACTACGGCTGCATGGGTGTTTTTAACGCTTGGTATTGCCTTTGGCAGCAAATGGGCTTATTACGAGTTGGGCTGGGGTGGCTGGTGGTTTTGGGATGCGGTAGAGAATGCATCGTTTATGCCTTGGTTGGTAGGCACGGCGCTGATTCACTCGCTAGCGGTAACCGAAAAGCGTGATGCTTTTAAAGTATGGACGGTATTATTGTCTATCTGCGCATTTTCATTAAGCCTATTGGGTACATTTTTGGTACGCTCTGGCGTGCTGACTTCGGTACATGCGTTTGCCACTGACCCAAGCCGCGGTATATATATTCTTCTTTACTTAGTCGTAGTCATAGGAGGAGCCTTGTTATTATTTGCATTACGAGCACCAAAGGTAGGCTTGGGCGAGAAGTTTGATGTGGTTTCGCGCGAATCGATGCTGCTGGCCAACAATGTTGTGCTGGTTGCCGCGGCAGGCTCTGTATTATTAGGCACGCTCTATCCCTTGCTCATGGATTCACTTGGTGCAGGAAAAATCTCTGTCGGTCCACCATACTTTGATGCAGTTTTTGTCGCCATTATGGCGCCAGGCTTGTTTTTGATGGGTTTGGGTCCGTTAGCAAGATGGAAAAAAACCAGCTTACCTGAAATTGGCACGCGTTTGAGAGTAGCCGCAGTGATTAGCGTATTAACTGCGCTACTTGTGCCACTTGCTATGGGTAAAATCACTCTAATGTCAGCGGTAGGTGTGTTTATGGGTATTTGGGTCGTCAGCACCACCCTAATTTTGCTTATCAACAGAATCAAATCAAGACAAATCACCACGCCAAACTTGCTCGAAAATATCAAAAGTATTCCGCTGGCATTTTACGGGATGCTTTTGGCGCACCTTGGCATTGGTGTATTTATTTTGGGCGTAACTTTGGTGAAGGGATATGAGTCAGAACAAGATTTGCGTATGGAAGTAAATGATGTGGCCAAAGTAGGCGCTTTGTCATTCAAGTTTGAAGGCGCAAAAGAGATGACAGGACCCAACTATACGGCCTCACAAGGCAGGTTTGTAGTCACTAGTAATGCTAAGGAGATTGCAGTATTGCATCCTGAAAAACGTTTTTACCCAGTGCAAGGCTCGGTGATGACAGAAGCAGATATTGAGGCGGGCGTATTTAAAGACATGTATGTTTCACTGGGTGAGCCGCTAGAAAATGGTGCTTGGAGCGTGCGGATTTACATCAAACCTTTTGTACAATGGATATGGGCTGGGTGCATTTTAATGGCATTGGGAGGTATTTTAGCGCTGATGGATCGCCGTTATCGCATTGTAAATAAAAAGACCGCCAAAGAAACACAAGACGCACAAGAAGCTTTTGAAGCATGACTAGGAAGTTTGTATGAATAGAATTGCCAAATTTTTAATACCACTTGCTTTATTTCTGGTTGCGGTGGGTTTCTTATTCAAAGGTTTATTTTTAGATCCACACGAAGTGCCTTCTCCCTTGGTGGGCAAGCTTGCACCTGCGTTTACTGCACCTGTTTTGGGAGAAGTGGGTAAAACTTTTAATAGCGCAGACATGAAAGGTCAAGTGTGGTTGCTCAACGTGTGGGCTTCTTGGTGTGGTGCTTGCAAAGATGAACATCCCGTATTGATGGAAATGGCGAAGACCAACAAAATTGCCACTTACGGGCTAGATTACAAAGATACGGACGCTGAAGCGCAAGCCGTGTTGCTGGCAGAAGGCAACCCTTACAAAGCCACTTTTACGGATGTTGAAGGCAAAATAGGTATCGATTATGGCGTGTATGGCGTGCCAGAAACTTATGTCATCGACAAAGCAGGCGTGATTCGCTACAAACAAATTGGCCCGATTACCGACGAAATTTTACTCACCAAAATCGTCCCGTTGTTGAAAGAGTTGGAAAAATGAAACGATTTTTTATTCTAGTTTTGCTGGCTTTTACTTTTTTACAGATGAGTAATGCTGCAGTTGTGGGCGAAGCTAAGCTGCTGGCAGAAGATCCAGTGCTGGAAGCGCGCTTAAAAGCGATGTCGCATGAATTACGTTGTTTGGTGTGTCAAAATCAAACTTTGTCAGACTCAAGTGCGCCATTGGCGGAAGATTTACGCAAGGAAATTCGCGCGCAAATGCGTGAAGGCAAGACTGATCAAGAGGTGATTGATTATCTAGTGGCGCGTTACGGCGATTTTGTGCGTTATCGTCCACCAGTCAACAACAGCACTGCTTTGCTGTGGTTTGGACCGTTCTTGTTGCTCATTATTGGCGGTTTTGTGCTTTACCGCGTGCTTAAAAAACATGCGGGCAGTGATGAAATAAAAGGAGAAGAAATGTGAACATGACCTCGCTAATTATCGGTTTTCTTTTGGGCGTTATTACCACCTATATTTTTACGTCTGCGCTCAAAAAACCTGTTGTAAAAGAAGCTAGCGAAAATACTGCTAATGAAAAAACCACTGGTGAAAAAATCTCAAAAATAAATCCTATGTTGGGAGTTGTTTTGCTGGTGCCCATTTTGGCAAGCTTGATTTATTGGAAAGCGGGCAACCCAGATGCGCCTAGTGTGAGCTCGCCAGAAACTACGATGCCGCTAATGGGCGCTGCGCAACCGATGGGCGGAGATGGGCATGAAATGGGCGATCTTGGCGCAATGGCACAAAGGTTGGCGGCTAAGTTAGAAAAAAATCCTGAAGATGCCGATGGTTGGGCGCTGCTGGCGCATTCTTATGTCGAGTTAAAACAGCACAAAGATGCGGTGGGCGCGTTTGAAAAAGCGGTGAATTTGATTCCGAACGATCCGCAATTATTTGCCGATTATGCGGATGCTTTGGCGGTAACCACTGGCGGGCAGTTCGATGAAAAAGCAAATGAGCTGGTAGAAAAGGCGCTTAAGCTAGACCCAAATCATCCAAAAGCCTTATTGCTGGCGGGTACGATTGCATTTAAAAATGCGGATTATAAAAAAGCCATTGGCATTTGGGAACATCTACAACCGCTCATTAGCAAAGAAGATGCCGCTTTAGCCAATGATGTTGCCAGCAATATTGCAGAGGCTAAGTCGTTAAGCAGTAAAAAATAGCTGTAAGAATGATAGCATCAGCAAATACAAAGGGCTTGCATTTTTGCAAGCCCTTTTGGCTTATTTAAATCTAGTTTATATGCCCTGCAGACCAATATCCATGAGGGCTACAGGGCGGTTTTTAGGTTTTCTAATTAGAAATTATGCGTGTATTGTAAGCTTAAAATATCTACGCTACCTTCAAAATCACCACGGACACGCCCATTCCTACCTTCAGCAGGAGATGTTTGGTCGTCATCAATGCTTGAGTCGCTAATAAATAAATGAGAATAACCCACATCAAACTTAGAGGCGGGCGACATCACATAGCTCGCACCTAGCGAGAGCCATTTTCTATCGTTACCTGGTATGCGTGCAGTGCGGAACTCATCTTTAATGGCTTCTTCATCATAAGCCAAGCCAGCGCGCAATTTAATTGCGTCACTGTAGTGATAATTGACGCCTACAGAGTAGCGCATGGTGTTTTCCCAGTTTTCTGGGGTAACTGCATCAGGGGTGGTATTTGCAAAGTCAATGCGCAGTTCTTTAAAGCGACTCCAGCGTGTCCAAGTGACATCTCCCATTAAGTCCCAGGTATCATTCAGTCGACTAAATGCACTGACTGAAAAATTTTCAGGTAATGTGACATCAGCTTTAACATTAGTGTTTAATGCCGCTACCAAAGGCGATGAAGACTTGCCCTCAAGGTGCTGGTCAATTTTAGAGCGATAGGCCACACCAATGCGGGTATCTGCGGTTACTTGATAAATTGCACCAAGGTTAAAACCGTAACCCCAATCATCGCCCTTAATCTTAACGCTAGTTTCAGGCGCAACGACACGGTTTACTTGGCGCGTAAGCGTTGCTTCCAAACGCATGACAGATACACCAAAACCCAATGAGAGTTGATCATTAACCTTAAAAGCAACCGAAGGGTTAATGTTGATGGTTTTTACTTCAGATTTGTCCGCCTGAAAACGGCCTACCCATTTATCATCATACTCAGTTTTAAGTCCAAACGGCGCATTCAAACCAACACCAACTTTGACTGAGGGATTGATTTCTGTCATAAAATAAAAATTTGGTACAAAAGCTAAATCACCAGCATTAGGGCCTTCATCGCCCCTTGGGGGAACCCCTTGAGCCTTTATTGAGCCTTTATCGTTAAATTCCGCATTTGGATTAATAAGATGCAACGCGCCAACGGCTTGTGTGCCTTGAATATAGGTCATGCCAGCGGGGTTGAAGAATATAGTGCTGGCATCTTCAGCAACTGCTGAACCGCCTGCATAAGCGTTGCCCATGCCACTACCACTCTGTTCAATTAGCGCAAAACCCGCTGCTTGTGCAGCGAGTGGTGTTGTAAAAATCACACAACTTAATAATATTTTTTTCATGGTACTAGCCTTAGTAGATATTTAGTAGATATTAAGTAAAACTGACTAAATAATATCATGTGGATAAGTTATAGAATTAATTTAAAGTGTGTTAGCTACAGATTTGGCCTTAACTTTAGTTGGATAATGTTGTTTTATTGCAACAGATTAAAGAAGCCATGATAAATATTTTTTAATTGAATTTTTTTAAAATTAAAC
The DNA here is from genome assembly GCA_031381645.1 of Methylotenera sp. Taxonomy (GTDB): domain Bacteria; phylum Pseudomonadota; class Gammaproteobacteria; order Burkholderiales; family Methylophilaceae; genus Methylotenera_A. Next base: position 22,240 of record JANMYB010000083.1, read on the forward strand.
TGGCGCCTGTGCCGCCAAAAGCAAACGAGTTTGACATCGCATAATCTAGTCGTGGGACAGATTTTGTGATGTTAGGCACATAGTCTAAATCACATGTTGGGTCTGGTAGTTTTAAGTTAATAGTCGGTGGTAATTTGTTTGAGTAAACAGCCAGCGTGGTTATCACAGCTTCAAGTGCGCCTGCAGCACCCATTAAATGCCCATGCATAGATTTGGTTGAGCTGACGCTTAGATTGTAAGCATGCTCACAGAATATTTTTTTTATAGCATTGGTTTCGGTAATGTCGTTAAAAACAGTGCCTGTACCATGCGCATTAATATACTGAATATCAGTTGGCTTT
>JANMYB010000094.1:0-42625 GCA_031381645.1 Methylotenera sp.
CGGGAATCGAACCCGCGTATCGAGCTTGGGAAGCTAGCGTTCTACCATTGAACTACACCCGCGAGTTATCAGTATTGCGCTATTTTACTTGGCTAGCACTTACATGGCAAAACAATCTCAAAACTCCAGCGGGTCAATATCCAAACTCCAGCGGACTTTTGTGGCAATCGGAGATGTGCGAATTTGCGGCATCCAGTTTTTAAGTAGCCGTTGTAAAGCGGCACGGCTATTGGCTTGCAACAGCAATTGTCCGCGCTCCATGCCTTTTAAACGTTCCATTTGCGGGCGAACCGCATCATAAATCATCACCTCGGTTTTTAACTCTCGCGCTAAATTTCCCGCTTTAATTAAAAACTGTCTCACTAGCGCGAAATCATTCGCCTCAGCCCGCAACAGCGCAAAATAGCTGGTGGGTGGAAACTGCATCGTACTTCTTTCGTGCAGCAATTCATTGGCAAAACTCACATAATCTTGGCTGCGTAGCGCATTAAACAAAGCATGCTGCGGAAACGCGGTTTGTATGAGCACTTCGCCAGCCTTCTCGGCGCGCCCAGCGCGGCCAGAAACCTGCATCAATTGTGCGAATAATTTTTCTGATGCGCGGAAATCTGGGCTGTAGAGCGCGCTATCCGTATCAATCACACCAACTAAGGTCAAATGCGGGAAATCATGTCCCTTTGCCAGCATTTGTGTACCGACCAAAATATCAATTTCTTGATTGTGCACTTGCATGAGTAAATCCGTCAGCGCGTCTTTATTACGCATACTGTCACGGTCAACGCGGGCGATGCGCGCAGTTGGCAGCAGCGTTTGCAGCGTTTGCTCTAAGCGTTGTGTGGCTTGGCCAATCGGGTTTATGTCTGCATTGCCGCAACTTGGGCATTGTAGCGGTATTTTCTGCTCGTGCCCGCAATGATGGCATTTGAGGCGTTTTTGGCTTAAATGTACAACTAATCTGGCCGAACAACGCGTACAACTAGAAATCCATTGGCAGGCGTTGCAATGCAACACGGGCGCGTAACCACGGCGGTTAATGAATAATAAGCTTTGTTCTTTGCACGCCAAACGTTCGCGCAACGCACGGATTAATAAGGGCGAGAGGCCATTTTCTGTCGGTGATTTTGCGGTATCGATGCAAAAAATATTCGGCAAGCTCGCGTTTTCTACCGCGCGTTTATTCAAGCTAAGCAAGCCATATTGGCCTTTGTCTGCCCCTAAATTAATACAACGGTGCCAAGTCTCAAGTGAAGGTGTCGCGCTACCCAAAATTATTGGAATATTCAATTGCTTAGCGCGCACCATCGCCACATCGCGCGCGTGGTAGCGCATGCCATCTTGCTGTTTGTAGCTGCCGTCATGTTCTTCATCCATCACGATTAGCTTCAAATTTGGCATCGGCGTAAATACACTCAAACGCGTGCCGATGACAATTTTTGCCGCGCCACTGCTGGCTGCCAGCCAATTTTGTAGTCGCTCACTTTCACTTAAATTGCTATGCAAAGTCACTAGCGGATATTGAAATAAACGGCTTCTAAAGCGCGCCTCTAGCTGAGGCGTTAAGTTGATTTCAGGTACCAATACCAAAACTTGCGCGTCTTTTTCGCTCAGTATTTTTTTTAAAATTTGAATGTAAACTTCAGTTTTTCCGCTGCCCGTAATGCCGTGCAGCAACCACGGTTTAAAGCTGTGAGTGAGCGCTAACACACTCTCAATCACGCTTGCTTGCTCATCATTCAAAGTTGGCTCTATGCTTGAAGACGGTACGGAAGCTTTCACCGCCACCACTTCATGCTCGCTCACCAGCCCAAAATTTTTAAGTTCTAAAATCGCTTTTTTCCAACTAGAAGATATTAAAATAGCATCGCTGGGAGCCAATACTGGTGAGGCTTGCAGGGCAGTGATAATTCGATGTAAAACGACTTTTTTTGCGGGGATTTGGCTTAATTCTGCGCCCTTGACCAATGAATACACGAACTGTTTACGTGAAACCGCAGGCTTGAGTTGTCGCAAGCGCAAAGGTAATGTAGATATTAGCGCTTGGCCAAGCGGATAATGGTAATAATCGGCGCAAAATTGCAGCAACTTAAGATCTTGAAAAACCAAATCATCAAATACATGACTAACAGGTTTTAATTTTTCAATCGGATAATCGGAAGTTTGTTTAATCTCCAACACCACGCCAACCAAGTTGCGCCCTGCAAATGAAACAATAACGCGGTTGCCAACTCGCGCCACGAAACCACCGCTTAAATAATCGAACGTGCGATTTAAGGGAACGTCTAAGGCGATGTTAAGAATGGTCGATGACATAAATTAGGTTAAAATAGTGCTATTGACGTTTTAATGATTATTCTGAAAGTTTAAGTTTCTTGAAAGCACATATTTCCGATTTGCTCACCCGCGCAGCTGCCAGCATTGGCGCGGATGCGAGGCAGTTAAACATTGTTCTCGAGCGCCCAAAATCTGCCGAACACGGTGATTTTGCCACTAATTTGGCCATGATGCTGGCCAAACCACTGCGCCAAAATCCACGCGAAATTGCGACCAATTTAATCAAAGCGCTGCCACAAAGTGAGTATATCGCCAAAGTGGAAATTGCGGGCGCGGGCTTTATCAATTTCTTTTTAAACGCGCAATCGCAACAAACTATTATTAGTGAAATTTTAAATGCAGGTGATAGCTTTGGTCGCAATAACACTGGTAAAAATGTAAAAGTTCAAGTGGAATTTGTGTCCGCCAACCCGACTGGCCCGCTGCATGTCGGCCACGGACGAGGCGCGGCGGTGGGCGATTGCTTGGCGCGGCTATTAGACGCCAACGGTTGGGATGTCACGCGCGAGTTTTATTACAACGATGCAGGTGCGCAAATTGAAAACCTAGTGATTTCGGTACAAGCGCGTTGCAAAGGCGTTTCTGTGGAAGACGCAAGCTTTCCTGAAAACGGTTATCGCGGCGACTACATCTTAGACATTGCTCAAGCATTTTTAGCGAAGCAAACCGTCACCGCGGACGATATGCAAGTGACCGCCAGTGGTGATGTAAATGATGTGGAGTCTGTGCGTGCATTCTCGGTTGCGTATTTGCGGCATGAGCAAGATTTAGATTTAAAAGCTTTTCAAATCAAGTTTGACGTATTCTCCTTAGAAAGCGCGCTGTATAGCACAGGCAAAGTCGAGGGCACGGTAAAAGCATTAATTGCTAGCGGAAAAACTTATGAGGACGGCGATGCACTTTGGCTAAAAACCACAGATTTTGGCGACGATAAAGATCGCGTGATGCGCAAAAGTGACGGCGGTTATACCTATTTTGTGCCCGATGTCGCCTACCATTTAAACAAATGGAATCGCGGTTTTAAACGGGTAATTAACGAGCAGGGCGCCGATCACCATAGCACCATCACCCGCGTCCGTGCTGGGCTGCAGGCACTTGATATGGATATTCCAAGCGGTTGGCCAGATTACGTGTTGCACCAAATGGTGACGGTGATGCGCGGTGGCGAAGAAGTAAAACTATCGAAACGTGCAGGCAGTTATGTGACTTTACGCGATTTAATCGACGAAGTCGGTTGCGACGCGACTAGATATTTTCTTGCAGCGCGCCGCGCCGACTCACAATTGGTATTTGATATTGATATTGCAAAAGCACAAACCAACGATAACCCTGTGTACTACATTCAATATGCGCATGCCCGTATTTGTAGCGTGTTAAGCCAATGGAATGGTGATATAAATAGCTTAAGAACGGTAAACTTAAGCCCGCTCAATATGCCAAACGAAGCAAAACTCATGCAACGTTTAAGTGAATATCCTGAAATTGTAGCTGATGCCGCGACTGATTTAGCGCCTCACACGATCGCCAATTATTTAAAAGAATGTGCAAGTGATTTGCATAGCTATTACAATGATACAAAATTTTTAGTGGATGACGCGCCAACCAAATTAGCACGGCTCGCGTTAATAGCTGCAACGCAGCAAGTGCTAAAAAATGGCTTAGATTTGTTGGGCGTAAGTGCGCCTCAGAAGATGTAAAAGGATTAAAGTATGAGTAGAGATTACAAACCCACCACACCAAAAACTGGTAACAGCAAGGGCAGTCCTTTTTTTACTGGCTTATTAGTTGGCTTATTGCTCGGCGTTGGCTTATCTGTTTGGCTAACCATGTATCTTAAAGGTGGAGATAGTCCTTTTGCAGAGAAAAAAATGGATAAGCCCATTACAGAAAAAATGGCTAAAGAAAATATTTCTGAAGAAAGTGTACTGCCGAAAGATGAAAACCCTGATAGCCTCAAACTAGACAATCAGTTCGATTTTTATACCATTTTGCCAGAAACAGAAAGCACAGTAACCGAGAAAGAAATTCAGGAAAGCTCACTCACAGTAAAAAAAGATAATTATTTCTTACAAGTAGGGGCTTTTCAAAACGAAGCTGATGCCGACAACATGAAAGCCAAATTAGCCTTACAGGGTTTTGAGGCAGTCGTGCAAACCGCGACGATTCCAGAAAAAGGCGTGTGGCATCGCGTACGTGTGGGCCCACTGAACGATATTACACAGATCAATAAAATCCGCGGCGAGCTTACCACCAACGGTTTTAATACTGACTTGATTAAAGTACATACCGAAACAAAACCTGGCTAGAGTAAATAACAGCCAAGTGAAGTTACAAGTGGAATTAGTTGTCATCTTTTATGGTCAACTCACGTTAACAGCTAACATTTACTATTTTTTGAAATAAATTAGGAATCAATAATGAAAAAGTTTTTAGCGATTTTAATGCTCACTCTAAGCACATCTGTTTTTGCAGAAGCGCCAAAAGTAGGTGATCAATTTGACGCGGTAGCACAAGCAATCTCCACCGACAATGCCGCTAAAATTGAGGTGATGGAGATTTTTTGGTACGGCTGTTCACACTGTTACAGCATGGAAGAACCGCTGAGCGCATGGGTAAAAAAATTTCCGAGCGACGTTTATTTTAAACGCGTGCCTGGTTTGCCAAATCCAAGCTGGGCACCTATGGCTAAAACTTTTTATGCCATGGAAACTTTAGGCGTAGGTGAAAAACTCCACACAAAATTATTTCAAGCAATTCATAAAACAAAATCCTTAAACCCTACTGATGAAAAAGCTGCGATTGAATGGGTAACCGCTCAAAGCGGTTTGGATAAATTAAAAGTAGAGCAAGCGTTTAAATCGTTCACTATCAATACCAGCTTAAATCGCGCAGCAATAATTTTTCGTAACTCTGGCGCAACAGGCGTGCCAAGCTTAGTGATAAACGGTAAATATATTACCTCTAGCACCATGGCGGGCGGTAACGAACAAGCGCTAACTGTGGCCGATTACATTATTGGCAACGTGCGTGCAGATAAAGCCAAAACTGCAAAAAAGTAAGCAAGGCAGAACCTGCTAAAAAAGTAGTACTGCCCAAGAAAGTTAAGTAACACTTAAAAGCCTGCTAAAAATTTAGCAGGCTTATTTTTTTCTAGTAATACAAGTACGCTATACTTTTACTATGAATATATTTATCACCGGCGCATCAAGCGGAATAGGCGAGGCATTAGCGCAAGAATACGCAAAAAGATACTCTGCAAGCCGCATGAATTCTGGTCTAGAGAGCAGCGAATTATCAGTAATTGGCTTAGTATCTAGGCGTAGTGAGCACTTACATCGGCTTGCAGAAACACTGCAAAAACAATATGGCGTAACTTGCGAAATTTATCCGCTTGATGTACGCGATAGCACCGCACTACAAACCGCGGCGAAAAACTTTATTAACCGCTTTGGTGTGCCAGATATTGTGATTGCAAACGCAGGCGTCAGCCGTGGCACGTTAACTGAACTGAAAGAAGATATCCCCGCATTCCAAGCAATTTTTGATATTAACGTCATGGGTATGATGCATACGTTTCAGCCGTTTATTGCGGCGATGAAGCAAGCAGGCCAAGGTCAATTAGTAGGCGTGGCAAGCGTGGCGGGCATTCGCGGCATACCTGGCAGCGGGGCTTACAGCGCCAGCAAAGCCGCGGTGATTAGCTATTGCGAAAGTCTACGTACCGAGATGCAACACTTTAATATTACCGTTAGCACCATCGCACCAGGTTATGTTCGCACACCAATGACGGAGCTGAACCAATACAAAATGCCGTTTCTCATGGATGCCGATGTGTTTGCTGAAAAATTTGCCAACGCGGTTGACGCCAAAGTGCGCTTTAAAATTATCCCGTGGCAAATGGGCTGGGTAGCAAGAATCATGCGCTTGATACCACCATTTTTGTGGGATTTAGCCATGAAAAAAGCGCCGCATAAAAAACGCTTAGAGTGGGATTGGCTTTAACTTTTAAGTCGTCATTACGAGCCAAAATGAAATTCAGGAACGGCAATCCATGTTTATGGTGATATTTGAAAATCGATTGCCGCGCTACGCTCACAATGACAAACGTTTTGCTTAGATATGCCTGTAAACTAATATCCATGAGGCTTCTGTGGCACTAATTTAAAATAATTCTAGCGTGTAATTGGCTTATATCTGATTCTCTTTGGTTTTGCCCCTTCCTCACCCAAGCGCTTGCGTTTATCGGCTTCATATTCTTGATAATTGCCGTTAAAGAACGTCCATTGCGATTCACCTTCAGCCGCTAAAATATGCGTAGCGATGCGGTCTAAGAACCATCTATCATGTGAAATCACCAATACGCAACCTGCAAATTCCAGTAACGCATCTTCTAGCGCGCGCAAAGTTTCAATATCCAAGTCGTTGGATGGCTCATCTAGCAACAACACATTACCACCAGAAATTAAGGTTTTGGCCAAGTGCAAACGCCCGCGTTCACCACCAGAAAGTTGGCCAACGATTTTTTGCTGGTCTCCACCTTTAAAATTGAATCTTCCTATGTAAGCTCTTGAAGGCGTTTCGTATTTGCCTACGGTTAGAATATCCGAACCGTTTGCTATTTCTTCAAACACTGTCTTGGTATTACCTAAATCGTCGCGGCTTTGGTCTACGTAAGCCAATTTAACAGTTTGACCAATATTCACTTCGCCACTGTCTGGTTTTTCTAACCCCATAATCATTTTAAATAGCGTTGATTTACCAGCGCCGTTAGGGCCGATAATGCCAACAATTGCGCCTGCTGGAACGCTAAAGCTCAAGTTATCCATTAGCAAGCGGTCTTTAAACGCTTTGGTTACACCGTTAAACTCAATCACTTGGTCGCCCAAACGCTCACCTGCTGGAATAAAAATCTCCTGCGTTTCATTGCGTTTTTGATATTCGGCACTCGCCAACTCTTCATAACGCGCAATACGCGACTTGCTTTTAGCTTGGCGGGCTTTAGGGTTTTGGCGCACCCATTCTAGCTCGGTATTAAGCGCCTTGCGGCGAGATGACTCTTGATTTTCTTCCAACGCTAAGCGCGCTTGTTTTTGGTCTAGCCAGCTAGAGTAGTTACCTTTCCAAGGGATGCCATGACCGCGGTCTAACTCTAAAATCCATTCGGCTGCGTTATCTAAAAAATATCTATCATGCGTCACCGCAACCACGGTACCTGTAAAACGCACTAAAAACTGCTCCAGCCATTCCACAGATTCTGCATCCAAGTGGTTAGTCGGCTCATCGAGTAACAGCATATCTGGTTTAGATAGCAATAATTTGCACAAGGCAACACGGCGTTTCTCACCACCTGAAAGCGGTCCTATTTTGGCATCCCAAGGTGGTAAACGCAGCGCATCGGCGGCAATTTCTAATTGGGTGGTTAAATCGCTACCACTGGCGGCGATGATGTTTTCCCACTTGGCTTGCTCTTCTGCCAACTTGTCAAAGTCTGCGTCGGGCTCGGCATAAGCAGCATAAACTGCCTCTAGCATTGCTTGCGCCTGCATCACATCGCCCATGCCGCTTTCCACTTCCTCGCGCACTGTTTTTTCTGCATCTAGTTGCGGCTCTTGCGGCAAATAGCCAATCACCATATTGGGCTGCCACTGTACCTCGCCCTCAAATTCTTTATCGGCCGCCGCCATAATACGTAATACTGTCGATTTTCCTGACCCGTTTAAACCCAGTAAACCAATTTTTGCCCCTGGGAAAAACGACAAAGAAATATCTTTAATAATCATTTTTTTAGGTGGGACGATTTTGCTCACGCGGAGCATAGACATTACATATTGAGCCATGATGATTAATAACTAATTTGAAAGACCACAAGCTTACTGGAAAAGAGGCTGCTTTGGTATAGCTTGACTATGCTTATCAAGCTGAAAATTAAAAAGGGACTTCAATATTGAAGTCCCCATAATTTAAATGAGTGTTAACTTAAGCAGCTTTTTTCTCCAGCAGCTGCGTATCGTCAGCGACTGATTCAATCTTTACTTTTCTCGGTTTCAACGCTTCTGGAACTTCTCTTACCAGTTCAATGCGTAGCAACCCGTTTTCTAATTTCGCTTTGGTGACTTTTACATGGTCAGCTAATTGAAATTTATGTTCAAAATCTCTTGCAGCAATTCCATGATGCAGATAAGTTATTTCTTCTTCCTTCTGTTTACGACCAGCCACCTTTAGTATTTGATGTTCAGATTCAATCTCAAGCTCTGCTTCGTTAAAACCTGCAACTGCCATCACAATACGATAGTAATCTTCACCAATTAATTCGACATTATAAGGAGGGTAGCTCACCTCAACATCACTACGTTGTACATCATTCAAAAGCCTTGCGAGTCGGTCAAAGCCAATTGCAGAACGATAAAGTGGACTCAAATCATAAGTACGCATAGTTTATCCTTTCAAAAATTAAGCGATAGTTTCAACGGCAAACCTTAATTTAAGCATTTGCCTAAAAAACAGAATGGGTATTAGTTTTTAATTTTCAAGACCTATTTTTTCATCTATCGCGTATATTATCGTTCTTTGTTCATTCTTTTAATTTCACCATGGCGCTTAAATCCACAATTTACAAAGTTGACCTGAACATTGCAGATATGGATAGGCAATATTACGCGCAACACAGTTTAACGCTGGCGAAACACCCGTCAGAAACCGATGAGCGCGTGATGGTGCGGCTGATTGGTTTTGCGCTATATGCCAGCCAAACGCTGGTTTTTGGTAAAGGCTTAAGCGATGATGAAGAACCCGATTTATGGCAAAAAGATTTAACAGGTGCAATTCAACTTTGGATGGATGTTGGACTTCCAACTGAAAAAGATATCCGCAAAGCCTGCGGGCGCTCACGCCAAGTCGTGGTAATGCTTTACGGTGGCAGAATTGCCGATATGTGGTGGGCGCAAAATAGCAAAGCGCTACTAAAAACCAATAATTTAACCGTCATTAACCTGCCTGAAACACAAGAACTGGCGAAACTTGCAGGCAAGAGCATTAATTTAAGTTGTAGCATTCAAGATAAACAAATTTTAGTGAGCCACGATACTGGCAGTTTTGACATAAGCCCTATTGTGCTAAAAGAAAGCGCTCCCTACTAAACGCCCAGCGTTTCTACCCACGCTAGGGCAGACATATGACATTCGTTCACCTTAGCAGAATCCATGTGCAATAATTCTGCCAACTCCAAAATCCGCGTACTATCTGCATCTTCACAAGCCTCAGTGAGCTGTAAAAACGGCCCATAAACCCCATTGCGATTGATTAAAGCATCATTGACCGATTCTGGCAATTGCACTTTTTCTAACACTTGATCAATCGGCATTTTCAGAATTGCATCTAATAATGAAAACACGCCGACAATAAATAAATTATCGCGATCTTTTTTCTCAAAATAACTTTCGCCCAGCAGTTCGGTCAAGCGTCCACGCGTAATCGAAGTTTTCATCAGTGCTGGTGGCGTTGAGTTTTCACCAGCCGTAACCATTAACAAGGTAAGCCAACGATAAAGCTGCTTTCTGCCTAAAATCGTCAGCGCATGGTTAATCGATTCCACCTCGCACGAGAGCCCGAAACCAACAGAGTTGATGTAGCGTAACAGTTTGAACGATAAAGCTGGATCGCGCTTAAACCCTGCCTCAAGATCTTCATTTTCTGAGTCTTGATTCACTTTGTTTAAAATATTTAATACGCTATCAAAAGAGGGGTTAATCACGGTTGCCGTAAACGTTTCAGGGCGAGCAAAATAAAATCCCTGAAAATGCTTAAACCCAATTTTGGTACATGCCTCAAACTCTTTCTCGGTTTCTACTTTCTCGGCAATTAATTTAACCGTAGGCGCGTTAAATTGCATATAAATCTTGCCAAGCTCTGGTAAATCAGCACTTTGAATATCAATTTTAACAAAATCGGCACATTGTAATAATGCTTGAGGATCCGAACTTAACTGCGGATTATCCAAAGCGATTTTAAAACCTAAGCCGCGCAATTGCTGACAGCGCGCAACAATTTCATCGCTTGGTTCTATACTCCTTAATACTTCCAGCACAGTGCGCTTGGCTGGCATTAGCTCCAAAAGGTCACTCATCAGCATCTCATCATTGACGTTGATAAATGCCAGCTTATCGCCCAACAACCACTGCATATCTATCCCGCCAACAGTGTTCACCAGCACATTCGAACAAGCCTTAAAATCATCTTCAATGGTTGCAGTTTGAGCATCTGCGCTATGCCTAAAAAACAACTCATAACCAATAATTTGCTGTTTTAAATCCATGATGGGCTGGCGCCCAATAAATGTTTGATCTTCCATTTTTCTCAACTCTCGCGATTAGCCATCATTAAAATTAGCCTATATTAGTTAATCATAGCGCCGCTCGAGTTAAATCACTTTGAAGAACAAACTAGATTTATCGGCTTAATTCTGGGTTTACGCATAGATGAAAGCTAAGGGTAGGAAGATTTTTGATAGTTTTGAGGTGAAATAAAACTAAAAATAAATGCTCTGCAAGCCAATATCCATGCGGGCTGCAGGGCATCTATTATTTGTCATTCTGAGCGTAGCGAAGAATCCAGCCTTTAAATAAACACTTAAACCTTCTGGATTCTTCGCTACGCTCAGAATGACGCTGGTGCTTAGCGGGTTTTAAATCCCCTTCACACTTTGCTTGCCACTTTAGTGGCTTAGCAAATTGGGGAAGCCAAATACTGGCTTGCCGCGCCTTCGGCTTGAGCGGCAGATGGACAAGCGGCGAGGACTGTCACAACCGACTTAGTGCTTTAGCACTTAGCGAGGTTGGGGAAGACCCTTGCGGTCTTATGAGCGAAGCGAGTTCCGCAGCCGCCCAGATGCGGCGCTAAGACTGAAGGAAACAAGCGGCAGCGGGTGTCGTTTACTTTGGTTACTTTTGGCGCCAAGGTCGCTGTAAAACAGCGGGCACTTGGCGGACATAACCTTTACGGTCACTGGACAAGCAAAAGAAAGTAACTTGATGTCGGGCAATCCCGACTAAGTGCAAACTAATTACTTAGTATCTTTTTTGGGGGCATCTCTTTTTTCAACAGCTTCAATAGCGCCCTTGGGTAACGTGTTATAAAGATTTGTAACTTTTTTAGGTCTTGAAATTCTATCGTCAACAATGAAATTAAGCATCTCAAACAAACTATGAGATATTTCGGCATTATCGGTTAGTTCTATTTCTCCAGCATGCACTGCATTGTTACCAATAACTCTACAATAATCTAAGGCTTGTTGTACTTCCACTGGTAAGCCTTTTTGGACTAAAGAACCAATATCATCATTAATATTTTTACCTTTTTCTTTCAACTCAATCATAAGCTTTTGTAAACATAAACGTAAAAGAGCTGCAGCTGCTCTGGGTGACCGAGCAACAATATCCCTAGCTTCGTTATATTCAGCAATACAACTATTAGGAAGATCTGAATGAGGAGGTGGAACGGGTGCTTCTGAAGGCACTATCATCCGACCATCATACCAATAACATCGTTCGTGACAATGTTCGCAATAGCTATATTTAAATAACTGTCCGTTACCACGCTCATCTGTTAAAGATCCCCAGCTCTGTTTTGCATAAACCCCACAAAGTATGCAATGGAATTTTGTTTCTCTAAATACTGGAGGGTAATATTTGTTCATGGTTACTCCACTGTCACACTCTTAGCCAAATTCCTCGGTTTATCCACATCCGTCCCCTTCAACAACGCGGCATGATACGCCAGCATTTGCACTGGTATAGTATGCAAAATAGGGGAGAGCACGCCGACATGGCGTGGGGTGCGGATGACATGCACGCCTTCGGATTCGGTAAAGTGGCTATCTGCATCGGCAAATACAAACAGCTCGCCACCGCGGGCGCGAACCTCTTGCATGTTGGATTTTACTTTCTCGAGCAGCGCATCATTTGGCGCAATCACCACCACAGGCATGTTGTTATCTACCAGCGCCAGCGGGCCGTGTTTAAGCTCGCCTGCTGGGTAAGCTTCGGCATGAATATAGGAGATTTCTTTAAGCTTAAGCGCGCCTTCTAGCGCAATGGGGTAGTGCACACCTCGGCCTAAAAACAGCGCGTGCTCTTTATCGGCAAAGCGTTTTGCCCATTCGCGAATTTGCGGCTCTAAATTAAGCGCATATTGCACACTGCCCGCCAGTTGACGCAAGGCGTTTAAATGTTCTTGCTCTGCTTGGCTAGTTAGCAAACCGCGTTGTTTGGCCAATGTAGCCGCCAACGTGAATAAAGCCACTAACTGCGTAGTAAAGGCTTTGGTGGAAGCCACGCCGATTTCCGCGCCAGCGCGCGTGTAGAACACAAGCTGAGAGGCGCGTGGAATTGCGCTCTCTTGCACGTTACAAATCGCCAATGTGAGATTTTGCCCTAACGATTTTGCGTGTTTTAAGGCTTCCATGGTATCGAGCGTTTCGCCAGATTGCGAAATGGTGACGATGAGCTGATTTTTATTTGGCACTGATTCGCGATAGCGATATTCACTGGCGATTTCGACATTAGTGGGTATTTTCGCAATGCCTTCTAACCAATATTTGGCGGTAAGCGCGGCGTAATAACTGGTGCCTGCGGCAAGTATCAAGACACTATCCGCTTGTTTGAAAACAGCGCTGGCATCTTTACCAAACAATTCGGCAGAAAATTTATTATCGTCAATTAGCGCTTCAATAGTATCGTTAAGCGCGCGTGGTTGTTCGTGAATTTCTTTTTGCATAAAGTGCGCATAAGGTCCAAGCTCCATGCTGGCGAGCGAGACATCGCTCATATGAATTTTGCGCGTGACTTCTGCACCATCGCGGCCATAAATAGTGACCCCATCACGGCGAATATCGGCCACATCGCCATCTTCCAAGTAAATCACTTTACGTGTCACCGATAAAACGGCAGAAACATCGGAAGCAATAAAATTTTCACCATCGCCCAAGCCCAATAACAACGGGCATCCCAGGCGTGCTGTAATCATGTGCTCTGGTTCTTTCACCGAAATAACGCTAATGGCAAACGCGCCAGTGAGTTCTGCCACGGCTTTTTGTGTAGCCGCAAGCAGGTTTAAATCTTTGTGGTAATAATGAATTAAATGCGCAATCACTTCAGTATCGGTTTGCGAAGTAAACTCGTAACCCAGTTTTTTTAATTTATCACGTTGCACATCGTGATTTTCGATAATGCCGTTATGCACCACAGCAATCTCACCTTTTGAAACATGCGGGTGTGCGTTGCTCTCCGTGACACCGCCGTGCGTGGCCCAGCGCGTATGACCAATGCCAACTTGACCTGTTAATCTCGCTTCTTGCGCTTTTTCTGTCATCGCCGCAACACGTCCCACAGCGCGCACGCGCTCAATTGTGCCACCACTTAGAACCGCCACGCCAGCCGAATCATAACCGCGATATTCCAAGCGGCTTAAGCCTTCGATTAAGGTTGAAACGACGTTTCTACTGGCGACTGCGCCGACTATTCCACACATATTGTTTTAGTCTTTCTTCTGCTTTACAGGTCGCTTCCAACCTTTTATCGATTTTTGTTCTTTTGCTCGGCAAAAAGTTAGCGCATCTGCTGGTGCATTTTTGGTAATAGTGGAGCCGGCTGCAATCGTCGCGCCTTTGCCTATGGTAACTGGCGCAATTAATTGCGTATCGGAGCCAATAAAAGCTTCGTCTTCAATCACCGTGGTAAATTTATTGGCGCCATCGTAATTACAGGTAATCGTACCTGCGCCAATGTTCACATTTTTGCCCACTACCGTATCGCCAATATAACTTAAATGATTGATTTTACTGACAATATCCACTTGCGCGTTTTTAAGCTCTACGAAGTTACCGATATGCACATCGCTTTGTAACACCGTGCCTGGGCGTAAACGCGCGTAAGGGCCAATGCGGCAATTTTCGCCTACTTTTGTGTCATCAATATGAGTAAAAGGCAGAATTTGCGTGCCAGTAGCAATTACTGCATTTTTAATCACACAATTGGCGGAAATTTTTACGTTATCGCCCAAAATCACATCACCCTCAAACACACAATTTACGTCAATTTCCACATCGCGACCGCACTGTAAATCTCCGCGTACATCCAAACGAGCTGGGTCTCGCAACGTAACACCTTGCTGCAACAACTTTACTGCCACGCGATTTTGATGCACGCGCTCGATTTGCGCTAAATCTAATTTCGAGTTGATGCCAGTCACCGACCATTCATCCGCAGTCACGCCAGCCACCACCTCCAATTTATCTTTCACGGCAAACTCCACAATATCAGTTAAATAATATTCCTTTTGCGCATTATTATTAGTGAGTTGCGCCAGCCATTTTGTTAAGTGCGCGTTTGGCATGGCCATGATGCCCGTGTTCACTTCTTTCACTGCACGTTGTGCTTCAGTCGCATCTTTGTGCTCAACGATTGCAACAACATTGCCTTGAGATGTCCGAATAATGCGGCCATAACCCGTTGGATCGGCTTTACTAAACGATAAAATTGCCAACTTATTGTTCGCTTGTTCAATTAGTTTTTGACAAGCACCAACATTCACCAATGGCACATCGCCCAGCAAAATCAAGGTATTCGCGTCCGTATCTAAATGAGGTGCAGCTTGTTGCACAGCGTGACCTGTGCCATGCTGCTCGGCTTGATTCACCCAAGTAATATCCTCGTGCGCAAAGGCTTCGCGCACAATTTCGCCGCCATAACCATATACCACAATAATTTTTTGCGGGTTTAACGCTTTTGCACAGGTAATCACATGCGCCAAAATGGGCTTGCCAGCAACCTCGTGCAGCACTTTGGGCTTATTGGAATGCATACGCGTGCCTTTGCCAGCAGCGAGAATAACGACGTTGAGTTGACTCATCATTTTTTTGAATCTGTAATTTTCATTATCGCTAAAGTATAACAAAAAAGGCAGCCTAAGCTGCCTTTTTGCGTAAGACTCAAATTAATGTATAGATTTGCGTAAACGCTCAATCGCTTGAATTTGCGCAACCGCCTCGGCAAGCTCAGCTTGCGCAGCCGCGTAATCCATATCTGAAGTACGATTTTTCATCGCTTCCATCGCCGCTTCTTTCGCTGCAATGGCTTTGGCTTCATCTAAATCATGACCACGAATTGCAGTATCTGCCAACACAGTAATCATGCCAGGTTGTACTTCTAACATACCGCCAGAAAGAAAAATCAACGTTTCTTCTGCAACATCGGCTTGTTTAATGCGCAATGCACCTGGTTTGATGGTGGTAATCATCGGCGCGTGATTTGGGTAAATACCCACTTCACCCGCGCCCGCTGGTGCCACCACAAACTCAGCTTCGCCAGAGAATATTAAGGCTTCTGCACTTACTACATCAATATGAACAGTATTTGCCATTAGTTTAGAGTTTTCGCTTTTTCAACGGCTTCTTCAATACCACCCACCATATAGAACGCTTGCTCTGGCAAGTGATCATACTCGCCCGCAACAATGGCTTTAAAGCCTTTGATGGTTTCTTTTAGTGGAACGTATTTGCCTGGTGAACCAGTAAACACCTCAGCCACGTGGAATGGTTGTGACAAGAAACGTTGAATTTTACGTGCGCGGCCTACCGCTAATTTATCTTCTGGTGACAATTCGTCCATGCCCAAAATCGCAATAATGTCACGTAACTCTTTATAGCGTTGCAAGGTTTGTTGCACGCTACGTGCCACGTTGTAATGCTCTTCGCCAACCACCAATGGGTCTAATTGACGTGAGGTAGAATCGAGCGGATCCACAGCAGGATAGATACCTAAAGATGCAATATCACGTGACAACACAACGGTTGAATCCAAATGTTGGAAAGTCGTCGCTGGTGATGGGTCAGTCAAGTCATCCGCAGGTACGTAAACCGCTTGGATAGAAGTAATAGAACCTGTTTTAGTAGAGGTAATACGTTCTTGCAAACGACCCATTTCATCAGCCAATGTCGGTTGGTAACCTACGGCAGATGGCATACGACCTAACAATGCAGATACTTCAGTACCAGCCAATGTGTAGCGATAAATATTATCCACAAAGAACAACACGTCGCGACCTTCGTCACGGAATTTCTCAGCCATCGTTAAACCAGAAAGCGCCACACGTAAGCGGTTGCCTGGTGGCTCATTCATTTGACCGAACACCATCGCTACTTTTGATTCTTTCATGTCATCTAATTTGATAACACCAGCTTCTGCCATCTCGTGGTAGAAGTCATTACCTTCACGCGTACGCTCACCGACACCTGCGAACACTGATAACCCTGAGTGTTGTTTAGCGATGTTGTTAATCAATTCCAACATGTTAACGGTTTTACCTACACCCGCACCACCGAACAGACCCACTTTACCACCTTTAGCAAACGGGCAAACCAAGTCAATCACTTTGATGCCTGTTTCTAACAAATCAACCGAAGGAGAAAGCTCTTCAAATTTTGGTGCTTTTTGGTGAATCGAACGACGCTCATCGCAATCAATCGGACCTACATCGTCAATAGGGCGGCCAAGCACGTCCATAATGCGACCTAGTGTGCCGATGCCTACTGGCACAGTTATTTGTGAGCCAGTCGCTTTAAATGCAGTGCCACGCGCAAGGCCATCTGATGAGCCCATGGCAATAGTACGCACAATGCCGTCACCCAGTTGCTGCTGAACCTCTAATGTTAAACCTGCTTCTGCTTGCGAGGTTTTGTCATCAATAATCAATGCGTCAAATACTTTTGGCATTTGATCGCGTGGAAACTCCACGTCAACCACTGCACCAATACATTGCACTACTCGACCGATTTTTACTTCATTATTTGCTTTTGCCATCTTTATTCCTAACTTCTATATTTAGTCAGATTTAATTAAATTCAATATTTATGAAACAGCCGCCGCACCACCGACAATTTCCGAGATTTCCTTGGTAATCGCCGCTTGACGCGCTTTGTTGTAAACCAATTTCAATTCGCCAATCACATTTTTCGCATTATCAGACGCTGACTTCATCGCCACCATACGTGAAGATTGTTCCGAAGCCATGTTTTCTGCCACAGCGTTATACACCAACGATTCAGTGTAACGCATCATCAGTTGATCAATCACCACTTTGGCTTCAGGCTCGTAAATATAATCCCAATGACCCTTTGGGCTCCCAAGTTTTTCGCCGCTTAATGGCAACAATAACTCTATAGTCGGCTCTTGCTTCATAGTGTTAATAAACTTGGTATAACACACATAAACTTGGTCAATTTCACCCGCCGTATAAGCGTCCAGCATCACCTTGATCGCGCCAATTAGCGACTCCATGTGTGGCACATCGCCTAAGCCAATCACATGCGATTTCACATCCGCACTCATGCGATTCATGAAGCTAAAGCCTTTATTTCCAATCGCAGTAACGGCAATTTTTTTTCCCTCAGACTCCCAGGCTTTCATCTGATTGATCGACATACGCAGTACATTGGTGTTTAAACCGCCGCACAAGCCTTTATCTGAGCTCAATACAACCAATCCGACGTTTTTCACCACATCACGTTTAATTAAAAACGCATGTTTATACTCAGATTGCGCAAAAGAAAGATGCGCTGCAACATTACGGATTTTCTCAGCATATGGACGGCTGGCGCGCATTCTATCTTGCGCTTTACGCATTTTAGAAGCTGCCACCATTTCCATCGCCTTGGTGATCTTGCGTGTATTTTCTACACTCTTAATCTTGGTTCTAATCTCTTTACTACCAGCCATTTTATTATCCTAGTTGGTCAGTTAGTACGCGTTGGTTGCTTTGAAGTCTTGAATAGCTGCTTCAACCGCTTTTTCGTTATCGCCAGCCAAATCCTTGCTAGATTCAATGCCATCCATTAATGCTTTATATTTAGAACCCATGAAGCCGTGTAATGCACTTTCAAACGCTAATACTTTATTGGTTGGTACATCGTCAAAATAGCCTTTGTTCGCAGCTAACAAGCTAATCGCCATATTAGAAATGCTTAATGGGGCATATTGCGCTTGTTTCATCAACTCGGTAAACATACGACCGCGGTCTAATTGTTTACGTGTTGCTTCATCCAAATCTGACGCGAACTGCGCGAACGCAGCCAACTCACGGTATTGCGCTAATGCTAAACGTACACCGCCGCCTAGTTTTTTAATGACTTTAGTTTGTGCTGCACCACCCACTCGAGATACAGAAATACCCGCGTTAATCGCTGGGCGAATACCCGCGTTAAACAAGTCAGTTTCTAAGAAGATTTGACCATCAGTAATTGAAATCACGTTGGTTGGTACGAATGCAGAAACGTCACCTGCAGCTGTTTCAATCACCGGCAAAGCAGTCAATGACCCTGTTTTACCTTTTACTTTGCCGCCTGTGAATTTTTCTACATAGTCTTCATTCACACGAGCTGCGCGCTCTAACAAACGTGAGTGGATGTAAAACACGTCACCAGGGTAAGCTTCGCGACCTGGTGGACGGCGTAACAGTAATGAGATTTGACGGTAAGCAATCGCTTGTTTAGTCAAATCATCATACACAATCAAAGCATCTTCACCGCGATCACGGAAGTATTCGCCCATAGTGCAACCCGCATAAGGTGCTAAGAATTGCAATGCGGCAGAATCAGACGCTGCTGCCGCAACGACGATGGTGTAAGCCATTGCGCCATTTTCTTCTAGTTTACGCACCACGTTGGCAATCGTCGAAGCTTTTTGACCAATCGCCACATAGACGCAGGTCATGTTTTGACCTTTTTGGTTAATAATAGCATCGACTGCAACGGCAGTTTTACCTGTTTGGCGGTCACCGATAATCAGCTCACGTTGGCCGCGACCTACTGGCACCATCGAATCCACAGATTTCAAACCAGTTTGCACAGGTTGTGACACAGATTTACGCGCAATCACGCCTGGCGCCACTTTTTCAATTTTGTCTGTCATTTTGGCATTAACTGGGCCTTTGCCGTCGATCGGCTGACCTAGTGCGTTCACTACGCGACCAATCAATTCTGGGCCGACTGGCACTTCCAAAATGCGGCCAGTGCATTTAACCGTATCGCCTTCAGTAATGTGTTCGTAATCACCCAAAACCACCGCGCCCACTGAGTCGCGCTCGAGATTCAAGGCTAAACCGAAGGTATTGCCGGGAAATTCGATCATCTCGCCAGCCATCACGTTTGATAAGCCGTGAATACGCACAATACCGTCCGTCACTGAAATGACCGTACCTTGGGTACGCGCTTCTGCACTGGTCGAAAAATTTTCTAATCTGCTTTTAATCAGTTCACTGATTTCTGATGTAGATAACTGCATTTATTTATGCTCCTAATATTCTTTCTTGGCTTTGCCTTACGCGGTAAGCGAGTAGGCTAAATTTTGTAACTGATTTTTAACGGACGCGTCGATGACGGTATCACCAACAATAATTTTAATGCCGCCAATAATTTCTGGATCAATCGAAACGGTGGCTTCTACTTTTTTACCAAATTTTGCTTCTAAACGTTTTACTAAATCTTTTATTTCCGCAGCATTTGGCTTGGAAGCAGCGATTATATTGGCCTCTAGCGTACCTTCATCCTGCGCTTTTAGTGCTTCGAACGCGTCGCAAATCGCTGGTAGAATTGATAAACGCCCATATTCAACCAACACTTTAATTAAATTTTGTGCGTTTTCATTCAATTTATTGCCGCAAACCTTTAAAAAAGCTACCTGCAAATCGCTAGCCACTACTTTCGGGTCGTTAATATAAGCCTGCATCTTCGCATCGCTCGCAACTTGTCTCGCAAAACCCAGCATCTCAGACCACTTAGCTAAGGCTTTTTGCTCTTTACCAAGCTTGTAAGCAGCTACCGCATAAGGCCGTGCGATGGTTGAAATTTCAGCCATCGCTTAAAGCTCCGCCGCAAGTTTAGACAGCATTTCAGAATGCGCTTTTGCGTCGATTTCTTTGCGCAAAATTTTCTCAGCACCTGCAACTGCTAGGCTAGAAACTTGTGCACGCAAACCTTCTTTTGCACGGTTCACTTCTTGGTCTATCTCTGCCTTAGCGCCCGCTAAAATGCGCTCGCCTTCCACTTTGGCATTGCCTTTTGCTTCTTCCACAATTTGTGAAGCGCGCTTTTCAGCTTGGCCTATAATTTCGCTAGCCTTTTGTTTAGCTTCGTTCAAAGTGACTTCTGATTTTTTCGCTGCAATTTCCAAGGCACTTCTGCCTTCTGAGGCTGCTGCTAAACCATCCGCAATTTCCTTTTGGCGCGTTTCAATCGCTTTTAACAGCGGCGGCCAAACGAACTTCACTGTGAACCAAATCAACACAGCAAATGCGATAGCTTGTGCGATCAGTGTAAAGTTAATATTCATGTTTAATCCAATTAAATTAAGTCAGTGATTAAAAATTTGAGTCAATAATTGACTCAAAAAATTAATTTGCTGCTGTAACAACACTTAATAATGGGTTAGCGAATGCGAACATCATGGCTAAACCAACACCAATAATGAAAGATGCATCGATAAGACCCAATAGCAGGAATACTTTACCTTGCAATTGTGGAATCATTTCTGGTTGACGTGCAGCGCCTTCTAAGAAGCTTGCACACATAATACCAATACCGATACAAGCACCCGCAGCGCCTAAACCAATAATTAAACCAATACCAACGCCTGTGTAGGCTTGAATCAATGCTAATGCTTCCATTTTATTACCCTCTCAAAAATTAAACTTACAACTGTAACTACAGATAAAAACAAACTACTTAAAAACTTAATGTGATTCGTGTGCCATAGCTAAATATACGACCGTCAACATCATGAAGATAAACGCTTGTAGCGCCACAATTAATATATGGAAAATCGACCAGCCTGCGCCAAGAATCGCGCCAAAAATTGTGCCAGTTAAGCCTGTAGCAGCCCACAAACCCAGTAATAAGAATATAACCTCACCTGCATACATATTGCCGAACAAACGTAATGAGTGTGAAAGTGGTTTTGAAATGTATTCAATCATATTAAAGGCAAAATTAGCCAGGAATAATAAAGGACTTAGTAGCAAACCTAAGTAACCTAGAGCACTTTTTGGTTTAAAAAATTTGGCGCCACCGAAAGGCGCATAAAAAATCTCATGTATCCAACCGCCTAAGCCTTTAGCTTTAATTGAGAAGAAAATCATGAGAATCCATACTGCCAACGCCAATGCAAAAGTGGCATTGATATCAGAAGTAGGTACGCTGCGCCAATGGTGTAGACCAAACAGGCCGTAGAATTTGTGCATAATATCTACAGGCAAAAAGTCCATCGCGTTCATCGCGAGCACCCATAAAAAAACCGTCAGTGCAGTTGGAGCAATAAAACTGTGGCGGTCACCATGGAAAATATTTTTTACTTGCTCATCCACAAAGCCAAAAATCAGCTCAACGAAGGCTTGGCCTTTAGAAGGCACGCCTGACGTGGCTTTACGTGCTACAAGCCATACCAAACCCATCACCAGCACGCCTAAAATCATCGACATCACCAATGTATCTACATGCAACGTCCAAAAGCTGCTATCACCAATCGGCTTAGAATTAAAGCTTAAATGGCCAGCGATGTAATCTGATGGTGTTAGCGCTTGTTCAACGTTTTGTGCGTTTTCTGTTGTCATATCAATCGAAATTGCCTAATTTAATTATATTTTACTATCTAAGTTGCTCATCGCCGCGCCTGAAACTAAGGCGGCAGCCGCTAAACCTGCAATTAGTGCAAACGGCACTAATTGCCTATACACTTTAAAAGTAATTAGCAAGAGCACAAAAATCACTATGACTTTTACCGCTTCTGCTTTCAACAAATTTATTAATACTGCTGTCGCATCTTGTTTTTTCCGTTGCGCAATCTTAGCAGCAATAAAAGCACCTATTATTACTGCCAAACCGCCAAGTGTAGCGGAGATACATGCGTGTGAACCTGAAATTAACAATGAAGCAATTGCGATTACTGCGGTTGCGATTATCTGCAAGCGTAACATTCTGCTAAAAACCGTTTTTGTGTTTTCCATTTTTATTTCACTCTAAAAACTGTCACTGTCTTTAGTAATGAGCTTCAGCAAAGTCCGCGATTTTGAATTATTACGGCTTTTTAGTCAAGCGTAATAAACGCTCAGCCTATAATTTTCTTAATTATTTCGTCCAGCTGATCTAAATTACTATAATTTATTTTAAGCACACCCGAACCATTTGATTTGGCTGAAATGGTAACAACAGCGCCAATTTTTTCACTTAATGTGTTTTGCAAGGTCAAAACGTCACGATTTGTTGTGGTTTTCTGTGCTTTTGGCTTAACTTCAGCGTTCACACTTTTAACCAAATTTTCAACTTCTCGCACCGATAAATTTTGGTGCGCAATTTTATTAGCCAATAAAATTTGTTGTGCGGCATCCAAACCGATTAGAGCACGAGCGTGACCCATATCCAACTTATTTTGCATCAGCATGTCTTGCACCGCCTGCGTTAATGTTAGTAAGCGCAGTAGATTAGAAACTGCAACACGCGAACGACCAACTGCTTCCGCAGCTTTTTCGTGAGTCATTGCAAATTCATCTATCAGGCGCTTAATACCTTGCGCTTCTTCCAGCGGGTTCAAATCTTCGCGTTGGATATTTTCAATCAAAGCCATAGCCAATGCCGACTCATCGGCAATATCGCGCACCAACACTGGCATTTGCTCTATGCCTGCAATTTGACTGGCGCGCCAACGACGCTCACCCGCAATAATTTCAAACTTATCTGCTCCGATTTCTCTTACCAAAATCGGTTGCATAATGCCTTGTGATTTAATTGAATCCGCCA
Source organism: Methylotenera sp. (assembly GCA_031381645.1). Classification (GTDB taxonomy): domain Bacteria; phylum Pseudomonadota; class Gammaproteobacteria; order Burkholderiales; family Methylophilaceae; genus Methylotenera_A. The sequence continues at coordinate 23,168 of JANMYB010000094.1, forward strand.
AAGTTTGGAGTGCGGCAGCATCCATGTGCGAGCGCGGTTGATATTTACCTGGCTGCAATTGCGCCACATTTAGCGTGCGCAAAGCATCCCCTCTTCTAGTTTCTTCAATATCGTTTGCTAATAAAGCATCCAAGCCACGCCCTAATCCCATTGGTTTAGCCATTATTTACACCTTTAACTAATTGATTTTTAAGTATAATTTCATTTGCTAATTCTAAATATGCCACTGCGCCTTTAGAGGATTTATCATAAATTATCACGGGCAATCCGTAACTAGGCGCTTCCGCCAAACGAATATTACGAGGAATTACAGTGTTATAAACTTTATCACCAAAATGGCTGACTAGCTGGGCCGATACTTGCTGTGCAAGCATATTGCGAGTATCAAACATGGTACGCAACAGACCCTCTATTTCAAGCACAGGGTTTAAATTTGAACGTACTTTTTTTATTGTATTCACCAAGTCAGATAAACCTTCCAACGCGTAATATTCACATTGCATTGGAATCATCACACTATTCGCCGCGGTGAGCGCGTTCACAGTCACCAAATTTAAGGCTGGGGGACAATCCAACAAAACGTAATCATATTTTTGCTCTAAATTTGCTAACGCCTGTTTTAAACGTGTTTCGCGCGCTAACTCGTTCACCAACTCAACTTCAGCGCCCGCCAACTCTCGGTTAGAAGGGGCGATGTGATAACCACCTTTTTCACAACTCACGATGACATCTTTTAGCGAGTTTTTACCAATCAGCACATGATAAATACTTAACTTCAAATGCGCCTTGTCCACTCCGCTACCAGTGCTGGCGTTGCCTTGTGGATCTAAATCTATTAATAATACTTTTTTATAATTTGCTGCCAAGCTTGCTGCCAAATTGACGCAAGTCGTGGTTTTACCCACGCCACCTTTTTGGTTCGTGATTGCTAAAATTTTCATCAATTGTTCTCAAAAATCACTAAATGCCGCTCTGCCTTTAAGCCAGCCACTTTCAGCGAAATAATTTTACTGGGTTTAAATCCCAAGCCTTCAAACTCTGCTCGTTCAAATTCATGATGTGGCACACTCCCTTTCATAGCCAACCATTGCCCGTTTTTTGCAATCAAATGCTGCGTCAGCTTAATAAATAAACTAACTTCTGAAAAGGCGCGCGAAATAATTACCTCAAACTTTTCCGCCAACTTAAAGTTTTCAACTCGCTCATTTAGTACGTTTAAATTTTCCAAGCCCAATTCACCTTTTACCTGACGCATAAATATCGCTTTTTTCTGCACAGCATCTATTGTTGTTACTTGCAAATGCGGCAAACAAATCGCCAACACAACACCAGGCAAGCCACCGCCACTACCCACATCCAACAAACTTTTAGACTTTATATACGGTAACACGCTCAAACTATCCAGCAAGTGCAAAGTCACCATTTCTAATGGTTCACGCACAGCGGTCAAGTTATACACTTTATTCCATTTTTGCAGCAAACTTAAATATTGCAACAGTTTTTGTTGTTTCTCCGCTGAAACATCTAAGCCCATCTCAGCAACGCCTGCCGCCAATATTGCCGCCTGCGTCATACCACTTCTATGTTAATCTGACTGACTTGTTTTTTATATTTGCGTTTTAAGTAAACTAACAGTAACGAAATTGTCGCGGGTGTAATGCCTGAAATACGACTCGCTTGACCTATCGTCTCGGGCTTATACATGATTAACTTTTGGCGCGCCTCAATACTCAAACCATGCACATCGGCATAATCAATCTCTACGCCTAACTTGGTACTCTCACTACCTTTTTGTTTGGCGATTTCTTCTTGCTGACGCGTGATATAACCTTGATATTTAGCGGCAATTTCCACTTGCTCACGCACCGCCGGATCAATTTCCCCCAAATCAGCGTCGCCCAAACGCAACACCGCTTCATAGCTCACCTCTGGGCGACGTAGCAACTCAAACAAACTATATTCGTGCTCCAGCGATTTCCCTAAAATTTCTTCTTGTGTTTCACGTGAAACATCGTCAGTAGCAATTTGCACAAAAGTCTTTTTCAAACGCGTTTGCTCACGCGAAACAGCCTCTAATTTTTTCTCAAAAATCGCCCAACGCACATCATCCACAAGACCAAGCTCGCGACCTTTGGCAGTTAAGCGCATGTCAGCGTTATCTTCGCGTAATTGCAAACGGTATTCAGCACGACTAGTAAACATACGATATGGCTCTGTCACACCCGTTGTTATTAGGTCATCCACAAGCACGCCCAAATAAGCTTCGTCACGCGCTGGACACCAACTGTCTTTTTCTTGCACATAAAGTGCGGCATTCGCGCCCGCTAACAACCCTTGCGCGGCGGCCTCTTCATAGCCAGTTGTGCCGTTAATTTGGCCAGCAAAAAACAAACCTTGAATTGCTTTAGTTTCTAAACTACTTTTTAATGCACGTGGATCATAATAATCATATTCAATGGCATAGCCGGGACGCAGTATATACGCACCTTCCAGGCCATTTATTGAACGCACCAACGCAAGCTGAATATCAAACGGCAAGCTGGTTGAAATACCATTAGGATAAATTTCATTAGTAGTTAAGCCTTCTGGCTCTAAGAAAATTTGATGTGATTCTTTATCAGCAAAACGATGGATTTTATCTTCGACGCTCGGACAATAACGCGGCCCCACGCCTTCAATCACGCCAGTGTACATAGGCGAGCGATCTAAGCCGCTACGAATAATATCGTGCGTGCGCTCGTTGGTGTGCGTAATCCAGCACGACATTTGTGCTGGATGTTGCGCTGCATTGCCTAAAAACGAAAATACTGGCGCTGGGTTATCACCAAGCTGCTCTTGCATGACGCTGTAATTAATCGTGCGGCCATCTATACGCGGTGGCGTACCTGTTTTTAGGCGGCCTGCGGGTAGATTAAGCTCGCGCAAACGCGCTGCCAAGGAGATAGCAGGGGGGTCTCCCGCACGGCCTGCGCTGTAATTTTGCATGCCGACATGAATTAAGCCTCCCAAAAAAGTACCTGCTGTGAGCACCACAGATTTCGATTTGAAGCGCAAACCAATCTGCGTCACCACGCCTACAACGCGCTCACCCTCGAGAATAATGTCATCAACCGCTTGCTGAAAAAGCCATAAATTCGGTTGGTTTTCCAAGCACTTTCTAATCGCCGCTTTGTATAAAATACGGTCTGCCTGCGCCCGCGTGGCACGCACTGCAGGGCCTTTGCTTGAGTTTAATATACGAAACTGGATACCGCCCTCATCAGTTGCGGCAGCCATGACGCCGCCCAGTGCGTCAATTTCTTTTACCAAATGACCTTTGCCAATACCGCCAATGCTAGGGTTGCATGACATTTGGCCCAATGTTTCAATATTATGTGTCAGTAATAGCGTCTTTTGCCCCATGCGCGCAGCCGCGAGCGCAGCTTCTGTGCCCGCGTGCCCGCCACCAACAACAATTACATCAAAAGACTCTAGGTAATTCATGGGGAAATTCACTATTTATCTTATAAATTTCAAAGAATTAGATTCTACTGCAAAGCACATGTGAAGTCATGTAAAAGCGTATTTTTTAAGCTTGTTTCACGTGAAACATAATTTATTGGTACGCTTGTTGACGAGCCCGTAAAGCAGGCTTATAGTGTGCATGTGAGACAGTATCAATACCGTAACAAAACTTTAATAAATTCCAAGAAACTATAGGAGATAGTGATGGCAGGTAAATTTGAAGTTAAAACCGCAAAAAGCGGCCAAACACACTTTAATCTTTTGGCTGGTAATGGCCAAATTATTTTACAATCTGAAATGTACGAAAGCAAAGCCAGTGCCTTGAATGGCATTGCCTCCATACAAAAAAACGCTGGTATGGATGATAGATATGATCGTTTAGTTTCAAAATCTGGTAAACCTTACTTCGTGATTAAAGCAGGCAATCACCAAGTGATTGGTCAAAGCCAGCAATACGAATCAGAGGCAGGACGTGACAACGGTATTGAATCAGTCAAGAAAAACGCTCCTGATGCGGAAGTAGTAGATTTAACTTGAGGCCATTTAACGGTAAAAAAGGCGCCTTTAGCGCCTTTTTTTATTTACTTGTTGCCTTTATTTTCCGATACAAAATTTAGAAAATATTTCTCCCAATAAATCATCTGGCGTAAATTCACCCGTAATAGTACCTAGCGCCTCTTGCGCCAAACGCAACTCTTCTGCAGCTAGTTCCGCTTGATTGATATTTTTTTGTGCTTGCTGCAAATGAGTATCAACTAATTTTAGTGCTTCTAAATGTCGTGCACGCGCCATAAAAACGCCTTCAGTATTTTGCTGATAACCTACAATATTTAATAATTGCTGTTTTAATAGCTCGACACCCTCACCCGTTTTTGCTGAAAGGTAAATGTGCATTTCACCAGATTTTTCTAAGGCTTTTGCTGTTTCTTTTGTGGTATCAATTTTATTATGTACCCAAATTTTGCCGATTTCTTGCGGCAAGCGCGTTAAAATCGATTTTTCATTACCACCAATACCATGAGCTGCATCCACTAATAATAATGCAACCTGCGCGTTTTCTAGAGCTCGATATGTTCGCGCAATGCCAATTTTTTCTACCTCGTCGTTTGTCTCACGCAAACCTGCCGTATCGATCACATGTAAAGGCAAGCCATTGATTTGTATGATATTTTTTATGGGGTCGCGCGTCGTACCAGCAACTGGCGTCACTATTGCCACCTCTTCGCCGCTTAATCGATTCATCAAGCTCGATTTACCCACATTAGGCTGACCAATCAAAATTACATGCACACCTTCGCGCAATAAACTGCCTTGCTTGGCTTTTACAAATACCAATTTCAACTCTGTTGCAATTGCACTTAAATTTTCAGCTACTTTTCCTTGCGAAATAAAATCAACTTCCTCTTCAGGAAAATCCAAACACGCTTCCACATACATGCGCAAATTAATCAGCTGGGCTAACACTAAATTAATACTATTAGAAAACTCTCCCGACAGGGAACGCACTGCGCTACGGGCGCCTTCGATTGTAGATGCATTAATCACATCTGCCACAGCTTCCGCTTGGGCTAAATCAATTTTGTCATTTAAGTAAGCGCGGCGCGTATATTCACCTGGCTCAGCTTGGCGCGCACCAAGCTCTATACAACGTGCAAGCAAAATCTGCATGAGTGCCATGCCGCCATGCGCCTGCAGCTCTAAAATATCTTCGCCTGTATATGAGTGTGGGGCTTGGTAGAAAATCGCGATGCCGCGATCGATCAACTCTTGATTTGCGTCGTAGAAAGGCAAATAAACCGCATGGCGTGGGGCAGGGCAGTGATTTAATATTTGGGTGGCGATGCTTTGTGACAAAGCCCCTGAAACTCTTACTACACCAATGCCGCCTGCACCACTGGCTGTTGCAATAGCGGCAATGGTATCTTTGTTTGAAGTCTCTAGACTATTTTTTTGCATTGCCTTTTTTAGCTAAAGCTTCAGTATGAATAGTTTTATTCACATACCATTGCTGTGCAATAGAAAGCACATTATTCACCAGCCAGTACAACACCAAACCTGCTGGGAAGAAGAAGAAAAATATACTGAACACCACAGGCATAATTTTCATGACTTTTGCTTGAATAGGGTCTGTCGGGGCTGGGTTCAAATTTGTTTGAATAATCATGGTCGCGCCCATTAAAAGCGGCAACACATAGTACGGATCAATCGCAGATAAATCTTGAATCCAACCAAAAAATGGTGCGTGGCGCAATTCAACAGAACCTAAAATCATCCAATAAAGCGCGATGAAAACAGGAACTTGTACCAATATTGGTAAACAACCACTCATCGGATTAATTTTTTCGGTACGATACATCTCCATCATGGCTTGTTGCATTTTTTGTTTATCATCGCCAAACTTTTCTTTCATGCTTTGCAAGCGTGGGGCTAACTCGCGCATTTGCGCCATCGATTTGTAGCTTTTTGCCGAAAGCGGATAAAATGCCGCTTTGATTAATATTGTCAATAAAATAATCGCAATGCCCCAGTTATTCACAAGCGTATAAATTTTTGACAGTACCCAAAATAAAGGTTTTGCAACAACAGTCAACCAACCATAATCTACTGCATACTCTAAACCTGGTGCGGCTTCGGCTAAATCTTTTTCCGTTTGCGGCCCTGCAAATAATTGTGCACTTATGTCAGCTCTGGAGCCAGCACCAATACTGGTTCCAGACGTCACTACGCCAACAGCGAAAATATTTTCTGATAATTGCTTGGTATAAAACTCACGATTTACGCCCGCTTTAGGAATCCAAGCGCTGGCAAAATAATGCTCAACTAAACCAATCCATCCATTTTTACTAGGCTTAGAAAGTGCTTCATCAGCCATATCCGCGAAACTAATTTTCTTAAATTTATCTGCATCAGTAAAGTATGCGCCACCAGTAAAAGTAGGCATCATGACAGAGCCTTGTTTTGATACGCTATCATGCACGATTTGATAATAAGTGGCTGGCGTAATAGCGACCGTGCTGCCATTATTAATCTGGTAGCTCACATCAATGACATAACTACCGCGATGGAAGGTATAAACTTTGTCTACCGTAATGTCGTTTCCTGTCCAGCTTAGTCGTACCTCTTGGCTTGCAGTGTCAGTAGCCATTGTGTAGCTTGTGGCAGCGCTAGTAAATAGTGATTTATGATTAGGTAAATCGTTACCCATTAGACCAGTTTGCGCAATATAAAGCGTTGGTTTTTGTGCTTCATCCATCAGTACAAAATTACCATCTTTAACTTCTGCAGCCCTGTGTTTATTCAGCTCTAAACGACGCAAATCGCCGCCAAAAGTATCAATTTCTGCCTGAAATAAATCAGTAGAAACTTTAATACGCTGGCCTTTTTCTAGCTTAAATTCCCCGTCCACAGCAGCAACATCTTCCGCATTATTCTTTGCAGTATTACCAGCGACCTCACCGTTATTAGCTTCTGGCGATACTTGTTGTGTGCCTTGTTGCGTAATCAAAGCGGGCTGATCTTTCTTCTGCCAAGCATCCCACAACATCATGATAGAAAATGAGAAAATAACAAATAATATTAAACGGCGTGTGTCCATAAACTCTTTATCATCAATAAGTTATAAAAATTATCACTTTATTTTGGTACTGGATCGTGACCACCAACATGCCAAGGATGGCAACGTGATAATCGCTTAATGGTAAGCAAAAAACCCTTTATTGCGCCATGTGCTTGTATGCTTTCAATGGCATATTGTGAGCAGGTTGGCGTAAATCGACAATACTGCCCAAAAAAAGGGCTTAGCGCTAATTGATACAACTTAATCAAAACAATCAAAAATTTTGTCATTTCAAAACAAGCTGCTAGCTATCCTTCACTTGGTACTATTTTAGCCAAAAGTTTTAACAATAAACTTTCAAATTCCTGTTTTATCAATATAAAATCTGGCTTTTCAAATGGTTTTTGTACTTGTATCACCAAATCTATCACTGGCAAATTGTGTTGATTTAACCTGAAAAGCTCTCGCAGCACACGCCGCATATAGCTACGTTGCACCGCTAATTTAGCGATTTTTTTACTCACTATTAGCCCCAAACGCGGCGCACTCGCCTCATTTAAACGATAGCGCATAACTAAATGCGGGCTTGCAATCCGTTTGCGCAAATTAAAAACGGATGAAAAATCATCCGTTTTCACTATCTTGGCTTGTCTAGTTAATCTAAACGATGCCAATTTATTTTCTTTAAAATACGTATGAGCGTCTATTTATAGCACTCATCATATTAATTTAAAGACCTAAGCGCACGCGACCTTTAGCGCGGCGTGCCGCAATCACTGCACGACCGCCTTTGGTTTTCATGCGCACGAGAAAGCCGTGTGTACGCGCGCGACGTGTTTTAGAAGGTTGATAGGTACGTTTCATTATTTTCTCCAACTAGCAAATGCTACAAAGCCCGCTATTAAACCCGATAAAGCCCTAGTTTGTCAATGAATATTTAGTTAAATATATCTATGAAAAATAGTTAATCGCCTGTGGATAAGTCTGATTAAACCAGCTAGAATAGTCGGGTAAATTAATAATAATTATGGCTAGTTCATTTATGCACATCCAGCAACTAAATATAATAAAATCAATAACTTAATAACAAACACAATAGATTTCAGGCAACCGATGGAAAAATTTTGGCCTACCTGCCTTAGTCGCTTTGAGCAAGAGCTATCAGCGCAACAATTTAATACTTGGATTAAACCCCTACAGGCTGAGTTGACTGGCAATGCGTTGCGCATACTCGCGCCGAATAAATTCGTACAGCAATGGGTAAAAGAACGTTTTTTAAGTAAAATTGAAACTATTGCGGCTGAGTTGTTGCCACAAAATACTCTAATAGAGCTGACACTCTGTGAAAAAAGAAGTGATAAAAAACCAGCAAATGGTAGCTTAAACAAAAACTCTCCACAGGCCGAAAACAACAGCAAATCTATCACCAGTCTTGTGACTATAAAAGCCACCTCACCACAAAGTACAAACGAACGTAGCTCAATCAACCGCAGCCCTAGTGATCGCAGTTTAAATGAACGCGGCTCGGGCTTAAATCCAAGTTTTAACTTTGATAATTACGTCACTGGCCGCGCTAATCAACTCGCTCGCGCTGCCGCTATACAAGTAGCAGATAACTCAGGGCAAGCTTATAACCCGCTATTTATCTATGGTGGCGTGGGGTTAGGAAAAACACATTTATTGCAAGCCATCGGCAATCAATTAAAACAACAAAACCCAGATGCCAAAATTCGCTATTTACATGCTGAACGTTATGTATCTGATGTAGTAAAAGCCTACGAAAACAAAGCCTTTGATGAATTTAAACGACAATACCATTCGCTCGATTTGTTGCTGATTGATGATATTCAGTTTTTCGCTAAAAAAACGCGCACCCAAGAAGAGTTTTTTTACGCATTTAACACACTCATTGAAGAAAAAAAACAAATCGTCATTACTTGCGATACTTATCCAAAAGAAATTATTGATGTTGATGAGCGACTTAGAACACGCTTTAGTTGGGGTTTAACGGTGGCAGTAGAGCCACCTGAGCTAGAAATGCGCGTGGCTATTTTGCTTAAAAAAGCCGAAGAATCTAAAATCAATCTGAGTGAAGATGTCGCATTTTTTGTGGCCAAACAAATCCGCTCTAGCGTACGAGAGTTGGAAGGCGCACTAAACCGTATTATTGCCATGGCAAACTTTACTGGCCATGTTATTGATTTACACTTAGCTAAAGATGCACTACGTGATTTAATTGCTGTGCGTGGTCGTCAAATTACTATCGAAAATATTCAAAAAACTGTGGCCGATTATTACAAAATTAAAGTCGGTGAAATGCATAGCAAAAAACGCTCACGTAATTTCGCCCGCCCGCGCCAAGTGGCAATGAGCTTAGCGCGCGAACTCACCAATCATAGCTTCCCAGAAATTGGTGAAGCTTTTGGTAGCCGTCACCATACCACGGTGATGCACGCGTGCGAAGAAATTGAACAATTGCGTTTAAATGATCAAACTATTGCACGAGATATAGGATTTTTAACGCAAATGATTAGAGATTAAAATACAACATTAGCGAAAATGGGTTGTGATTAAAGCAATATTTAGTTGTGGGTTAATTAATATTAAAGCCTGTTTTTTATAAATTTAGTTTTTTATACACATTTAACCCGCAACATTAAAGGCAATATTTAACAATATGAGCTAAGTATTAACCAAATGATTTAACTAAAGTTATTATAGTTATCCACAAAAAAACTGCACATTATTATTACTATTATTTTTAAATATATATTAAATACTTAATTAAACACATGGAAACATTACATCATGCAAATTAAAATCAACCGCGAAATTTTATTAAAACCACTTACCAATGTAAGTAGTATTGTGGAGCGTCGTCATACCTTACCGATACTTTCTAATTTATTAGTAGAAGCTAAAAACAATTCAATTCAACTCACGGCAACCGATTTAGAAATGCAAATCTCTTTAAATATAGAAAGTAAATTTACAGGCGAGTTATCTACCACCATTTCGGCCAAAAAATTATTAGATATTTGCCGCTCTTTACCTGAGGGTGTAGATATTGACATGGTGAGTAATGATAGCCGCATTACTGTTAAAACTGGTAAAAGTCGCTTTAACTTACAAACCTTACCAGCCGCTGATTATCCAGTTATGTCTAAGGCTGTAGGCACAGGCACAGAAATTAATATTAGCCAAATCGCGCTAAAAAAACTATTGAAGCAAGTAGAGTTTGCGATGGCACAACAAGATATTCGTTATTATTTAAATGGTTTGTTGTTAGAAGTAAATGAAAATAAACTCAATGTTGTCGGCACCGATGGTCATCGTTTAAGTTTTACCTCAACCACACTAAATAAAAACTATGAAAAAACCGAAGTGATTATTCCGCGTAAAACAGTGGTTGAGCTGATTAAACTACTTGATGACAGTGAAGATGAAGTGTTGATAGAAATTAACGCAGGTCAAGTTAATTTTGGTTTTAGTGATATTCGCTTAATATCAAAAGTGATTGATGGTAAATTCCCAGATTACAATCGTGTTATTCCGGTGGGTCATCAAAACACCTTTAGCGTTAATCGTGTCGGCGTGCTTACTGCTATGCAGCGTGCATCCATACTCTCGAATGAAAAGTACCGTGGCATTCGTATGGTGCTCAGTAATAATAACCTTAAACTTATTAGCACTAATACCGAGCAAGAAGAAGCTGAAGAAGAGCTGGAAATTGATTACGCAAAAGACGGCATAGACATTGGCTTTAACGTGACTTATTTAATTGACGTGCTGAATAATGTAAGTGATGAAACCATTAATTTCTCGTTTGCAGATGCCAATAGTAGCTGCTTAGTTACCGTACCAAACGACGAAAGTTACAAATATGTGGTCATGCCAATGCGCATTTAACGCAACTTATTATTCCAATAAAACTTAATTAAAGAAAACACCATGGCGAAAACACCAGCACCAGCAGAATATAACTCAGACAGCATTAAAATTTTAGAAGGCCTAGATGCGGTACGTAAACGCCCAGGCATGTATATTGGCGATACGTCTGACGGTTCAGGTTTGCACCACATGGTGTTTGAGGTTCTAGACAACGCGATTGACGAGGCGCTGGCAGGACATTGTGACGATATTAAGGTCATCATCCACCCTGATAACTCAATTAGCGTCTCAGACAACGGGCGGGGCATTCCTACCGATATTAAAGACGATGACAAGCACGACCCCAAACGTTCTGCCGCGGAAATTGTCATGACCGAGTTGCATGCGGGCGGTAAGTTTGACCAAAACTCGTACAAAGTATCAGGTGGCTTGCACGGCGTGGGCGTTTCGGTGGTGAATGCGCTATCAGATTGGTTGCGCCTTAAAATTTATCGTAAGGGTGAAGTGCATCAAATGGAGTTTCACCGTGGTGTGGCTGTGGCACCCTTGGTGCAAACAGGTAAAACGGATAAAAAAGGCACAGAAGTGCATTTTTTGGCCTCGGTTGAGACTTTTGTTTTGGTGGAATATCACTTTGAAATTTTAGCTAAACGTATTCGCGAGCTGTCATTTTTAAACTTTGGTGTAAAGATAGAATTAATCGATCAACGCACCGGAAAATCTGAAAACTTTGCCCATGCGGGTGGCATTAAAGGCTTTGTTGAATATATCAACCGTACTAAAACCGTACTGCATCCAAAAACTTTTTATGCCAAGGGCGAAAAAGATGGCATGACGATTGAGGTGGCCATGCAATGGAATGACAGTTACAGTGAAACCGTACAATGCTTTACCAATAACATTCCACAACGCGATGGCGGCACCCACTTAACAGGCTTGCGTACGGCCATGACGCGCACTTTAAATCAATATATCGAGCAAAGCGACCTGGCCAAAAAAGCCAAAGTAGAAACCACTGGTGATGATATGCGCGAAGGTATTTGTTGCGTGCTTTCGGTAAAAGTACCAGACCCAAAATTTTCATCGCAAACCAAAGATAAGTTGGTTTCATCTGAAGTACAGCCAGTGGTTTCAGAAGTGGTTTCCGCTAAGTTGGCCGATTTTTTAGCAGAAAATCCAGCTGATGCCAAAATCATCTGTGGCAAAATTGTCGATGCAGCACGTGCGCGTGAAGCAGCGCGTAAAGCGCGCGAAATCACGCGCCGCAAAGGCGTGATGGACACGCTGGGCTTGCCTGGTAAATTAGCCGATTGCCAAGAAAAAGATCCTGCTTTATGCGAATTATATCTGGTCGAAGGTGACTCTGCAGGCGGCTCGGCCAAACAAGGCCGCGACCGTAAAAATCAAGCGATTTTGCCGTTAAAAGGTAAAATTTTAAACGTCGAAAAAGCGCGTTTTGATAAATTATTAGGTAGCCAAGAAATCGCCACGCTTATTACCGCCCTTGGCACCAGCATCGGCAAAGACGATTTTAGCGTAGAAAAATTGCGCTATCACCGCATTATCATAATGACCGATGCCGATGTGGATGGTGCGCATATTCGCACACTTTTACTCACCTTCTTCTATCGCCAAATGACCGAGTTGGTAGAGCGTGGCCATATTTATATCGCGCAACCACCGCTTTATAAAGTGAAGCAAGGCAAAGATGAGCGTTATTTAAAAGACCAGCAAGAGCTGGATATTTACCTGTTGAATTCTGCACTCAAAGGCGCAGAGTTAGATACTAAAACCAATGCAGGCGTGCTTGCTGGCGACCCATTGACTGAAATCGCCAAACAAATGGTGCTGACAGAAGCGGTGATTCGCCGTATCGCTGCGCTGTATGACGAAAGCGTGCTGCGTGCGATACAAGATGTGGGTGAAATTAATTTAAGCGATGAGGCAAACGCCAATAAAGTGGCTGAGCAATTGCGCCCCATTTTAGGTGCGGTGGGCAGCGAGGTGCTGGTAGCGTTTGATGCCGAAACCAACACCTATCGCCTAGAAGTGAACAAATACGTGCATGGTAATTTGCAATGTTGCGTCATCAATGCGGAATTTTTAAGCAGCGGCGATTATCGTCAAATTTTAAAAGTATCCACTATGCTGCAAGGCTTAATTGGTGCGGGTGCAGTGGTTAAACGTAACGAAAAAGAACAAACGGTCAGTACATTTAAACAAGCGCTAGATTGGTTGTTAAGTGAGGCGAAAAACACGCTGAATATTCAACGTTATAAAGGTTTGGGCGAGATGAACCCATCGCAACTGTGGGAAACGACGATGGATCCAAAAGTGCGTCGTTTGCTTAAGGTGCAGATTGATGACGCCATTGCTGCCGATGAAATTTTTACCACGCTGATGGGCGATAACGTAGAGCCAAGACGCGCATTTATTGAAAGCAATGCGCTGGGAGCAAGTAACTTAGATATTTGAGATTATTAAGGGCAATTAAGTTGGGCGATGGTATCGCCTAATAAGCGCCATTGTTGTTTGGTGATATCGTTTTGCATTTGCATAATGCAGCGTAAAACTCCGCAGAAGTCTTTATTAGATATAGTTTTATTTAGTAAGGTTTTGCGACCAGTCTCAACATGTATGCGAAGATCTTTGTTATCCAGTGTTACTAGGCTATCAAAATCAACCCATGTTTCTTTAAAGAATATACCGCCTAATTTGCCAAGGTAATATCCTGAGCGCGGGTTGCCAATATAACATGCTGGGTTATCAGGTAAGCCATTGGGTTGAGAAGTAAAAACAACGGTTACACAATCATCAGACTTATTATCAATAGCCAATACTAAAACATATTTGCGTTGGCATGTATTTGAAAATTTACTAAGGTAATAGCAGTCATCTTGCCATATTTGGCCTATGGCTGGAGATGACATTAGTATTCTGCAGGGATTTGGTTGTTTGCTTGGCGTGCAGCAATTAGTGCATTTTGATACATACGTTGGTATGCACCAATTTTAATTAATTCATCGCGGTTAATTGCTTCGTCGGTGAGTGCAAGTGAATATGGGATGGTTTTTTTAGAACCTAAGCCATTTTGCCAAACTCTATCCCACGCGCCATTTTGTTCATGTGTTACATCAATCATTTTAGGAGAGTATTGTTCGCCATATTGAACCGCAAGGTTTTGCATGATATTAAGTTGGCGAGGGGTAAATGGCTCATCATTAAATACTACTCCATCATTCACTATTACAGACTGGCGTTCGTAATCGAAGACTTTTTCAGATTCAATATGTACTGCCTGAGCCAAATCTTGACCAAACTCTTCCCACTCTTCCATAAGGTCAGTAGGTACTGGGCCAAACTTCCAAGCTTGATATTCAAAGCCAGTGATACTTTTACCAGTTTGGCTAAAGTGCTCAAAATCCATTAAATATAGTAGTTTGAATAATTTAATTTTGCCGCAAAATTTGGTGTTAGCGGCAAAAAATACAACGGCGTTGATAAGTTTTTGGCGTGTAGTAGAAGAGTTAATTTGTGACATAAGTAGTGCGTTTTCCTCTGTGATCAACTATTAATATAGCCAATACATGTACAACGACTTATAAAAAAGAATGTTTAATTCTATGGCGCGAATATTAAAGTAGTTTAGTATATAAAACAAGAAGTTTAGTTTACAAGCTTATGTTTATGCTCAAATTATTGTATCTATTATGCAGCGATTTTGTGTATACAGAACGCTAAAACCTCTTAAAATAACACCTCTGCAAGCCGCATAGATATTGGTCTGCAGGGCATCTATTTTAAGTTTAATTTGGCAGTTTTTAATTAAAAAAATCTTAAAAACTCACCATTTCAAACTCTGTTTTGCCTGCTGCCCGTTATCATCCCCACAAAATGTCATCGCACGGCCTATCATTTGGGCGATAATCACTCAACTCTTTAAGGATTGTTTATTTCATGTGTGATTACGATACGCTGGTAAAAACTTTGCAGCAATTTGCTGAGCAATCTAAGCACAAGCCGCTCACTTTAGGCGAGGCGCTAGATACTTTAGATGAGGCTGGTTACGCGTTTATTGCGATTATTCTGGTGTTGCCATTTTTGCAGCCTTTGCCGCTAGGGCCCGTCACGGTGCTAGGTGGTGTGGCTTTCGCCACTTTGGGTTGGCAGTTGTTTCATGGTCATGAATCCCCCGTATTGCCAGAAAAATTACGCGCGCTGGATTTCTCTGAACATACATGGCAAATATTAACCAAGGTTTGCCTTAAAATTCTGGGCTTTTGCAGAAAGTTTACTAAGCCGCGCCATTTAACATTAGTCAATGGTATTCGCGGGCAAAAAATTGGTGGCTTTATATTATTGGCGGGCGGCGCTTTAATGGCTATTCCGTTCGGCGTATTGCCGCTTAACAATATGCTGCCCGGCTTGGCGATATTGTTTTATTGCATTGGCGAGCTGGAAGATGATGGCTTAATGTTTTATATCGCGTTTTTTTGGCTCATCATCACCGTCATTTATTTTAGCGTATTCTTTTTTATGTTGTGGGTTTTTGGCAAAGCAGCGTTGGCCATGTTTCACTTTTAAGCATGAATAAAGCTTAAAAAACAGCACCACTGCAACCCGCATGAATACAAGGTGAATCAAACTCACGAAGTAAGTTTGAGAGAGGGTGCCCTGGGGTATTGCCTCGCAGGGCATTTATTTTAAGTTAAAATTCTACCATTTCAAAGTCAGCTTTTCCTGCGCCACATTCGGGGCATTTCCAGTTAGCAGGCACATCTTCCCACGCCGTACCTGCTGGAATGCCATCTTCTGGCCAGCCTTTTTCTTCTTCGTAAATTAAACCGCACACGACGCACATCCAAGCTTTCATGTTTATTCCTATTTGCTATTAATTGGGTTATTTTAAGTGATAAATATGTAAGTTTGTCGCAAACGTGCATAAAAACTTACAGAAAAAAGCCCGCGTTAGCGGGCTTAATTTTTTTGGTTAATGATTTTTATTTTAAATCAAAGCGATCAAGATTCATCACTTTATTCCATGCCTTTACAAAATCACCCACAAATTTAGCCTGTGCGTCGCTGGTCGCATACACTTCTGCAACAGCTCGCAACTGTGAGTTTGAGCCAAACACAAGGTCAACCACAGTACCTGTCCATTTAACTGCATCAGTTTTACGATCGCGTCCTTCTAGCACATTCGCATCCGTGCTAGATTTTTGCCATTTTGTACTCATGTCTAGCAGGTTAACAAAGAAGTCGTTGCTTAATGTTTCGGGCTTTTTAGTGAAAACACCATGTTGAGCTTGACCAACATTTGTATTGAGTACGCGCATGCCACCCACTAACACTGTCATTTCTGGCGCCGTTAATTGCATTAATTGCGCTTTGTCTATTAACAACTCAGCAGCAGAAACTGGCAAATTAGGTTTAACAAAGTTACGGAAACCATCTGATGTTGGCTCAAGCACTGCAAATGAATCTACATCGGTTTGCGCTTGTGATGCGTCCATGCGCCCTGCGCTAAACGGCACAGTAACATGATGCCCAGCTTTGCTAGCTGCCGCTTCAACAGCTGCACAACCACCCAACACAATCACATCTGCCAGCGAGACTTTTTTACCACCCGTTTGCGAATTGTTAAATGAGTGTTGTACTGCCTCTAGTGTAGACAATATTTGTGCTAGTTCTGCAGGTTGATTAGCTTCCCAATCTTTTTGCGGTGCCAAGCGAATACGAGCACCATTGGCACCACCACGTTTGTCGCTACCTCTAAATGTCGTTGCCGAAGCCCAAGCTGTGCTAACCAATTGCGAAATTGATAGGCCAGAAGACAACAATTTTGTTTTTAAACTAGCAATATCTGCTTCATCTACTAATTTGTGGTCAACCGCAGGGATAGGGTCTTGCCAAATTAATTCCTCTTTTGGCACTAATGGACCAATATAACGAGTAATCGGGCCCATATCGCGGTGTGTCAATTTGTACCAAGCACGAGCGAATGCATCTGCCAGTTCAGCAGGGTTTGCATGAAAGCGTCTAGAAATTTTCTCATAAATAGGATCTACACGCATGGCCATATCTGCAGTCGTCATCATCGGTGCGTGACGTTTAGATGGGTCGTGTGCGTCTGGTACTGTGTTGGCAGCAGATGCGTTACTAGGCGTCCATTGATGTGCGCCAGCTGGGCTTTTTGTAAGCACCCAATCGTAGCCAAACAAGGTATCGAAGTAGCTATTGTCCCAAGTGATTGGTGTGGCAGTCCATGCGCCTTCAATACCACTGGTAATGGCATGCACGCCTTTACCGGTGCCAAAGTCACTTGTCCAACCAAAGCCTTGTTCCTCAATGCCCGCGCCCTCAGGCTCAGGCCCTTTATGGCTTTCTGAGGCAGCGCCGTGCGCTTTACCAAAAGTGTGGCCGCCAGCTGTCAGCGCAACTGTTTCTTCATCATTCATGGCCATGCGCGAGAAAGTTTCGCGAATATCACGCGCTGACGCAAGCGGGTCAGGGTTGCCATCAGGGCCTTGTGGGTTCACATAAATTAGCCCCATTTGTACCGCACCTAGTGGCTGATCTAGCTGGCGATCGCCTTTGTAGCGCGCATTGCCTAACCACGTGGTTTCTGGACCCCAATAAATATCATCTTCTGGCTCCCAAATGTCTGCGCGTCCACCCGCAAAACCGAAAGTTTCAAAACCCATCGAATCTAAAGCCACATTACCAGTTAATACAATCAAATCAGCCCAAGAAATTTTTCTGCCGTATTTTTGTTTAATTGGCCAAAGCAAACGGCGTGCTTTATCTAAGTTACCGTTATCTGGCCAGCTATTAGTTGGTGCAAAGCGTTGCGAACCTGTACCCGCACCACCTCGACCATCATAAATACGATAAGTGCCAGCAGCATGCCAGGCCATGCGCACAAAGAAAGGGCCATAATGACCGTAATCGGCTGGCCACCAATCTTGTGAGTCGGTCATTAAAGCAGTCAAGTCTTTCACTACTGCGTGTAAGTCTAAACTTTTAAACTCTTCAGCATAATTAAATGTCTCACCCATTGGGTCAGATAATTCAGAGTGCTGATGTAATATTTTTAAATTTAATTGTTCTGGCCACCAATGAGCATTATCTTGGCTACCCGCTACCGTGTTTTTAGTGACATTGCCTGCGAAAGGACATTTTGCTTCAGTTGTCATGATTTTCTCCTATAATTTAGTGTCATTTTATTACTATATTTACTTAAAAATGGCTATTAATTGCATCCAGCAAAATCTGCCAGTAGCTCAATCAATATTTGGTTTACGCTATTTTGTATATTATTCAATATATTCATCATCATTATTTCACCTTAATATTAAATTAAGACGACCTTATGTTTAGAAAACCGAATATTAGATGTTCGAAGTTGATTTGTATAATTGTATATTTTGATATAGTTGATTAATTTTATTAATCAAAGTATGATAAGAAATACTAATTAAATATAACATGAATGAGCTTAACAGAATTAAAATTTATCGTTGCTGTAGCGCAAGAGCGTAACTTTAGACGTGCGGCTGAAAAGTGTTATGTGACACAGCCAGCCTTAAGTTTGGGCATTAAAAAGCTAGAAGAAGAACTCAAAGTTATTATTTTTGAACGTAGTCGTACCGATGTTACGGTAACAGAAATAGGCGCGCAAATTGTAGAGCAAGCTTCAAGAGTATTAGAAGAAGCTGGGCGTATTAAACAATTAGCCGAGTTAGGAAAAAATCAACTTAAAGGCATATTAAAGTTAGGATTAATACATTCCGTTGGCCCCTATCTATTACCAGAAATTATCCCTATTTTACGTAAAACAGCACCAGAGATGCCGTTAGAGGTTGAAGAAAATTTAACTGCCAATTTGGAGAGCCAACTTAAAAATGGCGTGATAGATGTTGCCATTATTGCGTTACCGTTTAATGTGGCGGGTTTGCAATATCGTGCGTTGTATGATGAAGAGTTTGATGTGGTGGTGCCTATTCATCATCATTGGGCAACACGTAAGCATATTAAGCCCGAAGAATTATTAGATGAAAAAGTATTACTGCTAAATAGTGGGCATTGTTTCAGTAATCAAGTCACACAAGCTTGCCCAGAGCTATCGCGCAAAGGCGAGATTTTGCAGGGCAATTCACTGGAGACCATACGTAATATGGTGGCTTCAAACTTGGGTATTACCGTGTTGCCTTGTTCAGCTACGGCTAAGCGCTATAACAACCCGCTCATTAAGGTGATTCCATTTATAGCGCCAGCGCCCACCAGACGCATTGCCATTGCTTGGCGTAAAAGCTTTGTGCGGCTTGAGGTGGTAGAAAAAATTGCAGAGGCAATTAAAGCGATTAATTCTGATTACATGAAAGTGATTTGAATGAAGAAGTACCAGACAAATAAAAAGGCGCACTAGGCGCCTTTTTAAGTACTTAGAACAATTACTTGTTCATTACGTACATTGTAACTTCAAAGCCAAAACGCATTTCTGTAGC
>JANMYB010000012.1:0-8469 GCA_031381645.1 Methylotenera sp.
AAACCATCGGTTTGCTGTGATTGCTGTTCGATTTCTCTAGCCATTATCTATCTCGCCTAAATTAGAATGACAGACCGTTTTCACGCGCAGCATCTGCTAGCGCCTTGATACGACCATGGTATTTGTAGCCTGAACGATCAAAAGCCACAGTAGTAATGCCCACTTTTTTCGCTTTTTCGGCGATGAGTTTGCCAATTGCTGCTGCTGCCTCAACATTGCCGCCGTTTTTTACTTTTTTACGCACATCTGCTTCAACAGTTGAAGCGCTTGCTAATACTTTATCACCAGTTTCAGCGATAATTTGCGCATAAATATGCGTATTAGTGCGATGCACACTTAAACGTGTAACTTTTAACTCGGCAATTTTGGCACGGGTTTTACGTGCACGGCGCAAGCGATTATTTACGTTGTTCATTTTTATAAGCCCTAATTATTTTTTCAGTCTACTTATTTCTTTTTGGTTTCTTTAATTGCTACCACTTCGTCAGAATAGCGGACACCTTTGCCTTTATATGGCTCTGGCGCACGGTAAGAACGAATCTGTGCAGCAATTTGACCAACCACTTGCTTATCATAACCCGTCAAAATCACCTCTGTTGGCGTTGGGGTTTGCACTGTAATGCCAACTGGCATTTTGTGGTTAATTGGATGTGAATAACCCAACTCTAGGTTAAGCATTGAACCCTGTGCATTAGCCTTATAGCCAACGCCAACCAATGTTAATTTACGCGTAAACCCAGTTGAAACACCTTGCACCATATTAGACACCAAAGCGCGTAGCGTACCTGACATAGCGCGCGAATGCTGACTATCGCTGGTTGCAGCAAACGTAATAGTTTCACCTTCGCGTTTTAGCTCAACCACATTAGTAAGCGCATGAGACAATTTGCCCAATGGTCCGCTAACAGTAATTGAGTTAGCACTTAACACTACTTCAACCTTTTCTGGAATAGCGACTGGATTTTTAGCAACACGTGACATTTGCTTCTCCTTAAGCCACTACGCACAACACTTCGCCGCCGATACCGGCCGCTTGTGCTTTACGATCTGTCATTACACCCTTGGACGTTGACAAGATTGTCACACCAAGGCCATTCATTACTTTCGGTATGTTTTGGCTACCTTTGTAAACGCGAAGACCAGGCTTGCTTACACGGTCAATCTTCTCGATTACTGGACGACCAGCATAATATTTCAAACTAATACTCAACACTGGCTTGCCATCATTTGCTACAACAGCAAAATCATCAATGTAACCTTCATCCTTAAGCACACTGGCGATAGCGCCTTTAAGCTTAGAAGCTGGCATAGAAACAGATAATTTATTTACACTTTGCGCGTTACGAATACGCGTTAGCATATCGGCAATCGGATCACTCATACTCATAATCTATTCCTCCGTTACCAACTAGCCTTGGTGATGCCCGGCACTTGGCCACTCATCATCAAATCGCGTAATTTACTGCGACCGATACCAAATTTACTATAAACACCACGTGGACGGCCTGTCAGTGCGCAACGATTGCGTAAGCGCACTGGGCTTGAGTTACGTGGCAGACTTTGCAATTTCAAACGCGCATCACGACGATCTTCAGCGCTAGCCTTAGTGTCGCTAATGATTGCGTTTAAAACATCGCGTTTTGCTGCGAATTTTTTCACGGTGTCGCGACGTTTAATTTCGCGTTCTGTCATACATGTTTTCGCCATGTCTTAACCTCTAAAAGGAAAACTAAACGCCGCCAAAAGTGCTTTGGCTTCTTCGTCTGTTTTTGCCGTTGTAGTAATCGTAATATTCATGCCGCGAATCGCGTCAATTTTATCGTATTCAATTTCTGGAAATATGATTTGCTCTTTCACGCCCATGTTGTAATTGCCGCGACCATCAAATGACTTCGCTGAAATACCACGGAAGTCACGAATACGTGGAATAGCAACCGTTACTAGACGATCTAAAAATTCGTACATGCGCTCGCGACGTAAAGTCACTTTACAGCCAACAGGATAGTCATCACGAATTTTAAAAGCAGCTACAGATTTTTTCGCTTTGGTCACTACCACTTTTTGACCAGCGATTTTTTCCATATCACCCACTGCATTTTCCATCACTTTTTTATCTGCAACCGCTTCGCCCACACCCATATTCAAGGTGATTTTTTCAATGCGAGGCACTTGCATGACTGAAGTGTAACCAAATTGCTCTGTCATTTTTTTAACGACTGAGTCTTTATAAAATTGTTTTAAGCGCGCCATAATTTGTCCTATGCGTCCACCGCTTCGCCGTTAGATTTGAATACGCGCACTTTTTTGCCGTCTTTCAAAATTTTGTAACCTACACGGTCAGCTTTTTGCGTTGCGTTGTTAAACAATGCAACATTTGAAATATCAATCGGCATTTCTTTATTGACAATGCCGCCAGTAATGCCCTTCATTGGGTTTGGTTTAGCGTGCTTTTTAGCCACATTTAAACCTTCAACCACAACATGGCCAGAATCAAGAATGCTCAGCACAGTGCCACGCTTGCCTTTATCTTTACCTGTATTTAAAACGACTTGGTCGCCTTTATGAATTTTGCTCATGTCTAATCCTTAGCCTTACAACACTTCAGGTGCTAAAGAAACGATTTTCATGAAACGCTCAGTACGTAGCTCGCGTGTCACTGGGCCGAAAATACGGGTGCCAATCGGTTCTAATTTATTATTGAGTAATACAGCGGCATTAGTGTCGAATTTAACTAACGAGCCATCTGGACGACGCACGCCTTTAGCGGTGCGCACCACAACCGCACTGTAAACTTCGCCTTTTTTAACGCGACCACGTGGCGCAGCATCTTTAATGCTGACCTTGATGATGTCGCCTATGCCAGCGTAACGGCGTTTTGAGCCACCCAACACTTTGATGCACTGCACAGAGCGGGCACCAGTGTTATCGGCAACTTCTAGCCTAGATTGCATTTGAATCATGAGATAAATCTCCAACTTAATCCGTTAAACCAACACCAGCCGTATATATTTAATTAAAAATCATAAACGGCCAGTAGACCACGGTCAGTATTGGGGCACTTGCTTTTATGAGCTCTAGAAATTACATCTAAAATTCACGAGTGCCGAAAAGTCCAACATTATAACGGGTATTCATGGTTTGAAGCAAGCCATAAACACCTTTTTACACCGACTATTGCTTACGCCTTAGCCACCACTTTACTTAATACCCATGTTTTTGTTTTTGACAACGGGCGGCTTTCAGTAATCGTCACTAAATCACCTTCTTTACATTCATTTTTTTCGTCATGTGCGTGAAATTTATTTGATTTCACAATCACTTTACCAATCAACGGATGCTTTACTTTACGCTCAACTAATACTGTGATAGTTTTATCCATCTTGTCGCTTACTACGCGACCGCTTACAGTACGTACTACTTTTGTTGTTTCGCTCATATTATGCCTGCTTTGCTTTCTCAGCCAATACAAGCTTCACGCGCGCTACATCCTTGCGTACTTTACCTAGCTGATCTACTTTAGTTAATTGTTGCGTTGCAATTTGCATGCGGAGCGAAAACTGCGCGCGGCGCAATTCAATCAACTCAGCATTCAACTCATCAACACTTTTTGCTCTCAAATCGGTGGCTTTCATGTTTGTGTCCTTAAGTACCAAGCTGACGAGTCATGAATGTCGTTTCAATTGGCAACTTAGCTGCTGCCAAACGGAACGCTTCACGCGCCAGCTCTTCGCTCACGCCGTCCATTTCATATAACATTTTACCTGGCTGAATTTGCGCTACGTAGTACTCGGTACTACCTTTACCATTACCCATACGCACTTCAGCTGGTTTTTTAGAAATTGGTTGATCTGGGAAAATACGAATCCACACACGACCGCCACGTTTGATGTGACGGGTCATTACGCGACGCGCAGCCTCGATCTGACGCGCCGTTAAACGACCGCGACCAATGGCTTTTAATCCAAAATCACCAAAACTTACTTTATTACCCGTCGTTGCAATGCCCTTGTTGCGGCCTTTTTGCATCTTGCGGTATTTCTGTCTAGACGGTTGCAGCATCTTTAGCCCTCGGCTTTCTTACTTTTTTGTCTGGTTCGGCAACTGGCGTTGCAGCTGGAGCCGTTGCACCAATTGGTGTCGGTACATTATCAGCGAAAATCTCGCCTTTAAATACCCATACTTTAATACCAATAATGCCATATGTAGTTAAAGCTTCAGCAACACCGTAATCAATATCAGCACGTAATGTATGTAGTGGCACACGGCCTTCGCGGTACCATTCAGTACGTGCAATTTCAATACCATTCAAACGGCCTGAACTCATGATTTTGATGCCTTGGGCACCTAAACGCATTGCATTTTGCATCGCACGTTTCATGGCGCGGCGGAACATCACACGCTTCTCAAGTTGCTGCGCAATCGATTGTGCGATCAATGTCGCGTCAATCTCTGGCTTACGCACTTCTTCAATATTCAAATGCACAGGCACGCCCATCATCCCTTGCAGGGCAGAACGCAACGACTCAATGTCTTCACCTTTTTTACCTATCACCACACCTGGACGGGCACTGTGAATCGTAATTTTTGCATTTTTTGCGGGGCGCTCAATGATGATTTTGCTCACTGCAGCAGCCGCTAATTTTTTATTTAAAAACTCGCGTACTTTAATATCGCTTTGCAACATCTCAGGAAAGTTTTTGCTATTGGCGTACCAACGTGAGGACCAATTTTTATTGACGCTCAGACGGAAGCCTATTGGATGTATTTTTTGTCCCATATTATTCCTTTGAGTCGCCAACTGTCACATGAATGTGGCAGGTTGGTTTAATAATACGACCTGCGCGACCTTTTGCACGAGGACGAATACGTTTAAGCACGATACCTTTATCAACATAAATTGAAGTGACTTTCAACTCGTCGATATCAGCGCCATTGTTGTGTTCAGCATTGGCGATGGCAGATTCCACTACTTTTTTAATCACTTCGGCACCTTTTTTAGGTGTGAAATTTAAAATATCAAGTGCATGATCCACTTTTTTGCCACGAACAAGGTCAGCCACCAAACGCGCTTTTTGCGGTGAGAGGTGTACGCCTTTTAATATTGCAGTTACTTGCATATTGAGCCTCTTATTTGCTAGCTTTTCTATCAGCCGCATGACCCTTGAATGTACGAGTTAACGCAAATTCTCCGAGCTTGTGACCAACCATGTTTTCAGAAATCAGCACTGGTATGTGTTGCTTACCATTGTGAATTGCTATTGTTAAACCAATAAAATCTGGCAAGATAGTAGAGCGGCGTGACCAAGTTTTAATTGGTTTACGATCGCGCGTAGCTGCAGCAGCTTCTACCTTTTTTGCCAAATGACCATCAATAAATGGGCCTTTTTTAATTGAACGTGCCATAAATTATCTTACGCCTCTCGGACGACGACTAATACGCATATTATCAGTACGCTTATTACTACGTGTACGATAACCCTTAGTTTTAACACCCCATGGACTGACTGGATACATACCAGCAGCTGTTTTACCTTCACCACCACCGTGCGGGTGATCCACTGGATTCATTACCACACCGCGAACGGTTGGGCGAACACCGCGCCAGCGCATTGCACCAGCTTTACCAATTGAACGTAGCGAATGCTCCTCATTACCCACTTCACCTAAAGTTGCCTTGCAATCTACGTGCACACGGCGAACCTCACCTGAACGCAAACGCAGTGAAGCATATGCGCCTTCACGTGCTAATAGCTGCACCGAAGTGCCAGCTGAACGCGCTAATTGCGCACCTTTACCGGGTTGCAATTCAATACAATGAATCGTACTACCGACTGGAATATTACGTAGTGGCAATGCATTACCCACTTTAATCGGCGCTTCTGCACCGCTAACCAATTGCGCACCAGCAGCAATACCGCGAGGAGCAATAATGTAGCGACGCTCACCATCCGCGTAGCAAAGCAACGCAATATGTGCAGTACGATTGGGATCGTACTCAATATGCTCCACTTTCGCAGGGATGCCGTCTTTATTACGACGGAAATCAATCATGCGATAGTGCTGCTTATGACCTCCACCTTGATGACGGGTTGTAATATGACCATTATTATTACGACCCGCGTGTTTACTTTGACTTTCCAACAGCGGCGCGTGTGGCTTGCCTTTATACAAACCTGGTGTCACTACTTTCAGCACACCACGACGGCCGGGGGAAGTTGGTTTGACTTTTACTAATGCCATATCTTCTCTCCTTATTCGCCCGCTGCGAAGTTAATTTCTTGACCTGGCTTCAAGCTCACATAAGCTTTTTTCCAGTCGTTACGCTTGCCCATTCTTTTGCCAGCGCGCTTAGTTTTACCACCTACATTAATCACGGCGACTTTTTCAACTTCCACCTTGAAAACAAGCTCAACAGCCGCTTTGATTTCTGGTTTAGTCGAATCAGTGCGCACTTTGAAAGCAATTTGCTGATGCTTATCAGCAATATAAGTCGCTTTTTAAGTAATTTGTGGTGCTAAAATCACTTGTAATAAACGATCTTGAGTTTTCGTAATAGCGTTCATCATGCTAGCATCTCCTCAAGCTTCTTCACTGCGCCAGCAGTAGCCAATACTTTAGAAAAACGTACCAAGCTAACTGGGTCGGCATATTGCGCTTCAACGACCATCACATTAATTAAATTGCGTGATGACAAATATAAATTCTCATCAAAACCATCCGTAAGGATTAAAACGCCATCGGCATAGCCTAGACCTTTAATTTTCTCAACAAATTGTTTTGTTTTAGGTGTGTCGATTTTAAAATCTTCCACCACTGCAATACGATCTTGACGCACCAATTCAGACAAAATTGTTTGCATACCAGCTCGGTAAGCCTTGCGGTTTACTTTGTGGCTGAAGTTTTCATTAGGTGAATTTGGGAAAGCGCGACCGCCTCCACGCCAAATCGGGCTTGAGCTCATACCTGCACGCGCATTACCAGTACCTTTTTGAGCGTACGGTTTATGTGTCGTATGCGCAACTGTATCGCGACCCTTTTGTGCGCGGGTTGCGGTACGGGCATTTGCCATATACGCAACCACTACTTGGTGCACTAGTGCTTCGTTAAATTCGCGGCCAAAAGTTACTTCAGAAACTGAAACACCTTTTTTAGCAGCTTTACCATTATTATCGATTAACTTAATTTCCATGATTAGCCCCTTACTTTCTGGAGCTTGGCTTTAATAGCTGGACGAACAACAACATCGCCGCCTTTAGAGCCAGGAATAGCGCCCTTAATTAGTAGCAGGTTACGTTCAGCATCTACACGCACGACCTCTAGGTTTTGTGTAGTTACGGTAGTGTCGCCTAGGTGACCAGGCATGCGCTTACCAGGGAATACTCGACCTGGATCTTGCGCCATACCGATTGAGCCAGGTACGTTATGAGATTTAGAGTTACCATGTGATGCGCGGTTAGACTTAAAGTGATGGCGTTTAATTGCGCCTGCAAAGCCCTTACCAATCGAGGTTCCTGTTACGTCTACCAATTGACCTGCTGAAAAAATTTCTACTGTGACATTGCCACCAACTTGATAGCCAGCTAAAACGTCAGCAGAAACATTGAATTCTTTGATACCAGCACCTGCAACAACACCCGCTTTGGCATAATGCCCAGTAAGCGCTTTGTTGATGCGGCTAGCACGACGTGTGCCGTGAGCAACTTGAAGGCCTGTATAGCCATCGCTCGCGACTGTCTTGATCTGTGTCACACGGTTGGGCACCACTTCAAGCACAGTTACTGGGATGCTTGCGCCATCGTCAGTAAATACGCGGGTCATACCCACCTTGCGACCAATAAGCCCTAAGCTCATGATCGTATCCTTATTTTTAATTAAAGAAGTCGATTACAATTGACCGACTTCTGTGAAAGAGCGCGGATTATACCGAACTCTGCTTTTTATTACAACACCTACAACTTATTTAAAGCTTAATTTCTACATCAACACCTGCTGGAAGATCCAGCTTCATTAAAGCATCTACCGTTTTATCAGTCGGATCAACAATATCCATCAAACGCTGATGCGTCCGAATTTCAAACTGATCACGCGATGTTTTGTTTACATGCGGCGACCGCAAAATATCAAAACGTTCAATA
The DNA here is from genome assembly GCA_031381645.1 of Methylotenera sp. Taxonomy (GTDB): domain Bacteria; phylum Pseudomonadota; class Gammaproteobacteria; order Burkholderiales; family Methylophilaceae; genus Methylotenera_A. The sequence goes on from JANMYB010000012.1 coordinate 8,136, forward strand.
CGTGTTGGCAACGGCACTGGGCCTTTAACCACGGCGCCTGTACGTTTTGCTGTTTCTACGATTTCTTGAGCAGATTGATCAATCAAATGATAATCAAATGCTTTCAAGCGAATACGAATTTTTTGAGCTGCCATTTACTTGTCCTTTAAAGAGCGAAAACGGCAGAGTTTAATTCTGCCGTTTTATTATGTTTAATTACTTAATAACTTTAGCCACCACACCCGCACCCACAGTACGGCCGCCTTCACGAATCGCGAAGCGTAAGCCTTCTTCCATCGCAATCGGTGCAATGAGTTCTACCGTGATGGATACGTTGTCGCCTGGCATGACCATT
>JANMYB010000024.1:0-10376 GCA_031381645.1 Methylotenera sp.
GATTGAAGCGAACTTGCGATTGGTGATTTCGATTGCTAAAAAATACACTAATCGCGGCCTGCAATTTTTAGATTTAATTCAAGAAGGCAATATTGGCCTGATGAAAGCCGTGGATAAATTTGAATATCGCCGTGGCTACAAATTTTCAACTTACGCCACTTGGTGGATTCGCCAAGCGATTACGCGATCAATCGCCGACCAAGCACGCACCATTCGCATCCCCGTGCACATGATTGAAACGATTAATAAAATGAATCGTATTTCGCGTCAAATTTTGCAAGAAACGGGCATAGAGCCAGACCCAGCAACGCTGGCAGAGAAAATGGAAATGCCAGAAGACAAGATTCGAAAAATCTTAAAAATCAGCAAAGAACCTATCTCTATGGAAACGCCAATTGGCGACGATGAAGACTCGCATTTGGGCGACTTTATTGAAGATAACGCCACCCTAGCCCCGATGGAAGCGGCGGTTTACGCTAGCTTGCGTGATGCGACCAGCGAAGTGTTAGAATCTTTAACACCGCGCGAAGCCAAAGTGTTACGTATGCGCTTTGGTATTGAGATGAACACCGACCACACGCTGGAAGAAGTGGGCAAACAGTTTGATGTGACGCGTGAACGTATTCGCCAAATCGAGGCAAAAGCGCTGCGTAAACTGCGCCACCCAACGCGCTCAGAGCGTTTAAGAAGTTTTCTAGAAACTGGTCAAGATTAAAGTTTTAATGTTTAGTTTTTAGTCAAACTGCCACGAAAAACGAGCGAAGACAGTATGTGTTATACGGCTAGCGAAGTTTAACAAAGTCAGGTTGGCTAAAAATAAATATTCGGCCCCTTAGCTCATGCTTGGTTAGAGCAGCGGACTCATAATCCGTTGGTACTGTGTTCGACTCACAGAGGGGCCACCAATAAAAACAAGGGTTTAGATGAGAATCTAAACCCTTGTTTGTTTTAAATTTGCCTAAAAGGTACAATTTCAGTACAGTTAGCATATTAACTGTATCTTGAAAGTGGCTATGGCGACAATAGTAAAAACTCCCTCTGGAACTTGGAAAGCCATGATTCGTAAGAATGGTTGGCCTACCAGCACTAAAACTTTCCGTACCAAAAGAGACGCTGAAGACTGGTCGCGCCGCACTGAAGATGAAATGGTGCGAGGAGTTTTTATTCAACGCACTCCATCAGAAAAAATGACCATCGAAACAGCCATGCTTCGTTATGTTAAAGAGGTCGTTCCCACCAAAAAACCAAGTACACAACAACGAGAAGCTACACGAGTTAAGCAATTGTTGAGTCATTTTGGCAACTACTCATTAGCAGCAGTAAATGCCGAAATGGTGGCCGCCTATAGAGATTTAAGGCTAGAGCAAGGCAAATCAAATAACACGGTGAGATTAGAGCTGGCATTGCTCGGACATTTGTTTACAGTTGCCATTAAAGAATGGCATATTGGTTTAACGTATAGCCCTGTTGCCAATATTCGCAAACCCAGCCCAGGGGCTGGCCGCAATCGCAGAATAAGCCTAGCTGAAGAGCAGCTATTGCTTGAAACAATGGACAATCACAGCAATCCAATGCTAGGCTGGATTACCCGTCTAGCTATTGAGACAGGCATGCGACAATCGGAAATACTTACGCTTAAAGTGCATCAGGTCGATTTAAAAAAGCGTGTACTTCGGTTAACTGATACTAAAAATGATGATGCACGAACAGTGCCGCTGACTAAAGTAGCCACGTTAATTATTAATCAGGCGTTACAGAACCCATTGAGGCCTAAAGATATTGAGCTGATATTTTTTGGTGAAATTGGTAAAACTGGCAAACGGTCGCCCTATGCATTCAATAAAACATTTGGCGATTTAAAAGCTAAAATTGGCATGACTGATTTACATTTTCATGATCTACGCCACGAGGCTGTGAGCCGCTTTGTCGAAGGTGGGTTAAGCGATCAAGAAGTAGCTTCAATCAGCGGCCATAAATCCATGCAAATGCTGAGACGATATACCCACTTACGTGCTGAAGATTTGGTTCGCAGACTGGATAAACTTGCTGATAAACAAATCATCTAATTTTTTGCGAGAACCTTTTAACTCCTTTATATCTTTTTCAATTTTCTTAATAAACATTAACTTTGTGCCAGTGAGATAATGGTCTTGTAAGCAGTTTTTTGTTTCATCTAGTTTTGCAATAATTGACTCAGTATTTTTATATCGCTGAAACTCAATTTTCAACTCGTCTAGTTTTAATATCCCTTCATTGATTTGCTTGATCCTAATCTGAATAGCGCGCACGGTGTAGGGGAAAAGTCGGGTTTGCTTTGCAATTTCCGTAAGAGGAATATTGTTAGCTGATAAGTCGTTAACTTGTTTGAATAATCGGTAAGCATCATTGGCAGGTATAGCGTCAATGACCTCACCTGTATAGTCTGATACATAGCGCTCATATTGGCGGAGTTCAAAAAGATGTTCTAATTCGCCCCAAGCTCTTTTTACCGAATGCTTTGATATTTTTAGCTTAACTGCAATTTCATCAAAATCTAGTTTTTGATGTATTTTCAATATAAACACCTGTTCTTTCAATCCGATAGCCATTTTATTTTTACCACGCATTGGGCGCAATTTAGCGTGTACCAAATCATAAATAGCTTTTCTAGCATCCTTTTCATAACCACGAGAAAAATCATCAAGCGGGAAGTGGAAAGCAAATTTTGATGGCTTATGCAATAATTTTGCTTTTAGCTCATATTGAAAAATATCACGATAAGGTAGATCTGTTTTGTATTGGGATGCTGGATCGCTTGGGTCATGGTAATCACAGTATTGATCATTCATTCGAAAATTATGTTCAGTTTGCGTCTCGGTGGCAATCACATAGTCCATAGACTTCATGGTTAAGCGCCAGCATAACGCACAGTATTGAGTGCCCTTGTTATGAGTTTTGTTGTATGACTGCAAACCCAAATTTTTATTGACCGTTTTATAAATTACTTTACTCGGTTTAAAAAAATTCAATGCTGAAATTAAGTTAATGACAGTGTCTAAAGTTGTTCGAATAACATAAGCTTTGCTATTTTTATGGCGGTCAGCCAGAGAGCAATGAATCGCAAATCGAATATTCTGATACCAAAGTTCCATGTTATAAAAAATTGTTACCACGTCTATATCTGCTGTCTTTGCTAGTTTTGTTTCATATTTTGGTAAATAGACTAGGTCGGGAGTAATAGAATGCCGTGGCTCAGTTTGCTTTTGTGTAGCCCATTGGTCAGCGTTAAAACAATACATTGGTCTTGTGTGACCAATTGTAGATAACTTAAGGCCAAGTAATAGTTGTTGAGCCATTTCATTATGCTCTTGGCAAATAACATTTTGCAAAGGCGCATCAAGATGTTGACGTACTAAATTCCATAAATTTCGTGTCGTCACATTGTGTGAAATTGTTAGCTTTGATTTGAAGGTAATTAAAGCTCGCGCAAAGTCTGCGTCACAGTCTGGGAGCGGTTGCAAGGTTTCCATGACCATTTCAAATAAATCGTTATTCATTACTTCATCCTATTTGTTGAATTTTTTGTAAGTATGCCGTGCTATTTTTTAAATATCATGGCTTCACATTTAGTAACGAAGGTTAATCAAATATGAATACAACGGAAGAAATAATAATTAAGCAGTATGGCATTTTACTATCGTTTAAAGATTGCGCCGCATTGCTTGGTCGCAGCAGCGAGGGCTTAAGGGTGACGCTTTCTCGTGACAGTGAGTTAGCCCGAAAACTCAAACCCGCCAAAATAAAAATTGGCAGACGCGTATTATTTCGCGCCAGCTCATTAGCCAAGTTATTAGACGAGGCGTAAATCCATGTCTTGGCATTTAATGGCGAAATTGAGCGTCGGGGGCGAGCAATGAGCGCTATTCAACTGAATAAAAATGGCGAAGAGACTTCATTTAGTAAGCCTATTAAACGAGCATTATTAAGAGATAAGCGCTTAAGTTTTACGCGCGTGGTTTATTTGCCATGCTGTGGGATTTTCCCAAAGACTGGGTTTTTTATAAATCTTACTTGGTAGCAATGTCGCCAGAAGGAAAGTTTAAGTTAGAGCGGCATATCAAAGAATTAAAGTGTTTTGGCGCGCTCACGATTGAGCCAAGACAATTATCCGCTGCAGAAGCGATAGAAAAAACGCACGCCAATGATAAATCGTATCGAGCGGGTCAATTTGTAGGTTTCAAATGGACGCTGAATCATCCTGACCTATGGGCAATAGAAGCGCCGCTATCAGTTAAAAATGACCTGTCGAATGCAAAAAATAAACCATCGCCGAAAACCCAATTTACCGAGTTTCGGCAAAGCCGTCCTTCGGTAAAACCGACGTTCGGGAATTCAACCGCTAAGGGTTTGCAATTTGAAGGTTCTGCAAATATACGACCACTACCACAGGATAACGACGTAGCAACAGATCCTAGTGGTAGTACAGATTATATTTTCCCAAAGCAATTAACTTCACAAGAACGTGAAATTGCTAAATCCCAATTAGATGCTATTGATTCAGTATTGGCTCAAGCCGTGCTGGACGAGCTGGCAGCTCGCCTAAATGCAAACAAAGTGACTGGCGCACCACTTAGCTATCTACGTTCACTCATCACGCGTGCAAATACTGGTCAGTTCATGCCAGAGGCAGGCATTCGCGTTGCTGCGGCACGTGAGCAAGAGAAGTTAGCGCAACTCAAAAAAGCGACTGAAGTGATCAAGCCTAGCAACCCAAGCGAAATTCCAAAACACCTTGCAGCGATGCACCAAGTGCTTGGTCGCAAATCAACATCAAACCTAAACCAAGAGGACTAATTTTATGCAAAACATTATTAACAAACTCAATGCACTTGTGATCGACTTCCTAAATCTATGGATTCACTACCTTGGTCAATTTTGGCCTATCGTTGGCGTGATATTCGGTATTTGCATTGCACTAACTTGGCTCAATCGCAACAATAAGGCCAGCGGATTTTTTACTGGCATAGCCATGCTTGCTTTGCTATTTCAGATTGGCTTTTACTTTGCCATCCCTTATGTCTCGCATTTCTACACCAATACTGAATTTCATTTACCTAACTACTATCTATGGAGCTTTATTGGTGAAACACTACTAGGCATTGCGTTGGTGTGGCTCGTTATTCGTTATGGCTCACCATACATTGAAATGATTAAAAACAAACTCACTAAAACATCAAGGGTAGAAAGAAATAAAAAGACCGACATTCGCCAAATTGGTGTGCATTTACCAAATGCGCAGAAAGCCTATGCCCCTGAGCAATACTTCAACTTGAACCGTGGCATATTTTTTGGCTTAAATGAACAAAAGCAGCCCGTTTACATCCTTTTAGATAAGTGGCGAAAAACGCACCTGGACATCATCGGTACTACTGGCTCTGGCAAAGGCATTGCAGCAGGTGTCTTGTTGACGCAGGCTTTGTCATCAGGTGAATGTGTCATTGTAGTCGATCCTAAAAATGATGAATTTTTACCACAAGTGATGCACAAAGCTGCGCAGGAAGCAGGTGTACCATACGTATATATCGATTTGCTAGCTGAAGTCGCACAATGGAATCCGCTACAACATAAAAATGCCAACGAGATTGAGGAGCTATTATCCGCGGGCTTTTCGCTTGGTGAAAAAGGCACGGATGCAGACTTTTACCGCTTAGATGACAGGCGTGCAGCACGCATATTTGCTAACCTTGCCAATAACAACCAAACAACTTTAATCAATACACTGCAATTGCTCATAGAGCGACAGCCAGATATAGCAGAAGCGGGCAAGAAATTTGTATCTGACCTAGAGGAAATCGGTTTAGTCGCTGCGGTGAATACTACACATGGTGTAGATTTAGCAAAACTCATGCAACAAGGCGCAGTGATATATGTGCGCGGTTCAATGCGTAATCCGCGTATTCTTAAATTACAACGTATTTTTGTGCTATCTATGATTCAGTTTATAGAGTCTCGTGATCGTGAATCTGCACGTCATGTTTGCTTGTTTATGGATGAATTCAAATATCTGATTTCACGTCCATCATTAGAAGCTTTAGGCGCTATTCGTGACAAACGCGCTCACGTCATTATTGCACATCAATCATTAGGCGATTTGCGTGACTGCCCAGCCGACCTAGATGCAGACTCAGTAGTAGCGTCAGTCAACGAGAACTGCGCAATTAAACTGGCCTATATGGTTCAAGACCCAGACACTGCTGACTGGCTAGCACGCATGAGTGGTTTAATTCTGGTCGATGATGAAATACGTCAAGTAAAGTCCAACGCAGGGCTGACAGAAACCAGAAATGGTGAACGCACGCTACGACAAGCAGAACGTAATCTGATTGATACTAATATGCTGCAAGCCTTGCCAGAACGTTGCGCTGTCTTGTTTGGCGCTGGTTTAGCCAAGTTCTTTTTTACATCACCTATTTTGGTCAATAAAAGCACTAGAGCGACAACACCTATTGCGATTAAGCAACCATCACCGCCAACTGATATTGAACGCAAAATGAATAACGCGTCACTCACTACCGCGCAGAGTATGCTAGATGTTGATTAATTCATACCAGCAACGCTGTGCACGAGCGCAATCCAAGCGTGAAACCGTATTACGCTTTTTACGTGATGAAACTTGGAGCAATCTGACAAATTTGGCAAATGTGCTAGGTTTGTCAGAGCCAGCGACATTCAAAACAGTTTGCCAAATGGAACGTGATGGATTTTTACTTAGATTCAAAGTTACTGCGTTAAGACTAAGCCTTTGGGGTATTACCCCACAAGGTTTAGCCTTTGCATGGGCTGAAAACGAAGCTATGCAAATCAGGCCATACTTTGAACCGAGCAAACTATCCGTCATGACCATTGCGCATTACTTAGATATTCAACGTGCAAGACTGATAGCAGAACGTGCAGGCTGGACGAACTGGATACCTGGCAATCGTTTACCCAAAGATATTAGAAAACGACCAGATGCCATTGCCACTAATACTGAAGGTCAGATCGTGGCCATCGAACTAGAGCGTAGCATCAAAACCTTAAAACGTTATGAAGCTATCTTTGCAATTTACTTGCAAATGATGAAGCGTGATGAATATGCCAAAGTACATTACGTTTGCCCAGATGCAAGCTTTGCGCCTAGGCTTGTGCGTATGTTTGAACTCATTAAATCCGTGCCTGTTGCAGGTGAACGCGTACCCATCACTGAAAAACATCGTGCCAGATTTCCAGTGTATGCACTAGATAACTGGCTGAAAGATTACCGATAGGTAATAATTATTATTAAATATCACCAAATTAACCATTTAATTACCTTTCGGTAATTTTTAATTGCAAAATCAAATGAAACGTGTAAACTATTACCGTTAGGTAATAGTACAGGATGCAACATGATTAATGAACAAAGCAAGTCAAATCACTCAGCGAAAATAAAGTCAGCCAAGGACTTGGGCAGTTTTGTGCGCGAGTTTAGAGCGGCGCAGAAAATGACACAGGCTGATATTTTAGGTTTAGCCAATACAGGTAACCGCTTTATTGTTGAGCTAGAAAACGGCAAACCGACGGTGCAATTTCAAAAAGTATTGGACGTATTAGATGCGCTTGGTTTGGAAGTTGTGATTCAGAAAAAAAGTAGTTTCTAATGAGTCTAGCTAACATGAGCATGGTTAAAAAACTAGCTGTTTATAGAGATGATGAGCTGGTTGGTACGCTATTCGATGAATCACCTATTAAATTTATTTATGACACTGTTTGGCGACAAAACAATCAACAGGCCATATCACCAAATATTAACCTATCTCAAGCAGAGCATTCAGGGCAAGCTGTTGAGTCTTATTTTGAAAACCTACTGCCAGAAGCGGGGATTCGTGACTTATTAAAACTTAAGTTTCAAGTTACTACCACGTTTGGATTATTGGCAGTGATTGGCGGCGATACCGCAAGCGACCTCACAATATTGCCTGAAGACGAAGCGCCGAAGCCACCACAATATCAAGCGATTACTTGGCAAGATATTGCCGCTGAATTTACGCAGCAGCAAGGCCTTATCCGCAATATTCAAGAGGAAGATGGACTAAGAATATCGTTAGCAGGCGCACAAAGAAAACTCAGCATTTGTATCGACAATGATGGAAATCCACTACTGCCTTTAGGCAGCTCGCCATCCACCTATATCATTAAACCTGACATTCAGGGTGTAGAAGGTGTTTGGGCTTCTGCTATCAATGAAACTTTTGTAATGACGCTAGCAGCAAAGTTAGAACTTGGTGTGGCGGAAGTCAGTTATCAGCCAATTGCAAAAGCGTGTGTCATTAAACGATATGACAGACTGTTAAATGCCAATGGGCAAATCAAAAGACTGCATCAACTCGATTTATGTCAGTTAGACGGAAAATCATCCACGATTAAATATGAATCTGATGGCGGACCTAATTTAAAGCGATGCCGAGAGTTACTTAGCCAAAGTGGCGTGGGTGCAGCTGATACCAAACGTTTTATTCAATGGATATTTTTTAATCTTTACGTTGGCAATCATGACAGCCATGCAAAAAATATCTCTATCTACTTTACGACTCAAACTGGTGTCAGGCTAACGCCATTTTATGATTTGCTTTGCACCTCAATTTACCCAAACTTATCACGCAAATTTGCGTTCAATATTGGCGGTGAAAGCAAGCCATCAAACATCAATCAAGATCAAATTATTGCGATGTCTAAATTACTTGGTTTTAAGCCAAAGTACGTACTGAAAATTGCAGAAGAAATGTCAAATAATTTATTAGACGTGCTCAATATAGTATCGGATGAAATCAATGCAATGGCATCCGTAGGTTCTGAAAAAACGATGGTAGAGCGATTAAATCAACACGTCGTGAGTAATACCAAAAGCTTTCAAAAACGTTTGTTTACAAACTAAGAACCAAGTGTAACTTTATTAGCTACAAGCGAAGCCAATAAAGTTACATTTTATATTGCTGATGGACAACATGCTTGGATAAGTACCATAGGATAAACGACTTTCCCATGCAACTTATCCAACTATGCTCACCATCTTAACCGCCTGATATTTAAAAGCGAAAGCTTATGCAGTTAGGCTGCATAAGCTTTTAGGAAGCCATCCTCTACTTGCGCTACCTTGCTGGACGCTAGGCAGCGCAAGCATTCACCTCACGTTATCAGTCTGGACGTCTGCTGCACTTGGAGGCTTTCAGCCTCTTTGATATGCGTCTGCGCTGTACGCTTGCCACCCATCAAATTCACCTGCCGTCGTCCACGCTGGCGCTCGACCAAAGAAGAAAACACAAAATTTAGACACGCATCTGTTGACGCAGACACGCTTACTAAAAGTTGCCCGCCACGATGTTCTGGGTTTCGCTGGACGCTACATATTATCTTCTTTGGTCGAGCGCCAGCTTGTGCTGTCACCGACGACGGCAGCTACGCACGCCTTTGTTTCGCTGGGGCGAACGCTTCGCTAACAAAGTCTTATCCGCAACTCAGGTGCGGCTATCGCAGCTTGGGTTGCCACTCTGGACGAGTGACAATTTTAACTACCTGTCGGCAGTTAAAACAGGCACAGCCATTTTTATGCTTGGGCAGAAAAATAGCTTCACTCACCTTGGGGTGAGTGGCCTGCTTAAGCAGATTTTAGCTAGGCCAATTTACTTTATAAAATTGTATTGCGCTTTACAAGTGGGGGGGGGTAATATACTATCATTTTAGTAAATCTAGGCAAATTTAAGCGTAATTTAAATGCCAAAACTTACTTAAGCAATAAGTAATAAAAATCGCCGTAACAGTACTAAGCGTAATAAAAATAATAAAAGGAGCCGTATAAGTGGCCACACAATACCCACTTCAATCAAAGGTATTTATTTGGCCGTTAAGCGCGCATTATACACAAGGCCATATTTATACCAATGTCGGTGGTAGTCTTTTCATCGATGGCAACATCCGCATCCAACACTGGCAAGCAGGCAACCTTGGCCTAACAATGCAAGCTCCCACCATCACCCCCCAACCCCATCACCACACGCAATATCACGGGGGATTTTGCGCCGATAGATTTTGATAATAATCAGGCAGGCATACAGATACAACTTGACGACATCGGCAACCTCATTGTTAATACCAACACCCCTGATACCAATCGTGTCGATTTACTACTAGACAGCACTGGTAATGACCACATCATCGGTGGTGGCGGAGACGACATCATTACCGCATTTAGAGGCGGCGATGATTTGATAGAAGGCGGCGCAGGCAACGATGCCCTCAGAGCCGACGGCGGCAACGATGTTGTACTAGGTGGCACGGGCAGTGATGTGCTCAGCGGCGGCACAGGCAATGACCGCCTATAT
>JANMYB010000027.1:0-114034 GCA_031381645.1 Methylotenera sp.
TGGCGTTTTTAGCGGTAATTTTTTGGCAAAAATGTAAGCGTAAATTGCCAGCAAACCAAACACAGAACGGTAAAACACCAGTTCTGCGCTGCTAAATTTAGCCGCACCAATTTTTACCAGTGTGCCCATAATCGCAAAGCCGAGTGCGGCGACGAGCATCCATAAGCTTTTTAAGTTCGGTAGTTTCATGTTGAGTTGGCAAAACCTCAAATATACCAAACTGGCGCAAATCGGGTAAACTTTAGTTTAAGTTTAATAAAAATCAGGAAAAAAAACGGTGGAAAACACACAGCAAAAGCATACGCCGATTGTGTTTCAAGGCAAAACTTCAGAATATTTTGGCATTTGGATTGCGAATTTATTACTTAGTATTGTCACTTTGGGAATCTACTCGGCTTGGGCCAAAGTGCGACGCAAAAAATACTTTTATAACAATACCTTAATTGAAAATGCTGGCTTTGATTACCACGCTAAACCGATAACTAATTTAAAAGGTCGTATTATTGCTTTAGTATTTTTTGCAGGCTATGGCATGAGCGCAAACATGCATCCGTTTCTGCCAGCAGTTTTTTTGTTGATATTTTTCATAGCGTTGCCATGGTTGGTGGTGCGAGGCTCAATATTTAACGCGCGCAACAGTAGTCACCGCGGTTTGCGCTTTGATTTTGCTGGCACAATAGGTCAGGCAGTCAAGGTGTTTATTGGGCTGCCGCTGCTGTTGGTTCCCACTCTCGGTTTAATCATGCCTTACAACGCGCATCAAAAAAATCAATTCTTGATGGATGGGCATAAATTTGGCCTAAGCCAATTTAATATGTATGCCAAAGTGAAAAGTTTTTATCGTGTTTATTTAATTGGTGGGATATTGCCAGTGCTTGCAATTATTGGCATTCTGGCAGCTATTGCGATACCAGCTTACAAAGGTTATTTAGATAAAGCTAATGCACAAACAGGGAAGCAGAGTGGACTATATCTGCCCGAGGAGAGAGTGAAATTAAGTTTGGTAGGCTTTGCGCCAACAATACAGGGTCAAACGCTATTAGCTAAAAATGAAGAAGCTATTGAAATAGAATCTTCAGCGCCAATTGAGCAAAGTGAAAAAACTGACGAAACTACGAGTGTCATGATGGTGGCTGGAACTGTGTTAGGCGTAGCGTTATTGTATGCTTTGCTATTCGCGTCAATAGCTTACATGCAGGCACGTATTGGTAATTTGGTGTTAAACAACACTACGCTAGATAAATTATCTTTCAAAAGCACGTTGCGCGCCCGCGATTTTATCTGGTTGTATTTTTCAAATATAATAGCGATTATGCTGACATTTGGCTTAGCGACGCCATGGGCGTAAATTCGTATGGCGAAATACCGCGCTTCAAAATTGCAAATTGTCGGCGACGTCGATTTCGACCAATTTGTTGGCGATAAAAAAGCCGAAGTGAAGGCCACGGGCGAAGAAATCGCTGAGATGTTTGATGTTGACCTTTCTTTTGGTTAGTGCAAATTGAGCTTTCAAGCAGATTATTTTGATGGTTTGAAGGCGCGCCAGGAACCAGTATTAGTGCAGGTTGTAGGGCATGCAAAAAACATTACGTTTGATGTCAATGGTGAAACATTGATTTTTAATTTTGCCGACTTAGAAGTGCAATCTAAATTGGGCTCAACCAAGCGCTTGATAGACTTGCCCAATGGCGGCAGGCTGGAGGCGCTTGATATTAACACTCTCGAAGCTGCGATGCCTTCCAAGAAAAGTGTATTTTGGCGTGGTTTGCATTATTTAGAAAATCATCCCAGCTGGGTTTTAGTTGCGCTAATCACTACCGTTTTTGCAGGCTGGATGTTTTTGCAATTTGGCGTGCCAAAGTTGGCAGAATATGTCGCAAGAGCTACGCCGCCTGAGATGGAAGAAAAGCTCGGCGAACAATCTTTGCGGGGCTTGGACAGTCAATTGGGCTACTTCTCAATTAGCAAAGCCGATCCTGCGCGAAAGATCAGTATTGTGGCTGCGTTAAATCAATTGTGCTTGACTTTAAAAAACTGTCCGAAATATCGTCTAGAATTTAGAGCTGGCGGCATGATAGGTGCCAATGCGTTCGCACTGCCTGGCGGCATAATGGTGGTGACCGATGAGATGATTGCTTTGTCGAAAAATGACACTGAAATTATCGCAGTTTTAGCGCACGAACTTGGTCATGTGAAGCAACGTCACGCTTTTCGGCAAAGCTTGCAGGGAGTGCTGGCTGGCTTGATTTTAGCTGTTGTGACGGGTGATGTCAGCTCTGTGGGTTCTGGGCTACCAGCGGCGCTAATGCAAATACGCTACTCGCGGGAGCATGAGCTGGAGGCGGATAGTTTCGCACTAAATGCACTGCAAAAGTCCTGCTTGCCACCGAAAGCGTTTGCGGATATTTTGCAGCGTTTACAGAATCAGGTGTTTGGATATGACGAAAAAGAAACGCCTGATAAAACCACAAAAACAACGCTTCCGCGCCAAGATGTAGACTTTGTAAGTCAAATGCTGGCTACGCACCCAGATACGCAAACGCGGATTAAGCCATTTTTAGCCGCCAAACAAAATTGTAAATAGGTGCAAGTTTTGTGCACAAAACCTTGCTAAATCGAGGCGTTTGCGCTAATCTCCCAGCTAATTAAATCAATAAAATTTATTTAGGAGTGCTTGCAATGAAAAATCCATTAGAATCAGTAGCGGGAACGATTATTTCTGGACTAATACTGACCTTGGTATTGGTGTTCTTTTTGAAAAATTTTTTGGTGGCTGGGGTTTAACATGGAACTAATGTCAGGTTTGGCGCGTTGGATTCACTTACTAGCGGGTATTACATGGATTGGCTTGCTGTACTATTTTAATTTGGTGCAAATGGCTGCGCTTAAAGATGCTGCTGCAGATGGTAGCGCCGCTGGTATCACTAAGCATGTAGCGCCACGTGCACTGTTGTGGTTTCGCTGGGCGGCCGTTGTGACTTGGTTAGCAGGTGCGGCTTTATTGGGTGCTGGCTTTATGGATGCATTTATGTTGCGCAATGGCATGGAAGCTATTGGTATTGGCGCTTGGCTGGGCACGATTATGTTGATTAACGTTTGGCATTTTATCTGGCCAAATCAAAAGAAAATTTTGGGCATTGTGCCAGCTACAGATGATGAGAAAGCTAAAGCACGCCGAGTGACCATGTTGGCATCGCGTACTAACATGATGCTTTCAATTCCAATGCTATTTTTTATGGCAAACGGATTAAGTCATCGCGCAGCACTTGGTTTTTAGTCAGATTTAAGGCTAAAACGGCGGCCTTAGCCGCCGTTTTTCTTTTTAAGTTTAGAGTAAATTTATGTCGCATTTGATGAATACATATAACAGGCAGCCAATTACTTTCACGCATGGTGAGGGTGTGTGGCTGTGGGATAAAGACGGTAACAAATATCTTGACGCGTTAGCAGGCGTGGCGGTGAATGGGCTTGGCCATGCGCACCCAAAAATGGTGCAAGCATTGAGCGCACAAGTAGCAAAACTAATACACGTTTCGAATATATACAACATCTCTGAGCAAGAAGTTTTGGCTGATAAATTGGCTGAAATTTCAGGTATGGATAAAGTGTTTTTTTGCAACTCGGGTTGTGAGGCGAATGAAGCTGCCATTAAACTGGCACGGCTTTACGGGCACAACAAAGGCATCGAAGCACCAGAAATTATCGTCATGGAGCGCTCGTTTCACGGCCGCACCATGGCCACGCTTTCGGCGACGGGAAATCGTAAAGCGCAAGCAGGCTTTGAGCCACTGGTTTCAGGTTTTATCCGTGTGCCGTATGATGATGTAGATGCGGTGAAACAAATTGCATCACGCAAAAATAATGTGGTGGCGATTTTAGTCGAGCCAGTCCAAGGCGAGGGCGGCGTACATATTCCATCGGATATGGCGAGCTATTTACAAGGCTTGCGCAAAATATGCGACGATAACAGCTGGTTGATGATGTTGGACGAAGTGCAAACGGGCATTGGTCGCACAGGCACATGGTTTGCCTTTCAGCACACGGGCATGGTGCCAGATGTGATGACGCTAGCGAAGGGTTTGGGTTCTGGCGTGCCGATAGGCGCGTGCGTGGCCAAAGGCGCGGCAGCCGAAGTATTTGCGCCTGGCAAACATGGCTCAACTTTTGGCGGCAACCCGCTGGCAACCACAGCTGGCTTGACGACACTAAAAGCGATAGAAGAAGAAAAACTGCGCGAAAACGCGCAGCAAATGGGCGATTTAATTTGCGATCATTTGCGCAGTGCATTAAGTGGTGCGACTAACGCTGTGGTGATTCGCAATGCGGGTTTGATGATAGGCATTGAGTTGGATAGGTCGTGCGCTGATTTGGTGAAAATGGCATTAGAAGATAAATTGTTGATTAACGTGACCGCAGAAAAAGTGGTACGTTTATTGCCGCCTTTAATCATCAACCAAGCCGAGGCGAATGAGCTTGCAACGCGCCTGGCTGCTTTGATTAAGACTTTTTTAAACAAGTAATTTATGGCTTCAATTAAACATTTTTTGCAGTTTAACGATTTAACGACAGATGAGTTAAATCATATTTTCGCGCGAGCCGCGTGGATAAAGGGTCAATTTAAAAGCTACAAACAATATTGGCCCTTGCAAGACAGAACCTTGGTGATGATTTTTGAAAAAGCTAGTACGCGGACAAGGTTGAGTTTTGAGGCGGGCATACAACAATTAGGCGGTTCGGCGATTTATTTGAATACACAAGATTCACAACTCGGTCGCGGCGAGCCAGTAGAGGATGCCGCGCAAGTGATTTCGCGCATGTCAGATATTGTGATGATTCGGACTTTTGAACAAGAAATTATTGAGCGTTTCGCCGATAATTCCCGCGTACCAGTGATTAACGGCCTCACTAACGAATATCATCCTTGCCAGATTTTAGCGGATATTTTCACTTACATTGAGCACAAAGGCTCAATCAAAGGCAAAACCGTGGCGTGGATTGGCGATAGCAATAACGTTTGCAACACTTGGCTACAAGCGGCTGAGGTGCTAGATTTTAACGTGCATGTCTCTACGCCACCCGGTTATGAAGTTGAGCAAGAGCGTGCTAATTTGTATGGACACGATCATTACGAAGAGTTTGCCGACCCGATGGAAGCCGCGCGTGGCGCGGATTTGGTGACGACGGACGTGTGGACCAGCATGGGTTTTGAAGCAGAAAATGAAGAGCGTCTAAAAGACTTTGCCGATTGGCAAGTGGATGCGGACATGATGAAAATCGCCGCAAAAGACGCGTTATTTATGCATTGTTTGCCCGCACATCGTGGTGAGGAGGTCGCCGCAGATGTGATTGATGGCGCGCAATCTGTGGTGTGGGACGAAGCAGAAAACAGGCTACACGTGCAAAAGGCACTGATGGAGTATTTGTTACTGGGTCTAGTTAAGTAAATGGCTTCTGAAAATATTAGCAATCATATTTTACCTGTTTCAGCCACAATGGTTGGTGTATGCGTAACTGTTATTTCTTTGGTGCAATTGGTGCCAAAAAACGCCATATCGCCGTGGGCGGATGACTTGATGGCGATTGATACATTGATTTTTTTGGCTAGCATCTGGTTGTCTTATTGGACGATACGACATAAGAGAAACTCTGACAAGTTTGAACGAATTGCTGATGGATTATTTATTGCTGGCTTAAGTATAATTGGTTTTGTGAGTGTGTTGGTCGCTTTTGATTTATTTAGAGTTTAGTTGAATTGGGAATATAGGTTTTATGAGCACAGTTAAAAAAGTCGTTTTGGCCTATTCTGGCGGTTTAGATACCTCCGTGATTTTGAAGTGGTTGCAAGACGAATACAAATGTGAAGTGGTGACGTTCACTGCTGATTTAGGTCAGGGTGAAGAGCTGGAACCTGCGCGAAGCAAGGCTAAAGCGGCAGGTGTAAAAGAGATATATATCGACGATTTGCGCGAGGAATTTGTGCGCGATTTTGTGTTCCCCATGTTTCGCGCTAATACGGTGTACGAAGGCGAGTATTTGCTTGGCACCTCGATTGCGCGGCCACTCATTGCCAAACGTTTAATTGAAATCGCGGCAGAAACCAAGGCTGATGCTATTTCACACGGTGCGACGGGCAAAGGCAACGACCAAGTGCGCTTTGAGTTGGGTGCTTATGCCTTAAATCCGAATATCCAAATTATTGCGCCATGGCGCGAGTGGGATTTGCTCAGCCGCGAAAAACTGATGAGCTATGCGGAAAAAAATAACATCCCTGTAGAGATGAAGCACAAGCAAGGTGGTAGCCCGTATAGCATGGACGCCAATTTGTTACATATTTCTTACGAAGGTAGGCACCTTGAAAACCCTGCTGCTGAAGCAGAAGACAGTATGTGGCGTTGGACCGTTTCACCAGAAGCAGCGCCAGATGCGGCTGAGTATTTGGATATTGAATATGTGAGTGGTGACCCAGTAAGATTAAACGGCGAGGCCATGAAACCGCATGATTTATTAGCGTATTTGAATAAAATTGGCGGTAAACATGGTATTGGCAGATTGGATTTGGTAGAGAATCGCTACGTCGGCATGAAATCGCGTGGTTGTTACGAAACCCCAGGCGGCACGATTATGCTGAAGGCGCATCGGGCGATTGAAAGCCTTACGTTGGATAGAGAGGTCGCGCATTTGAAGGACGATTTAATGCCGCGCTACGCCAGCATGATTTACAACGGTTATTGGTGGAGCCCAGAGCGCCTAGCCTTGCAAACACTGATTGATCATACACAAAAATCAGTGAATGGTTGGGTGCGCCTAAAACTATACAAAGGCAACGTGATTGTGGCGGGGCGAGATAGCAAAACGGACTCATTATTTGATTCTAGCATTGCTACATTTGAAGATGATGCGGGCGCTTACGACCAGCGTGACGCAGGTGGCTTCATCAAGCTCAATGCATTACGGATGCGCATTGCAGCGAATTTGCGAAATCGTAAAAAGTAAATTTTGTAATGAAAAATCAAGTAATTGCTTATGATTCCACCTTGCGCGATGGTGCGCAAGCTCAAGGTGTTTCCTTCACGGTGGAAGATAAACTCAAAATCGTCCAGCGTCTGGACGAGTTGGGGATTGGTTATATCGAAGCGGGTAATCCTGGCTCGAATCCGAAAGATTTGGAATTCTTCAAGCAGGTCAGTGCGCTTAAATTAAAGCATGCGAAAATTATCGCGTTCGGCAGCACGCGCAAAGTGGGTGCAAGTGCCGCAGAAGACAGAAATTTGCAGTCGTTATTGAGCGCTAATACCGCGGCGGTGGCGATTTTCGGTAAGAGTTGGGATTATCAAGTCACCGATATTTTGCGCACAACTTTGGATGAAAATCTAAATATGATTGCCGATACCGTGGCTTATTTGGTGAGTCAGGGTAAGGAAGTGGTATTTGACGCTGAGCATTTTTTTGATGGCCATAAAGCCAATCCAGACTATGCCATGAAAACGCTGCAAGCGGCGGCGGATGCGGGTGCTAGCGTCTTGTGCCTGTGCGATACCAATGGCGGGACGTTTCCGAATGAAGTGTCGGAAATCACCAAAAAAGTAGTGGCGAAATTTGTAGCGCTAGATAATTCTAATGTGCAAGTGGGCATTCATTGTCATAATGATTGCGAGATGGCGGTCGCTAATTCCATCGCGGCTGTGCAAGCGGGAGCGGTGCAGGTGCAAGGCACGATTAACGGCATCGGTGAGCGTTGTGGCAACGCAAATTTATGTTCGATTATTCCGAATTTGCAGCTGAAATTGGACTTAAATTGTATTCCGCAAGCCAACATAGCAGCGCTGACTTCCGCCGCGCGATTTGTGAATGAAATCGCTAATATGCCGTTTAATGAAAAAGCGCCGTACGTGGGCAATGACGCCTTTTCGCACAAGGGCGGCATGCATATTGATGCGGTGAGTAAGAACCCGATTTCTTATGAGCACATTAACCCCGAGCAAATTGGCAACGTGCGGCATATTTTGGTGTCTGAAGTAGCAGGGCGCAGTGCTTTGCTGGCCAAGATTAATGCGGTAGATACGTCGTTGAACAAGGATTCGCCTGAAACCAAACGTATTTTGGAGCATCTAAAAACGTTAGAGCACGAAGGTTACCAATTTGAGAGTGCAGAGAGTTCATTTGAGCTTTTAGTGCACAGGTTGCTGGGTAAGCATCGACCATTGTTTACGCTAAAAGAATACAAGGTCAGCACGCATGCGCCTTCTGTGGATGGGATCAATTCTACTGCGACCATTAGGATTGCGGTGGGCGAGCAAGAAGAGACGACGGTTGCTGAAGGCGATGGCCCAGTGAATGCGCTGGATAAGGCAGTGCGTAAGGCGCTGGAGCGTTTTTACCCTGCGATTAAAGATGTGAAGCTGATTGATTATAAAGTGCGCGTGCTAGATTCTGACAAGGCTACGGCCGCCAAAGTGCGCGTGCTGATTGAATCGGCGGACAGTCAAACGTCATGGACGACAGTTGGCGTTTCCACAGACATTATTGAAGCATCTTGGCGTGCCATGCTGGATGCGATTGAATACAAATTAATGCGCGATGCGTAAAAGTAAAATTTAGAAAGATTTTTGAAGGAGTAGGGGCATGGCAGGAAAAACGCTTTACGATAAATTATGGGATTCGCATGTGGTGCATGAAGATGCAGACGGCACATGCTTGATTTACATCGACCGACATTTGGTGCATGAAGTCACCAGCCCGCAAGCCTTTGAAGGCTTGCGTATGGCGGGTCGCAAGGCATGGCGTAACAGCAGTATTGTGGCGAATCCTGACCACAATACGCCGACTAAAGATTGGGATAAAGGCATCGAAGACCCAGTTTCACGTCTGCAAGTGGAGACGCTTGATAGCAACATCAAGGAATTTGGCGCGTTGGTATATTTCCCGTTTAAAAATATCAATCAAGGCATTATCCATGTGATTGGCCCAGAACAAGGTACGACTTTGCCTGGCATGACCGTAGTTTGCGGCGATTCACATACCAGCACACACGGCGCATTTGGTGCGTTGGCGCACGGTATTGGCACGTCGGAAGTTGAGCATGTATTGGCGACACAAACCTTAATTGCTAAAAAATCTAAGCGCATGTTGGTAAAAGTTGATGGCAAATTAGGCGCTGGCATTACCGCCAAAGATGTCGCTTTGGCCATTATCGGCAAAATCGGCACGGCGGGTGGTAATGGCTTTGCGATTGAGTTTGGCGGCGAAGTGATACGTGCGCTTTCGATGGAAGGCCGCATGACTATTTGCAATATGGCGATTGAAGCAGGTGCGCGTGCAGGCATTATCGCGCCAGATGAAAAAACCGTGGCTTACCTAAGCGACCGCAAGTACGCGCCAAAAGGTGCGGATTGGGACAACGCCGTGGCCTACTGGAGCACTTTGCATACTGAACCTGACGCGGTATTTGATGCGGTGGTAGAATTGCATGGCGAAAAAATTGAGCCGCAAGTGACTTGGGGTACATCGCCTGAACAAGTAGTGCCGATTGGTGGGTGCGTGCCAGACCCAAAGCAGGAGAAGGATGCAACTAAACGTACTAGCATTGAAAACGCCTTAAAGTACATGGGCTTAACTGCAAATACGCCAATTGAAGAAATTAAGCTTGATAAAATATTTATTGGCTCATGCACTAATTCGCGTATTGAAGACTTGCGTGCCGCAGCCATTGTGGCAAAAGGCAAAAAAGTCGCCAGTAGCATCGCGTTGGCAATGGTGGTGCCAGGCTCTGGTATCGTCAAGCGTCAAGCTGAAGAAGAAGGTTTGGATAAGATATTTTTAGACGCAGGTTTTGAATGGCGCGAGCCAGGTTGCAGCATGTGTTTAGCTATGAACGCCGACAGATTAAGTCCAGGGGAGCGTTGCGCATCTACATCAAACCGCAATTTTGAAGGCCGCCAAGGCCAGGGTGGGCGCACACATTTAGTTAGTCCCGCCATGGCCGTTGCTGCGGCGATTGCAGGACATTTTGTTGATGTGCGCAGCTTGTAAAAGGAATGAAAAATGAAAGTATTTACCCAATTAAACGGCTTAGTTTGCCCGATAGACCGCGCCAATATTGATACCGACGCGATTATTCCAAAACAGTTTTTGAAATCGATTAAACGTTCTGGTTTTGGTCCTTATTTGTTCGATGAATGGCGCTATACTAACCACGGCGAGCCAGGAATGGACTGTAGCACGCGCCCACTTAATTCCAGTTTTGTGCTGAATCAGCCGCGTTATCAAGGTGCGCAAATTATGCTAGCACGTGAAAACTTTGGTTGTGGATCAAGCCGTGAGCATGCCCCCTGGGCGATTGAAGATTATGGTTTTCGCGTAATTATTGCCGCCAGTTTTGCCGATATTTTCTTTAATAATTGCTATAAAAATGGCATGTTGCCGATTGTTGCTAGCCACGTGATGGTGGATAAGTTATTTAAAGAATGCCAAGAAAATGTTGGCTATAAATTGGGTGTGGATTTACCGTCACAAACCGTTACGCTGCCATCTGGCGAATCTTTTGGTTTTGAAATCAACGCGACATCTAAGCATAATTTGCTCAATGGCTTGGACGAAATTGGTTTAACGCTTTTGCACGCGGATAAAATTAAAGCATTTGAAACCAAACATCAATCGTCACAACCTTGGTTATTTATCTAAATAAAAGGAAGTTTGAATGAAAATCGCAGTTTTGCCAGGCGACGGCATTGGGCCAGAAATTATCGCGCAAGCGCTTCGCGTCTTAAATGTATTGAAAAAAGAAGGCATGCCTTTGGAGTTTACAGAAGCGCCATTAGGTGGCCAAGCGTATGATCAGTATGGTCATCCATATCCAGAGTTTACGCAAATAATCTGTCGCGATGCAGATGCTGTGTTGCTTGGCGCGGTTGGTGGTCCGCAGTACGATAATTTAGATCGACCATTGCGCCCAGAGCGCGGTCTGTTGGGTATTCGCAAAGATTTAGGTTTATTTGCAAATCTGCGCCCAGCGGTACTGTTTCCTGAGCTCGCTAATGCTTCAACCTTGAAGCCAGAAGTAGTTTCAGGCTTGGATATTATGATTGTGCGCGAACTCACCGGTGATATTTATTTCGGCCAACCGCGTGGTATGCGCGTGAATGAACATGGTGAGCGCGAAGGCTATAACACCATGGTGTATATGGAGTCTGAAGTGCGCCGCATTGCGCATGTGGCGTTTGATATCGCGATGAAACGTAACAAAAAGCTGTGCTCTGTGGATAAAGCTAACGTGCTTGAAACCACTGAATTTTGGAAAGAAATCGTCATTGACGTAGCCAAAGAATATCCAGAGGTTGAGTTAACGCACATGTATGTAGATAACGCCGCCATGCAGCTGATTCGCAACCCGAAACAGTTTGACGTGATGGTAACAGGCAATATTTTTGGTGACATTTTGTCGGACGAAGCTTCGATGCTCACTGGCTCAATCGGAATGCTGGCTTCGGCTTCGTTGAATGAAACAAAAAAGGGTTTATACGAGCCTTCGCACGGTTCTGCGCCTGATATTGCGGGCAAAAACTTGGCGAATCCAATCGCGACGATACTTTCTACCGCGATGATGTTACGTTATACGTTTGACAATGAAGCGACCGCACAACGTATCGAAAATGCAGTGAAAAAAGTGCTAGCTGATGGTTATCGCACAGGTGACATTTTTGAGGCTGGCATGAAAAAAGTAAGTTGCAGCGAGATGGGTGACCAAATCGTCTTGGCGACGCAGTAATATATAAAATACTTAACGTATAGAAAATATGAGGATTAAAAATGGCACAATTTGATAATGTAAGTGTAAAAAAGAAAGCCAACGTTTACTTTGATGGTAAATGCGTGAGTCATACGGTGATGTTTCCAAATGGCACGCGCAGTACCATCGGCGTGATTTTCCCGAGCTCGCTGACGTTTAACACGCAAGCGCCCGAGCTTATGGAGATTAATTTGGGTAGCTGCAAAGTACGTTTAAAAGGCGAAGAAAACTGGAAAGCTTATGGCGCGGGCGAGAAGTTTACCGTGCCAGGTAACTCAAGTTTTGATATTGAGGTAACAGAAACGCTCGATTATGTTTGCCACTTTGAGTAAAATAGACTTCCTGGAAGCCTCATAGATATTGGCTTTTAGGGCAGTGTGTATAATCCAAAGTTATTTAGTATTAAAGGGACTTGATATGCCAAGCTTTGATATTTCCTCTGAAGTTGATATGGTCGCATTAAAAAATGCGATTGATACCGCGGGTAAGCAAATTACTAATCGCTATGACTTTAAAGGCACTTCTGCCAAAGTTGAGCTGAATGAAAAAGACAATTCGATCACGCTCTTCGGTGATAACGATTTTCAGCTTGACCAAATTAAAGATATTTTGTTGCCAGGCATGGAGAAAAAAGAGCCAGATTCTACCAAGCGCTTGGAGCACAAAGATGTCCAAAAAATTGGCGGAAATAAAGTCAAGCAAGAGCTGAAAATTCGTGCTGGTATTGACGCTGAGCTTGCTAAGCGTATTGCTAAATTGATTAAAGATTCTGGTATGAAAGTACAAGCGAGCATTCAGGGTGACGAAGTGCGGGTGAATGGCGCCAAGCGTGATATGTTGCAGGATGCAATTGCGTTTGTGAAGAAAAATGTGACGGATTTTCCACTGAAATTTGGCAATTTTCGTGATTAAAAAAACTTAGAATTATAGGAAATATGATGACAAAAAAGATGATGGTCGTATTGTTTGCATTAGCGCTGGTGGCTTTTAATTTAGCGGCTTGCAACACGGTGCATGGTGTTGGTCAAGATGTTGAAAAAGCGGGTGAGGCGATTAAAAAGTCAACACAATAATGATTGAGTTTGGAAGCGAGAAATGATGAAAAGGGTTGGATTTGTTGGTTGGCGTGGCATGGTGGGCAGTGTGCTCATGCAGCGCATGATGGAAGAAAATGATTTTGCGCTTATTGAGCCGCAATTTTTCACGACTTCGCAAACCGGCGGCGCTGCGCCAAAAGTGGGCAAAGATGCGCCTGCGCTAAAAGATGCCAACAACATTATCGAACTGCAAAAAATGGACATCATCGTTACCTGCCAAGGTGGTGATTACACCAGCGATATATTCCCTAAATTAAAAGCTGCAGGCTGGGCTGGGCATTGGGTAGATGCAGCTTCAACGCTTAGAATGAGCGCAGAGGCAGTGATTATTCTCGACCCAGTGAATATGCAAGTGATTGAGAATGCGCTAGCTAAAGGTGGAAAAGTTTGGGTGGGTGGTAATTGCACAGTTTCACTCATGCTAATGGCGTTGAATGGCTTATTTAAAGCCAATTTAATTGAGTGGGTGACCTCTATGACTTACCAAGCAGCTTCTGGCGCGGGTGCACAGAATATGCGTGAGTTGCTCAACCAGATGGGCAAGGCTCACAGAGTTGCCAGCGAATTTTTAAAGGATCCAGCTTCGGCGATATTGGATATCGACCGCGAAGTGGCGGGAGCTCTCCGCGATGCCTCGTTTCCAACAGCAAACTTTGGCGTGCCGTTGGCGGGTAGCTTGATTCCGTGGATAGACAGTGATTTAGGCAACGGTCAAAGCAAAGAGGAATGGAAAGGCGGCGTGGAGACTAATAAAATATTAGGCCGAAGCGACAAGCCAATTCCTATCGATGGCCTGTGCGTGAGGGTAGGCGCGATGCGCTGCCACAGTCAGGCTCTTACTATCAAGTTAACAAAAGATGTACCGTTAAATGAAATACACCAAATGTTGGCTGAGGCAAACGCTTGGGCAAAAGTCATTCCTAACGAGCGCCAAGCCAGCATGCGCGAGCTGACGCCTGCAGCCGTAACAGGTAAACTAAATGTGCCAGTCGGGCGTTTACGTAAATTGAATATAGGTAATGAGTATTTATCAGCATTTACGGTAGGTGATCAGCTACTTTGGGGTGCTGCAGAGCCGTTGCGCCGCATGTTGCGTATACTGACTACACACTAAAACGTGGCTGTTTGGTGAAATCGTTGAAAAAAACCAACACTATTCACTTACAATCACATAGCTACTGAATATAATGTGTGTTATGAGCTTGCATCTCTAACTGATTGATGTTATTTTTGTTATTGCAAGATTTTAGTATAATAAGGGTGGAATAGTGCATAACTCAAAATTAAAGCGAATAACCGTTGCCTTATGCATGGCGTTGGTGCCAATTTCAGTGTTTGCTGCGGGCTTGGGCAGACTCAATGTCATGTCAGGACTGGGTGAACCACTTAAAGCAGATATAGAATTAATCTCGGTAACACCTGAGGAGATGAGTAGCATTACGGCTGCAGTCGCGTCTGAAGAAGCTTATGCGATTCAAGGCATTGAAAAACCAGCCTCACATAGCACTATCAAGGTTGATGTTGCCAAAAACGCTGCTGGTGCCCCCATTTTAAAACTTAAATCGGCTCAGCCTATCAGTGAGCCGTTTTTGGATATGCTCATTCAAGTCGATTGGGCATCTGGTCGCTTATTACGCGAATACACCGTGTTGTTAGATCCGCCAGGCTACACTGGTGAGGCTGATGCAAGCGCACAAACTGCACAAGCGCCCGTGATAAGTGCTGGCGAGAACATGCCCAGCGAGAATGCTGCCAGTCAAAACAATACTAATAATGAATCGATGGCAACTGCGCCATCAACTGTAAAAAAAACCAGTAAAAAAAGTACTGCTAAACCTGTTGCCGATGTGGCAAATCAAGAGCTGATGCCAGCTGGGGATGCTTCGGGTCAAGAGCATTTGACGCAAAGCGGTGATACTTTAGGTAAAATTGCCCGCGAAATGAAGCCAGAAGGTATTAGTCTTGAGCAGATGCTAGTTGGCTTGTATCAGGCGAATCCAGACGCCTTCCAAAGCAACAATATGAATAGACTTAAGGTAGGGCAAATCATTCGTCCGCCTTCAGAAGAAGAGTTAAACGCAATAACGCGTAAAGAGGCTTCTAGCGAAATCAAAGTTCAAACCGCCGATTGGAATGCTTATCGCAATAAATTAGCGGGCATGGTGGCAGACGCTACGCCAACTGACTCGGAAGCAAGTACGCAGTCGGCAGGTGGTAAAATTAAAAGTGCTGCAGAAGATAAATCAATGCCAGCGGCCACTGGGCCAAAAGATGTCGTAAAACTTTCTGCTGGAGATGCGGCGGCGGCAAAAGCGAGTGCAGAAAATATCAAATCGTTACAAGATAAAATTACTGCCTTACAAGAAGAAGCCACAGCGCGTGAAAAAAGCGTAAAAGAAGCACAAGATAGAACTGCTTCGTTAGAAAAACAAATTGAAGATATGCAAAAGCTTTTAGCGATGAAAAATGGCGCGATGGCAGATTTGCAAAAACAGGCTGAAGCGCAAGCTGCAGCGGACAAGAGCGCAGCAGAGGCGAATGCCGTAAAGCCTTCGGCTGAAGTGCCAAATGATAAGCCTATGGAAGCTGCACCTGTCGCGACAGAGTCAGCAAAACCAGAAGCAACGACGCCTGCTGAAAAACCTAAGGTAAAGCAAGCACCAGTGCCTGAGCCAGCCCCAGAGCAAGGTTTGTTGAGCGGTATGTTAGACAGTCTAGACTTAGGTATTCTTGCACCAGCTGGTGGCTTGCTAGCTTTGTTAGGAGGCGGTTGGTTATATTTACGTAAAAAACGCGAAAAAAGTCTGGCTGATTTTGAACAAGGTATCATGACTTCAGGCGGCTTGAAAGCCAATACGGTATTCGGCAACACCGCAAGCGCAAGCGTAGATACTGGCGATACATCATTTTTAACTGATTTCTCTCAAAGCGCTAATGGTGGCATGATAGACACTAACGATGTTGATCCGATTGCGGAAGCGGAAGTTTACATGGCCTATGGGCGTGATGCGCAAGCGGAAGAAATCTTAAAAGATGCAATTTCTAAAGAGCCAAAACGTTATGAATTGCATTTGAAGCTACTAGAAATGTATGCCGCAAGTAAAAACATGTCGGCGTTCGAGACAATTTCTGGCGAGCTATACACCACGCTGGGCACAGAAGATCCAACCTGGGCGAAAGTGGCAGAAATTGGTATTAAGTTAGAGCCGAACAATCCACTATATCAAGCTGGTAGTAAACCTGCTGGGACTGATGCTAAAGTCATGGAGACTGAAGCTAAAGCCCCAGAAGATATTACGCAACAAGACAAAACAGACGATAAATTAGACGCTAACGACTTCTCAGATTCACCCCTAGCAGCAGAAAAAGATTTAGATTTCTCATTTGATAATGATACCTTGACGCAAGGTTTCGTCCCAACTGGCGTAAGCAATGAGCTTGACATGGATTTAGGAAAATCAGAATCTGAAGACTTGGTTGCTTCTGCAGTAACAGAAACGCCTGCTGACGCGGGTATGGATTTTAATTTGGGCGACTTAAATCCTGTTACAGAAGCGCCTGCGCAGGCTGCAGAATCGTTTGGTAATACAATGCCTAGTTTGGATGTTTCAACATTTCAAGCACCGCAGTTCATGCCAGAAGCGATGTCTGAGGCTGCCGATTCATCTACATTCGGCGAAATGACTTCAGGTAATCTAGAATTTCCGCAAATAGACGCGCCACAGGCGGAGGGTGTGCTAGATATTAGTGACGAAGTCATAGAGTCTGCGTCTGGCATTACAAATAATTTTAGTTTTGACGTGCACACTATACAGCCAGAAGCTGCTAGTTTTAAAGATACAGATGTGCGTGAGCCAAACGCATTTGATTTAACAACGATTGATTTGGAATTAAATGACAAAGTAGATAATGTTGCTGAAGTGGCTAATTTGGAGGACATTGCCCCTATAGTTGAAAAATCAGCATCCTCAGCACAAGAGCCGATTGAAGTTGAAACCAAATTAGATTTAGTGGCGGCTTATATTGAAATGGATGACAAAGAAGGCGCAAAAGAACTGTTAGATGAAGTAATTAAAGAAGGTGGCACTGGTCAGCGTAAGCGTGCTGAAGAACTATTGGCAAAACTGGCTTAACAAGTGCTATATATAAAAACCGAGCTTAGGCTCGGTTTTTTATTTTCCGCTAATCATTTTAGTTAAATTCGAATAAAATGCCGCTATGTTTGCAATAAACGTTATTACACAACTGCTCAGCTTTTTTTTATTAGCAATCATTGTTAATCAATTGAATTTAAATGTATTAATTGCCTCATTATTATTTTTTATAACAATCATTCTATACACTAAGGTACAGCAATTTTTGCGCACAATAAAAAAATTCAATTGGTTATTTCTGGCGATGATTCTCATTTTTTCCTTCAACACGCCAGGCGAACATTTAGCTAATTGGCCATTCGCAATCAGTCCAACTTACGAAGGTTTTACAGCGGGCCTTACACAAATTTTAAGAATCGCATTGATGCTGGCGGCTTTATCTTTGATTTTGGCTGCGAATACTAGGCAGCAGCTTATATCTGGCTTTTATTTTATTTTTTCTCCGCTCAAATACTTGGGTTTTGAAGTGGAGCGTTTTGCAGCGCGGTTATGGCTTACGCTGAATTATGTGGAGCAGCAGCGCGACAACCGTGTGCGTCAAGATTTATCTAGCCGATTGAAAGAAATGACCAATATAAAGTCGAATCAAGATAGTGATGAAATTGAAGTTGCCTTTAAAGTACCGCAATTTAATTTGGCTGATTATTTGGTGATTATGTTACTAATAGTTTTTCTTACTTTCAGTGTGGTTTTCTAATGCGTATCGCACTTGGGGTTGAGTACGATGGTGCGCCATATTGCGGCTGGCAGAGCCAAACTGGCGCATGTGGCGTGCAAGATTTCGTAGAGAAAGCAATTAAAAGTATTGCAGAACACGAAATTCGCATACACGCTGCAGGCCGCACCGATGCTGGGGTTCACGCTATGATGCAAGTGGTGCATTTTGACACCGAAACCATTCGCCCAGATAGCGCTTGGGTGCGCGGTGTAAATGCATTTTTGCCAGAGAATATTCGTGTGCTTTGGACAAAAATTGTTGATAATCAATTTCATGCGCGCTTTTCAGCAACGCAACGCAGTTACCAATACTTACTAGCGAACCAGGCCACAGCGCCCGCCATTAAAGCACAACAGGCGGGTTGGTATCATTTACCTTTGAACGTTTCTGCTATGCAAGAAGGTATTGCCTATTTGCGTGGCGAGCACGATTTTAGCGCTTTTCGCGCCAGTGAGTGCCAAGCGAAATCGCCAGTTAAAAACCTGCAAGTAGCATCAATTAAAGCGCATGGCGAGTTTATTATTTTTAACTTTTCTGCTAATGCCTTTTTGCATCATCAGGTTCGCAATATGGTCGGCGCATTAATTTATGTGGGCAATGGCAAACATTCGCCCGAATTTATAAAAGAATTGCTAACGCAAAAAGACCGTACGCTTTCTCCACCGACATTTTCCCCGAATGGCTTATATTTGGTGGGAGTGGTCTATGATGCAAAGTTTGATTTGCCCAATACAAAACGTACTTTGGCGCTGATTTAACTGACAACACACCTTGTTTCAGCTACGCTTATACAATATGGAAAAAACGAAACGCACTCGAGTAAAAATTTGTGGCATTACGCGTGTAGAAGACGCTATAAGCGCCGTCAATGCTGGCGCAGATGCGATTGGTTTGGTGTTTTATGCGCCAAGTCCGCGTTGTGTAAGTATTGAGCAAGCGCAAAAAATCGTCGCGGCGATTCCACCATTTGTGAGTGTAGTTGGCTTATTTGTTAATGCGCCAAAAGCAGAAATTGAAGTAGTGTTGTCCAATGTGAGGCTTGATATTTTACAATTTCATGGCGACGAAACAGTTGGCGAGTGTGAGCAAATAAAATTGCCATATTACAAGGCAATCCGCGTTAAAGCGGGCACAAATTTGTTACAATATGATGTTGAGTTTAGTAGTGCAAAAGCGTTGCTATTAGACGCGCATAGTGAGTCTGCGTTTGGTGGTACGGGACAAACTTTCGATTGGAATTTAATCCCAAAAAACCTGACTAAACCAGTTATTCTGGCAGGCGGCTTAAGTGCTGATAATGTGGGACAAGCAATTCAACAGGTACAGCCTTATGCGGTAGATATCAGTGGTGGCGTGGAAGCCAGCAAGGGAATAAAAGATGCAGCGAAAATCGCTGCATTCATGCAAGGAGTGAGTAATGCAAGGCTTTGATAATAAACAATATGACATGCCCGACGAGCGCGGACATTTTGGCCAGTTCGGTGGTATTTTTGTAGCCGAGACCTTGGTTGAGGCTCTAGAAGAGCTACGCGTGATGTATGAAAAATACCGTCATGACCCCGTCTTTTTAGCTGAGTTTGCTTACGATTTAAAACATTTTGTCGGTCGCCCTAGCCCTATTTATCACGCAGAGCGCTGGTCTAACAAAGTAGGTGGCGCGCAAATTTACTTAAAACGTGAAGATTTAAACCACACGGGAGCACACAAAGTAAACAACACTATCGGCCAAGCTTTATTGGCCAAACGCATGGGCAAGCCACGCGTCATTGCCGAAACGGGCGCAGGCCAACATGGCGTGGCGACGGCGACAATTGCGGCACGTTTGGGCTTAGAATGCGTGGTGTACATGGGCAGCGAGGACGTTAAACGCCAAGCGCCTAACGTGTTTAGAATGAAATTGCTGGGCGCAACTGTGGTACCAGTCGAAAGTGGCTCTAAAACGCTCAAAGACGCCCTTAACGAGGCGATGCGCGATTGGGTGACCAATATTGAAAACACGTTTTACATTATCGGTACGGTGGCGGGCCCACATCCTTACCCGATGATGGTGCGTGATTTTCAATCGGTGATTGGTACCGAAGCCAAAGTGCAAATGATGGAAATGGTGGGGCATCAGCCAGATGCTATCGTTGCTTGTGTAGGTGGCGGTTCTAATGCGATGGGTATTTTTTATCCGTATATCGACGTGCCCAATGTACGCCTAGTTGGCGTGGAAGCAGCTGGTCACGGCATGGAGACTGGCATGCACGCGGCACCACTCACAGCGAATAGCCCAATTGGCGTGTTGCATGGCAATCGCACCTATTTGATGCAGGATAGCGATGGTAACATCATTGAAACACATTCCATTTCAGCCGGTTTAGATTACCCTGGCGTTGGTCCGGAACATGCATGGTTGAAAGATATTAAGCGGGCTGAATATGTGGCGATTACTGATGATGAAGCGATGACTGCTTTCCACAGTTTGTGCCGCACTGAAGGCATTATTCCTGCACTGGAATCTAGCCATGCCTTGGCTTATGCGGAGAAAATGGCCAAAACCATGCGTAAAGATGAAATCATTTTGGTTAATCTTTCAGGCCGCGGCGATAAAGACATCAACACCGTTGCAAAACTTTCAAATATAACTCTATAAGCCTTTATGTCACGTATTCAAACTGTATTTTCCACACTCAAAGCCAATAATAAGAAAGCCTTAATTCCGTACATCACTGCGGGCGATCCACACCCAAAACACACGGTGAACATATTGCACACTTTGGTGGCAAGCGGTGCGGATATGATTGAGGTGGGAATTCCATTTTCTGACCCGATGGCTGATGGACCAGTGATTCAGCGCGCTAGTGAACGTGCACTGAAACATAAAGTGGGTTTAAAAAACGTACTGGAAATGGTAAGTGAGTTTCGTCAAAAAGACACAAAAACTCCTATTATATTAATGGGTTATGCCAACCCAATCGAAGCGATGGGTAGAGATAAGTTCACGCAAGCGGCTAAAAATGCGGGCATCGATGGTGTGTTGACGGTGGATTATCCACCTGAAGAATGCAAAGATTTTATTGCGGATTTACAAGCTAATGGCATGGATAGCATTTTCTTATTATCGCCCACTTCGGACGCTACGCGCGTGAGTCTAATTGTGAATCAAGCTAGCGGTTTTTTATATTATGTGTCGTTAAAAGGCGTGACTGGCGCAGCCAATATGGATATTGAAGAAGTGAAAGCGCGTGTAGCAGAAATTCGCAGTAAAACCAACTTGCCGATAGGCGTGGGTTTTGGTGTAAAAGATGCTGCAACAGCTAAAAAAGTAGCCGAGTTTTCTGATGCTGTCGTAGTGGGAAGCCGCATGGTGGTTGCGATTGAGCAATCTAACGAAGATAATTTATTATCGAATATTGCACAACTAACGCAGGAATTGCGTGCGGCAATAGATTCTTAAGGATTTAATATGAGCTGGTTAGATAAAATTCCACAAAAAATTAAGCGAGTAGTTGATTCTGCACAAAGAAAGAATGTACCAGAAGGTTTGTGGAGTAAGTGCGAATCGTGCTTGACGGTGCTTTACAGAACTGATTTAGACGCCAACGCACAAGTTTGCCCAAAATGCGCGCATCACAATAGAATCAGCGCGCGTGAACGTTTGAACCAACTGCTAGACCCAGAAGAAAATCGCGTTGAAATTGGCGCGAATGTTGAGCCGATTGATCCGCTGAAATTTAAAGACAGCAAAAGCTATGTTGACCGCATTAAAGCGGCGCAGAAAGAGGGTGGCGAGAAAGACGCGCTCATCGTCATGCAAGGCAAAATTCATGGTTTAGCGGTAGTGGTGGCAGCGTTTGAATTCAAGTTTATGGGCGGTTCGATGGGCGCGGTGGTGGGCGAGCGCTTTGTGCGCGGCATTAACGCGGCAATCAAAAACAAAACGCCGTTTATTTGTATTTCGGCCAGTGGCGGTGCGCGCATGCAAGAAGGTTTGCTATCGCTCATGCAAATGGCCAAAACCAGCGCTGCGCTGACCAAATTATCGCAAGCCGGTTTGCCTTACATTTCGATTCTTACTGACCCCACTATGGGCGGTGTTTCGGCCAGTTTCGCCATGTTGGGCGATATTATTATCGCTGAGCCTAATGCTTTAATTGGCTTTGCTGGACCGCGCGTCATTGAGCAAACTGTGCGCGAAACCTTGCCAGAAGGCTTTCAGCGCGCTGAATTTTTGGTAGAGCATGGCGCGGTGGATTTGATTGTGGATAGACGCGAAATGCGCCAAAAATTAGCCAGTATTTTGTCCAACCTAATGCGGACGCCAAAAGCCGTCTAACTCAATTTCGCTAGCGTGACAAACTCTCAAACCAAGCCTAACACCGCAACTGAGTGGTTGGCTTACATCGAGGCTTTGCATCCAAAATCGATTGCCATGGGCTTGGATCGCGTTAATGCTGTCGCCGATAAGCTACAATTAAACCCAAAATTTCCCATTATTACCGTTGCTGGCACTAACGGCAAAGGCTCGGTTTGCGCCATGCTCAGCCAGATCTATGTGCATAGCGGCTATCGCGTTGGTTGCTACACTTCACCGCATTTAAATGACTATAACGAACGCGTCAGCATTAATTTACAGCCTATTTCTGATGAAGATTTATGCACAGCGTTTGCAGCGGTAGAAGCGGCGCGTGGCGATGTGGCGCTCACTTATTTTGAGATGGGTACGTTGGCGGCAATGTGGCATTTTTGCCGTCAAAATTTGGATATTCGCAGCTTAGATATTGTCATATTGGAAGTTGGCCTAGGCGGCAGGCTGGACGCGGTGAATAGCTTTGAACCGACTTGTAGCATTGTCACCGCGATTGATTTAGATCACATGGAGTATTTGGGTGAAACGCGCGAAAAAATTGGCTTTGAAAAAGCCGGTGTTTTTCGCACCAGTAAGTTGGCGATTTGCGGCGACGAAAATCCGCCGCAAAGTTTGCTGGATTATGCTTCAAAAATTGGTGCAAATTTGCAGCTAATCAATCGTGATTTTCAGGTGAAAAAAACAGCGCAAGGCTGGCAATATTCTGCGGACAATGTGCAGTTGCAGCTGCCAAATCTTGGGCTGACGGGCGATTTTCAGCGCAATAACGCGGTTTGTGCGGTGCATGCAGTGCGATATTTAAACCAAATATTACCTACCCTGCAGACCAATATCCATGCGGCTCTCAGGGCAGTTAAATTAAAAGGTCGTTTTCAACAAATTCATGCAAATCCGCAAATTATTGTCGATGTGGCGCATAACCCGCAGGCGGCGAAATCGCTGGTACAAAATTTACAATCAACAGCTTGTGCGGGAAAAACGTTGGCAGTGTTCGGCATGTTGGCGGACAAGGATATTGAAGGTGTCATTCGCGCAGTGTCGAGCGATATTGATGCATGGTTTGTGGTGGATATTCAGAGTCCGCGGGGCGCTAAGGCAAGCGAATTACAAAAAATCCTTTTAAAACATGCCAAAAAATCGCCCGTGGAATTGTTTGTAGAGGTTAGCGCTGCGATTGATTCTGCCTGTAAAAATGCGGCTAAAAATGATAGAATAATCGTGTTTGGCTCGTTTTACACGGTGGCAGATGCTATTGCTAGCAAATTCAATGGCTTACGTGATTAATTGATAGCGCATATTTGAAAGTTCATGACTTAAGGTAAATTCATGCAAAGAGCACCCGCTAGCGACCTAGAATTAAATTTAAAAAAACGTGCGCGCCGCCGCTTGGTGGGCGCGATTGCGCTGGTGTTGGTGATGGTGCCTGTGCTATCGATAATATTGAAAGATCGTGCTACGACTTCGCCGCAAGAGCAAGTCACCATTACGTTACCTAGTGAACAAACGCAACCAGAAACATCAGATTTCGATTCCAGTATTGTGCCAACAGAGCCGCCAATTACATTAACGCCTGAAGTGGCAGAGCCTGAAAGTGGGGCAGTCACGCCTGACCCAGAAGCTGTAGCCAGCAAGGCAGAAACGGCGCCAGCCACAAAACTACCAAGCGGCAAATTTTATGTGCAAATCGGCGTATTTTCAGATGCTGCCAACGTAAAGCAACTGCAGGTTAAATTGAGTGATTTAGGTTACAAATCGCAAACCGAAAAAATTAGCACTGATAAAGGTCAAAAAATTCGCTTAAAAACACAAACTT
The DNA here is from genome assembly GCA_031381645.1 of Methylotenera sp. Classification (GTDB taxonomy): domain Bacteria; phylum Pseudomonadota; class Gammaproteobacteria; order Burkholderiales; family Methylophilaceae; genus Methylotenera_A. The sequence continues at coordinate 23,919 of JANMYB010000027.1, forward strand.
TTAGTGATAGAAATGAAGCGGCGATTGCGCTGGAAAACATTAAAGACGCGGGTTTGACGGGCATGGTTGTAAGCCAATAACCATGCGACTTGCAGCGGCATGACCAGTTTAGATGACTAGTTTTGATTATGTAGTTTTATTGATTATTGGCATTTCAATTATCGTGAGTATGATGCGCGGCGCAGTGCGCGAAGTGTTGGCAATTGTGGGCTGGTTGGCGGCAATTTATGTGGCGAAAACTTACGCAATGCAGCTTCTGCCCTTGTTGCCAGCCGATATTCCAACCGAGTCTTTAAAAATATTAGCCGCGCATGTGATTGTTTTTTTTGGTGTTCTGGTGGTGGCAAGTTTGCTCACCATTGCGCTTTCAAGTTTAATCAAGAAAATCGGCTTAAATTGGGTGAATCGTTTTTTAGGTGCGTTTTTTGGCTTTACACGCGGCCTCATGATTGTTTGTGTGTTGGTTTTTTTGGCGGGCTTAACCAGTTTTCCCAAAGATGCGCGTTGGACTAATGCCATGTTTAGTCCGCCGTTAGAGGCTTTGGTAAAATCTGCGCTGCCTTTGTTGCCGCAAACAGTCACAAAGCATGTTAAATATGCTTAACAATTTATGAATAACTTAGCTTAAAATAACGAAACTGCTTAAGGACATTAATTAATTTATGTGTGGAATTTTAGGCATCGTTGGTAAAAACCCAGTCAACCAATTGTTGTACGATGGTTTGCTGGTGTTACAACATCGCGGGCAAGATGCTGCAGGCATCGTCACTTGTGATGGCAATACGTTTTTTATGCATAAAAATAATGGTTTAGTGAAAGATGTTTTTCACACACGTCACATGCGCAGCTTGGTTGGCAACGTTGGTATTGGTCATGTGCGCTACCCGACAGCGGGTTCTTCTAGCGCGGCCGAGGCGCAACCGTTTTATGTGAACTCCCCCTTTGGTATTGTGCTTGGTCACAATGGCAACCTTACCAATTCTGAGCAATTAAAATCGGAAATGTTCCGCCAAGATTTGCGCCATATTAATACCAGTTCAGATTCTGAAGTGTTGCTAAACGTGTTGGCGCACGAAATTGAAAAAACTTCCAAAAATGCTGTACTGAACACTGATATGGCGTTTGACGCGGTGGCAGGAGTGCATAGACGCTGCAAAGGTGCTTACGCTGTTGTCGCGATGATTGCCAACTTCGGCTTGCTGGCGTTTCGCGACCCTAATGGCATCCGCCCGCTAGTGATTGGCAAGCTAGACACGGAAAAAGGCACGGAATATATCGTGGCTTCCGAAAGCGTGGCGCTAGATGTGCTTGGCTTTAAAATGATTCGTGATGTAGCACCTGGCGAAGCTGTGTTTATTGATATGGAGGGTAATTTTTTCAGCCGCCAATGTGCTGAAAGTGCCAAACTCAACCCCTGTATTTTCGAATATGTTTACTTGGCACGGCCAGATTCTGTCATTGACGGCGTTTCGGTGTATCAAACGCGCTTGGACATGGGTAAAAGTTTGGCCGAAAAAATCAAGCGTGAATGGTCGCATCTCAAGATTGACGTGGTGATTCCTATCCCCGATACCAGCCGACCGAGTGCATTACAGGTGGGCATTGCGTTGGGGTTAGATTATCGTGAAGGCTTTATTAAAAATCGCTACATTGGTCGTACTTTTATTATGCCGGGTCAGGCGTTGCGCAAAAAGTCTGTGCGTCAAAAGCTTAACCCAATTGGCATAGAATTTAAAGGTAAAAATGTGTTGCTGGTCGATGATTCCATCGTGCGTGGCACCACATCGCAGCAAATCGTGCAAATGGCGCGCGATGCGGGCGCGAATAAGGTGTATTTTGCCTCTGCAGCGCCACCAGTGCGTTTTCCCAACGTATATGGTATCGATATGCCTAGCAGGGATGAGCTATTGGCAACGGGTAGAACCGATGAAGAAATTTGTCAGGAAATCGGCGCAGATGCTTTGATTTACCAAGGTTTAGACGATTTAGTGGAAGATATTAAATTAAGCAATCCTAAAATTAAAGATTTTGACTGTAGCTGTTTTGATGGTAAGTATGTGACGGGAGACGTGGATGCCGCGTATTTGAACAGAATCGAAGCCGCGCGCGGCGACATGAATAAAAAGCAAAAGCCTGCCAATAGCAGCACACAGATGGATTTGAACCTGATTGACAGTGATGAGGACGCGGAAGAGCCTGCAGAAGCCTAAATATTCGCTTGACGTCTAACATCGTTAGGCATACCATTTAGTTGCGCTGATTTGAGTGGCCAACTTTAAACAAAGCCTTACTCAGCTTGCGAGCGCATAATAAATTCTGCTAAAGCGAGAGTCCTAAAAACCCGTTTTAGCCTTGTGCTATCACGGGTTTTTTAATGCCCGTTGTTAATGCCTATTTTTAATTTAAGTAGAGAATTACGATGACTGAAAAAATATATCATCCAGAAACATTATCTGTCCGTGCGGGCAGCGAGATGAGCGAGTTCGGCGAGAATTCTGAAGCTTTATTTTTAAATTCAAGCTTTCGTTTTAAAAGTGCAGCGCAAGCCGCCGCGCGCTTTGGCGGCACAGAGCCAGGCAATATTTACTCACGCTTTACTAATCCAACTGTCACCATGTTTCAAAATAAACTGGCGGCGCTGGAAGGTGCAGAGCAATGCGTAGCGACTTCAACTGGCATGTCGGCCATATTAGCTTGCGTTATGGGTTTATGTAGCGCTGGAGACCACGTGGTGGCCTCGCGCAGCATTTTTGGTACGTCAGTGCAATTGTTCAGCAACATTCTGGCGCGCTGGGGTTTGCAGGTGACGTTTGTATCGCTGACTAATCCATCCGAATGGCAAGCAGCTGTTACTTCAAAAACCAAGCTGTTTTTTGTCGAAACGCCATCCAATCCGCTCACCGAAGTGTGCGATATTGCGGCTTTGGCAGAAATTGCACATAAAAATGGCGTGAATTTGGTGGTGGATAATTGTTTTTGTACACCAGCGATTCAAAAACCGTTAGATTTAGGCGCGGATATTATTATTCACTCTGCGACCAAATATATCGATGGTCAGGGCAGATGCTTAGGCGGTGCGGTGCTTGGCTCTAAAGTCTTAATGGAGCCAGTGTACGGTTTTTTGCGCACGGCTGGTGTGACCATGAGCGCGTTTAACGCTTGGGTATTTTTAAAAGGCTTAGAAACGCTACATGTGCGTATGGAAGCACATGCCCGCAAAGCGCTTGAATTGGCAACTTGGCTTGAAAAACAGCCGCAAGTCGCGCGCGTGTACTACCCGGGTTTAAGCTCGCATCCACAACACACATTGGCTATGAAACAACAAAGCAGCGGCGGCGGAATTGTGAGCTTTGAAGTGAAGCCCAAAGCCGGACAAACGGCTCAGGAAGCCGCTTGGGCGCTGATTGATGCGACCGAGCTTATTTCCATTACCGCAAACTTAGGCGATGCAAAAAGCACCATTACACATCCAGCTACTACCACGCACAGCCGTATTACGGCAGAGGCGCGAGCAGAAGCGGGAATTCAGGATAACTTGGTACGTGTTGCGGTGGGTTTAGAGCATGTGGATGATTTGAAATCGGATTTACATTTTTAGGAGTTTATTAATGCACACCAGTATTTATGCGGGGCTAAGCGGGTTGCTCATGGCTTGGCTAGCGCTGCAAACCATTAAAACGCGGCGTGCATGTCGCGTTAAACTAGGTGATGGTGGTAATTTTGAGCTAGAAAGCGCTATTCGCGCGCATGGCAATTTCTCAGAGTATATGCCGATTACAATAGTTTTATTGTTTTTGCTTGAGTATAACGGCACACCAATTTTAGTGATTCACGTGGTTGGCACAGCGTTTTTGTTTGGCCGTTGGATACATTCGCAAGGCTTGCTGAAGGATAATTTGCGCAAACGTGTGATGGGCATGGGTTATACCTTGTATATTTTGATTGGCTTGGCTATCGCTAATATTTTGACGGCCGCCTTTAAAATTACGCAAACTTTTTAAAGGTAATTCAAATCTTCTCTTAACGATTCCAACTGATTTAGGGGAATTACAACGCTCATGTTGTAATTCGGATGGTCGCAACCTAGCTTAACAACTGCGCCATACTTAATGGCCTTTCTGGTAGCTTCATTAAACCCAAAGCGACAAAAATGTACGTGCTGGCTTTCACATCCGTTTTGCGCTCTAAATCTTCGTGAGAAATCGCATAGATGCATTTAAATTTTTCAACCTCGATATAGGTTTTGTCTTCGATGCCAATGAGCTTAGTGAGTGCGATTTTGCGTTTTTCCACATCGGGATATTCAATCGGCTTTTTTGATTCAACTAAGCGTTCAATTTATTCAGTGAATTAGCTTATTTTGAGGCTTAAATGTGCATGTTTTGCAGTGCTTTTCGTGCTAAAATTTAACGGTTAAAAACAAGTAAAAAAGCACTCTCAAAAAGTTGCTATTTCGCTCTACGTTACTACTAAAAAGCCCCGACGGAAATATTAATGGATCAATTCGCAAAAGAAACCCTGCCCATCAGCCTAGAAGACGAAATGCGCCGGTCGTATTTGGATTACGCCATGAGTGTAATTGTTGGTCGCGCCTTGCCAGATGTGCGTGATGGCTTGAAGCCGGTGCATAGACGTGTTTTATTTGCCATGCATGAGCTAAGCAACGATTACAACAAACCGTATAAAAAATCCGCGCGTATTGTTGGCGATGTGATTGGTAAATACCATCCGCATGGTGACACGGCGGTGTACGACACCATTGTGCGTATGGCGCAGGACTTTAGCCTACGTTACATGCTGGTCGATGGTCAAGGTAACTTCGGCTCGGTGGATGGTGATAACGCGGCGGCGATGCGTTACACCGAAATCCGCATGGCGAAAATCGCCCATGAATTATTGGCCGATATTGATAAAGAAACCGTGGATTTTGGTCCTAACTACGACGGTAGCGAAAATGAGCCACTCATTATGCCGGCGCGCATTCCAAACCTGCTGATTAACGGTAGTTCTGGCATTGCGGTGGGCATGGCGACGAACATTCCGCCGCACAATATAAGCGAAGTGTTAGATGCGTGTTTTGCACTGCTGAAAGACCCAGAGGTAGGGATCGAAGAGCTGATTGATTTGGTGCCAGCGCCAGACTTTCCCACCGCTGGTATTATTTACGGTACGGTTGGTGTGAAAGAAGGTTATCGTACTGGCCGTGGCCGTGTGGTCATGCGGGGTCGCACTCACTTTGAAGATATGGACAAAGCTGGTGGGCGCCAAGCCTTGATTGTCGATGAGTTGCCGTACCAAGTGAACAAAAAGACTTTTGTCGAAAAAATTGCCGAGCTAGTCAACGAGAAAAAAATCGAAGGTATTTCTGATTTGCGCGATGAATCGGATAAGTCGGGCATGCGCGTGGTGATTGAGTTGAAACGCGGCGAAATCGGCGAAGTGATTTTAAATAATCTGTACAAGCAAACACAGCTACAAGATACGTTTGGCATGAACATGGTGGCTATTATGGATGGACAGCCACGCTTGTTGAATTTGAAACAAATGTTAGAGGCATTCTTGCGCCATCGCCGTGAGGTGATTACGCGCCGCACCGTGTTTGAGCTGAAAAAAGCGCGTGGCCGCGGTCATGTGTTAGAAGGCTTGGCAGTGGCACTGGCTAACGTGGATGAGATGATAGCGATTATTAAAGCTGCGCCAACGCCACCAGAAGCTAAAGTTGATTTGATGGCTAAATCTTGGCATTCAACTGTGGTGGAGGAAATGTTGAAACGCGCCGCCATGGAAGCTTCGCGTCCAGAAGGCTTGGATGTTAATTTTGGTTTGACACCAAAAGGCTACAAACTAAGCGACGTGCAAGCGCAAGAAATCTTGCAAATGCGCCTGCAACGCTTAACTGGCTTAGAGCAAGATAAAATTGTCTCTGAATACAAAGAAGTGATGGATGAGATTGCCGATTTGCTGGATATTCTCGCCAATGCATCGCGTGTGACCACGATTATTAGCGATGAATTGACGGAAATTCGCAAACAATTTGGTGATAAACGCCGCAGTGAAATTATTGAAAACGCACAAGATTTAAACTTGGAAGATTTAATCACACCACAAGATGTGGTGGTGACGTTGTCGCACACGGGTTATGTGAAATCACAACCGCTGGATGAATATCGCGCACAACGTCGCGGTGGGCGTGGCAAGCAAGCTGCACCGACCAAAGAAGATGACTTTATCGACAAAATGTTTGTGGCGAATACGCACGATTATATTTTGTGCTTCTCAAGCCGCGGTCGCGTGTATTGGCTCAAGGTCTATGAAGTGCCGCAAGGTAGTAGAATCGGGCGTGGCAAGCCGATTGTGAACTTATTCCCGCTTGAAGAGGGCGAGAAAATTAACGCGATTCTGGCGGTAAAAGAGTTTGACGAAAATCACTTTATTTTCATGGCAACTGCCCAAGGTACCGTGAAAAAGACTGCCTTGAGCGAATTCGCTAATCCGCGTAAATCGGGCATTATCGCGATTAATTTGGATGATGACGATTACTTAATTGGCGCTGAAGTCACCAATGGTAAAAACGACATTGTGCTAGTTTCTAACGGCGGCAAAGCGGTGTGGTTTACTGAGGGCGATGTGCGGCCTATGGGTCGCGCCACGCGTGGCGTGCGTGGCATGAAATTGGCGGCTAAACAGCAAGTGTTGTCGCTGTTAATCGCCGATAATGACCAACAAACTGTGTTGGTGGCGACTGAAAATGGTTATGGCAAACGGACGGTGTTGGCCGATTTCCGGCATTCTGGTCGCGGTACGCAAGGCGTTAAGGCGATTGCGATTAGTGAGCGTAACGGCTTGGTAGTAGCTGCTAAGCTGGTGAACGAGGATGACGAAATTATGCTAATTACCACGGGCGGCATTTTAATTCGTACGCGCGTGAAAGAAATCCGCGAGCTTGGTCGCGCCACACAAGGTGTGACATTGATTAACCTTGGTGAAGGTGAAAAACTTTCAGGTTTAGAAAAAATCGTTGAAACTGACGATGATGTAACCGAAGAATAGTTTTTTTAAATTTAAATATTTTTTAGTAATATATTGGTTAAGGGAAAGTAAGCAATGACAATGATTTACAATTTTTCTGCTGGTCCAGCAGTATTGCCAAAAGAAGTGCTAGAACAAGCGCAAGCCGAGTTGTTAGATTGGCACGGTTCAGGTATGTCGGTAATGGAAATGTCGCATCGCGGCAAGGAGTTTATGAGCATCGCGGCTGAGGCTGAGACGGATTTGCGCGAACTAATGGGCATTCCTACTAATTACAAAGTTTTGTTTTTGCAGGGCGGGGCATCAACACAGTTTTCGAACATTCCCATTAATTTATTGCGCGGTAAAAAAACAGCCGATTATTTAAATACGGGTGAGTGGTCAAAAAAAGCCATCGCTGAGGCTAAAAAGTATTGCGAAGTGAACGTGGTGGCGACTTCTGCAGATAAAAATTTCAGTTATGCGCCGCAACAAAATGCTTGGAAACTCAACCCTGACGCGGCTTATGTGCATTACACCTCAAATGAAACCATTGGAGGCGTCGAAATCTTTTGGACGCCTGACACGGGTAAAGTACCTTTGGTGGCCGATATGTCATCTCATATTTTGTCGCGCCCAATTGACGTGAGTAAATACGCATTGATTTATGCGGGTTCGCAAAAAAATATTGGCCCAGCAGGCTTGGCGATTGTGATTGTGCGTGAAGATTTAATTGGCGAAGTGCCAGCAGGTACGGCCGCCATGAGCGATTACAAGGTGCAAGCAGAGAACGAATCAATGTACAACACGCCGCCAACTTACGCCATTTACGTCTCTGGCTTGGTATTTAAGTTGCTTAAAGCCAAAGGCGGCTTAGCTGCCATGGAAAAAACCAATATCATCAAAGCGAATATGTTGTACGATTATTTAGACAGCACTAGTTTTTATAATTGTCCAACTGCGGTCGATAATCGCTCACGCATGAATATTCCATTTACGCTTAAGGATGAAGCTTTGGATGAGGCTTTCCTCAAAGGCGCTAAGGATAAAGGTTTGTTGCAACTCAAAGGCCATCGCTCAGTTGGCGGTATGCGCGCCTCTATTTACAATGCCATGCCAGTGGAAGGTGTGAAAGTGTTGGTGGAATATATGAAAGCGTTTGAGAAAGCGAATAGCTAGTATTGCAAAAAACATTAAGGGGATGGGTTTGAAACGTCAGATATTAGTTTTAAATAAAGTGGCATCTGTGGGAACAAAACGCTTTCCAGTTGAAAACTATGAAGTGGGTAGCGAAGCTGCAACGCCAGACGCTATTTTAGTGCGCTCAGCTAAGATGCATGACATGGAAATTCCCGCCAGTGTGCAGGCCATAGGCCGCGCCGGTGCTGGCACTAACAATATCCCTATTGCGGATATGAGCAAACGCGGCGTAGTGGTATTCAATACGCCAGGCGCCAATGCCAATGCGGTGAAAGAGCTGGTGTTAGCGGGCATTTTGATGGCAGCGCGCAATATTGGCCCAGCCATGAAGTTTGTTGGTGGCTTAGTAGGTGATGACGCGGCGCTATCAGTCGTGGTTGAAGACGGCAAAAAACATTTTGTTGGCATTGAAATTCCTGGCAGAACGCTCGGTATTGTTGGTTTGGGTGCTGTCGGCGGTATGGTGGCGGATACGGCGCTTAAATTGGGCATGAAAGTGCTGGGTTACGACCCTGAAATCACTGTGGATGCGGCTTGGAGGCTCTCTTCTGATGTTAAGCGTGTGATGAGTGTGGATGAGCTGATTAAACATAGCGATTTTATTACGCTACATGTGCCGCTAATCGATGCGACGCGGCATTTGATTAACAAAGAGCGAGTTGACATGATGAAACACGGTGCGGTGCTGATCAATTTTGCGCGCGAGGGCGTGATTGACGAACAAGCCGTGATTGACGGCCTTGATAGCAAAAAATTGCGCGCTTATGTGTGCGATTTCCCCACTGCGCGTATGAAATCTCACCCCAATGTCATCGCATTGCCGCATTTGGGCGCTTCAACGCAAGAGGCGGAAGACAATTGCGCGGTGATGGTGGTGGACCAAGTGCGCGAGTTTTTAGATAACGGTAATATCGTAAATTCGGTGAATTTCCCTGCGGTGAATATGCCGCGTGAAGCTAAACACCGCGTGGCGGTTGCCAGTGCGAATATTCCCAATATGGTCGGGCAAATCTCGACCGCCATGGCTGATGCGGGCATTAATATTCACAATATGGTGAACAAATCGCGCGGTGATATTGCCTATACCATGTTAGATTTAGACAGCCCTGCACCACAGGCCGCGCTGGCGAAAATTAAGGCGATTGCAGGTGTGATGAATGTGCGTGAATTACCGCAAAGGCAAGAGTAGTCTTTAAGTTAAATTGGAAAAATGAGCGACGAACTAAAAAAATTTCGTGATGAAATAGATGCCATTGATGAGCATTTGCTTAAACTCGTTAACGCGCGGGCAACGCTTGCGCGTCAAATTGGTAGTTTAAAAGAAGATGGCGTGATTTATCGTCCTGAGCGTGAAGCGCAAGTGCTGCGTCGCTTGCAAGAACATAACGCAGGACCACTTTCCAATGAGGCTGTGAGTCATATTTTTCGCGGAGTGATGTCCAACTGCCGCGCGCTAGAAAAAGACCTTTCTATCGCTTTTCTCGGGCCACTTGGCACGTATTCTGAGGAAGCTGCGTTGAAGCAATTTGGCCAAGGTCGTCAGGCTGTGGTGTGCGGCACCATTGATGAAGTATTTCGCACGATAGAGGCGAATCAAGCGGATTACGGCGTGGTGCCAGTGGAAAACTCGACCGAAGGCGCGATTGGATTAACGTTGGATTTGTTGCTAAGTAGCCCGTTAAAAGTGTGTGGCGAAATTACCATGCCGATACACCATTGTTTGCTTTCAAAACAAAAAAATATTGGCAAAATTTCGCACGTATTTTCGCACAGCCAATCGCTCTCGCAATGCCATGAGTGGTTGAATAAAACCTTGCCTAATGCGGCGCGCGAGGCAGTGACTAGCAATGCCTATGCGGCGCAAATGATTCATGAGTTGGTGGCTAGTGATAACACTTTTGCCGCCGCCATTGCCAGCAAACGCGCGGCTGAGCTGTTTGGGTTAAATATTTTGGCTGAAAATATCGAAGATGATGCCAAAAATACCACGCGCTTTTTGGTGTTGGGTAGCCATGAAGTTGCACCTTCTGGCAACGATAAAACCTCCATTGTGATGACCTCACAAAACAAACCTGGTGCTATGGTGGAGTTATTAGAACCGTTGGCACAGCACGGTGTGAGCATGACAAAATTCGAATCGCGGCCTTCTAAACAAGGTTTGTGGGATTACGTGTTTTTTGTGGATATTGAAGGCCACCAAGCCGACGCTAAGGTAAGCGCAGCGTTGCAAGAATGTGCCGCACGTGCGTCCATGCTTAAAGTGCTGGGTTCTTATCCAGTGGCCATTATTTAGTTTTTTGTATGAAATTGTCCGAACTTGCTCCCGATTACATTCGTGCGATTGCGCCATATCAAGGAGGCAAGCCAATTTCAGAACTTGCGCGCGAAATGGGTTTGAATGAGGCAGATATTGTGAAGCTAGCCTCCAACGAAAATCCCCTCGGCATTAGCCCTAAAGCGCAAATAGCGATTGACGAAGCGCTACATGATATTGCGCGTTATCCAGACGGCAATAGCTTTGCCCTGCGCGAGGCGGTGAGCAAAAAATTTGACGTGGCTGCAAACCAAATTGTGTTTGGCAATGGCTCCAATGATATTTTAGAGTTAGCTGCTCGTGCGTTTTTAACAGATAAAAGTGAGAGCATTTATTCGCAGTATGCGTTTGCAGTTTATCCATTAGTGACACAAGCAGTAGGTGCGAAGGGTGTCGTAGTGCCGGCCAAAAAATACGCGCACGATTTAGACGGTTTTTTAAAAGCGATTACGCTGAAAACTAAGCTGATTTTTATCGCAAATCCGAACAATCCAACGGGTACAATTATTAAAAAAAATGCCATGCGAGCCTTTATTCATGGGGTTCCTAGGCATGTGCTTATTGTGTTAGATGAAGCTTATGACGAATATTTAAGTGCAGACAATAAGTCGGAAGCGATTAACTGGCTGAGTGAATTCGACAATTTAATTATTTCGCGCACTTTCTCTAAGGCCTATGGTCTAGCTGGCTTGCGCATTGGCTTTGGCTTGATGCACGCGGATGTTGCAGATATGCTTAACCGTGTGCGCCAACCATTTAATGTGAACTCTATTGCGCAGGCGGCGGCGGTTGCAAGTTTGGCCGATGATGACTTTGTGGCGCGTAGTTACGCCGCAAATCAGGCAGGAATGGCACAATTGACGCAAGGGTTTACGCAATTGGGGTTAGAATACATCCCCTCTAGCGGAAATTTTGTGAGTTTTGCGGTGAAAAATGCGGCAAATGTAAACCAAAAGTTGCTGCAAAATGGTGTGATTGTGCGGCCAATTGCCAATTATGGAATGCCAGATTATTTGCGCGTAAGTGTAGGATTATTCAGCGAAAATGTGCGATTTTTAACAGTTTTAGAAGAAGTATTGAATAAGCAGTAAAAAATGACTAACGAAGAAAAATTACACTACGAAAAACTAGCAACGGACGATGTTCGTATTCGCGAAATCAAGCAGTTAATATCGCCATTAGACTTGTTGCTCCGCTTAAAAGAAAGCGCAACGAGTACGCAGAATATATTAAAAACGCGTGCAGAAATTCATCGCATTTTGCATGGCGCTGATGACCGATTATTGGTGATTGTTGGGCCATGCTCCATCCATGATACTAAGGCGGGGCTGGAGTATGCGCGTCGCTTACTGGCAGTACGCAATCATTTGAGCGCAGACTTACTCATTGTCATGCGCGTTTATTTTGAAAAACCGCGTACCACAGTGGGATGGAAAGGTCTAATAAACGATCCGCACTTGGATGGTAGCTATGATATTAACGAAGGTTTAGTGCGCGCGCGTAAATTTTTGCTTGATGTGAATGAGCTGGGTATGCCAGCGGGTATGGAGTTTTTGGACACGATTACGCCACAATATACCGCGGACTTGGTAAGCTGGGGTGCGATTGGCGCGCGTACGACGGAATCGCAAGTGCATCGAGAGCTGGCTTCGGGCTTATCTTGTCCAGTTGGCTTCAAAAATGGCACAGATGGTAGCGTACAAGTGGCTATTGATGCTATTAAAACTGCCGAAACGCCACATCACTTCCTGTCTGTCACCAAAGAAGGTCATTCAGCAATCATTTCGACCTCTGGTAACGAAGATTGTCATGTGATTTTGCGTGGTGGTAAAGCACCAAATTATGATGCAAAAAGTGTCGATGCCGCATGTGCAAGTCTTGTTGCAGGAGGATTGATGCCTAGTTTAATGATTGATTGCAGTCATGCTAATAGTCAAAAAGATTACAAATTGCAAAAAAAAGTGGCGCAAGATATCGCAACGCAACTTAGCGGTGGCGAATGCAGAGTTATGGGCGTCATGTTGGAATCGCATCTGAATGAAGGCCGTCAAGAGCATACGCCTGGCTGTGAATTGGAATATGGTATATCAATTACTGATGCATGTTTAGGTTGGCAAGACAGCGTTAAGGTGTTAGAAATGTTGGCGGAATCTGTGCGAGCACGTCGACAACAAGCAGAATAATATTGGCTGGGTTAGTAGGGTGCTGAATAAAAAATAGCTGTGCAAGTGAAAAGCGCTACTTAAAACTCCTATATTGTGGCTACTGCTACTTAACCTATGAACTCAAAACTTCTTATTTAAAAATCATAAGCTTTATCAGTACCATGATGTTGATTTTAATTAACGTAACTAGTGACCATATCAGCATATTCAATCTGGAATTTCCCAGACCCACCAAAATAATGTAAAAAAATCCCATTTATTGATTTAATTGATTTATAATTCAAACAATAAGGAGATGTTTAAGCGTGAATACTGAGTTATCTAAAAGACAATTATTAATCGCGAACGCGCTAAAGCGAGTATTTAAGCCGTTCGTCAAGCTTATGTTGGCTAATAATTTAACTTACACTTTCGCCATTGATGTGATTAAGGGGCTTTTTGTAGAAATAGCTGAACGAGATTTCACCCTTGATAATAAGCGTCAAACTGACTCGCGTATCAGCTTGATGAGCGGCGTACATAGAAAAGATGTCAGACGTCTGCGTGAGCACCAGCCAGATGTGGATGAAGTGATGCCAGCCAACGTTTCATTGGGTTCGCAGGTCATTGCCACATGGAATGCAAATCCAGAATACTTAAATGAGATTGGCTTGCCTAGACCATTGCCTAGATTTGCAGCATCGAATGCAGATCAAACTTTTGAAGGTTTGGTGCGTAGTTTGAGCACAGATATACACCCCAGAGCAGTTTTGGACGAATGGCTAAGACTTGGCATTGCCACTATAGATGATGAAAGTTTTGTGCATCTCACAACTGATATGTTTATTCCACAAGATGGCTATGAAGAAAAAGTCTTTTATTTTGGTCATAACATGCACGACCATGCGCAAGCTGCAGTTTCAAACGTGTTGGGACAGCCCATAAGTTATTTTGAACGTTGTGTGCACTATGATGAGTTAAGCAAAACCAGTGTTGATGTGATTGAGGAATTTGCAAAAAAACATAGTATGAAGGTATTGCGTGGCGTGAATAAAGTGGCGGATGTCTCTGCTTTTAACGATAAAACTAATCCAGAAGCAAAAATGCGTATGACTTATGGCGTGTATTTTTACCATGAACCTATGCAAGAAGTTGAAAAAACTAAGGAAGATTAGACGGATGGCTAGCTCCCAGATGCCTATTAAGCAAATTTTATGTGCAATTAGTTTGTTATTACTTTGCACTCAAGTAGTAGCGGCCGTAGACGCCTGCTCTATAGCTAGCGCCACAAATCCAAATTTAAATGATGGTGGTATGGGCGGCACTGGCGTTATTGCAAATGGTGGATTAGGTGGTACAGGAGTAACCGCAGAAGGTGGACTTGGAGGCACAGGTGTTACGGCTGATGTGGGACAAGGTAGAGCAGGTATACCCACTGAGCATGGGGGTATGGGCGGCACTGGAGATGCCGTAGTTGGGACGCTGTTGCCAAACGATAGTCAGGGCGGCATTGCAATCGTAGGCGTAGTGACTGGTTTCGCAAGTATTTGCGTGAATGGCGAAGAAGTGCATTACGACGCAAATACTACAGTGTTTGACAATGGCGACTCTAGTCAATTATCAAGCTTAGCTACGGGCAAAATGGTGATGTTGAAAGCTGAAGAGGTTAATGGACGATTACGCGCTAGGTCAATTGGCATGTTTGATGCGCTTGTTGGGCCAATTGATAAACTAGATATTAAAAATCAGCAGATGGAAGTTATGGGTCAAATCGTTCAACTGGATGAAATGACTATGCAACAAATGCGCGCATTAAGTTCTGGTGCCATGGTGCGAGTCAGTGGGCATAGGCTTGCGAGTGGCGCGATTGCTGCCACTCGAGTTGGCGTGACCAACAATAATAGCTTGGCCAGCACATTAGGCATTGTCACCAATGTTGCGACGGATGGTTTCTCTATTAGCGGTACAAAAGTGAGCCTTAATAATAAAGAAATGTTGGAAAAAATGAAGGCAGGCAGCGAGTTACGCGTGAGCGGTGCTTGGAATGGTAAAGCTATGCTAGCTAGCTACATTGAAGCACAGCCGATTAAAAACATGATGAATCGCTCTAATAGGGCGATTATGGAAGGTTTCGTCGGGCTGGAAGGCTTTAATAACATCACTTTGGCAGGTACGGAAATAGCGTTCTCAGAGATTAAAGCCAGCTACAGAAGCATCGTGCATTCAAATGGTAAAGTGGTGAGAATAGAAGTGCACCGCGACAAAGCTGGTAAATGGGTTTGCGATAAATTGGAAGAAAGACAAGGCGCACTATTTATGAGAAACGGCGATTCCAGACATAAAGGCAGCTCAAATCGTGAACACGGTTCATCTGGAAATGAGTACGACTATGAAGAGGAGGAGGATTCTCGATCAGGCTCACGTGATTCAAGCTCTAGTGGCCCAAGTTCATCAGGTTCGGACTCAAGTCGTTCAGGCAGGTCAGGCTCAGGTTCGTCGGGTTCAGGCTTATCAGGTTCGGGGTCGTCTGGGTCAAGCTCTGGAAAATCAAGTTCTGGTTCAAGTGGTTCAGGGTCTTCAGGCTCTTCAGACTCAGGTAGTTCAGTGTCTGGTTCTGGTGGATCGGGTAGTGGCAAGAAAAAATAGCCTGTTGTAAACTTGAAATTAGGAGCGCATCATGAATTTACTTAGACCTTATTCGTTATCTTTGCAGTGTTAGCATTTGTTAATAGCGAGCAAAATAAGCATCACGTTATGGCATTTAAAGTTATAGCGAATTTTAATTATTTTTAAGGAAATTTATCATGTGGACAACACCAGCAGCTACAGAAATGCGTTTTGGCTTTGAAGTTACAATGTACGTAATGAACAAATAATTAGTTTAATTACTAATTGTTTGAAAAGGCTGTCGCAAGGCGGCCTTTTTTAATTGCTTCAAGTGTAAAATTTAGTTCTTGTTAATTAAGTAAAGAGTCTCATGCATATTCATGTTTTAGGTGCCGCGGCAGGCGGTGGTTTTCCGCAGTGGAACTGTAATTGTCCCAACTGTGATGGGCTCCGTAAAGGCACGATAAAAGCCACAAAACGTACACAGTCTTCTATTTGCGTTTCTGGCAATGGGGTCGATTGGGTGTTATTTAATGCATCACCTGATGTGTTGCAACAAACTCAAGATTTTGCGCCATTGCAGCCGGGACGCGCGATTCGTGACAGTGGTATTCAAGCGATTGTGCTGATTGACGCGCAAATTGACCACACGACAGGTTTGTTCATGTTGCGTGAAGGTAAAGTTAAACGTGAGATTTATTGTACGGATATGGTGTATGAAGACTTAACCTCAGGTAACCAAGTATTGAATATACTCGGTCATTACTGTGGTATTAATTATCACCAAGTACCGATTGATGGTAAAACGAGTTTTGAAATTCCAAATGTCCCTAATCTTAAATTTACATCTGTATCGCTTAAAAGCGCTGCGCCACCATATTCGCCGCATCGCAACAATCCGCAAGCTGGTGATACGATAGGCGTATTGATAGAAGAAATTAGCACAGGTAAAAAGTGCTGGTATTCCCCAGGTTTGGGTGAAATAGAGCCACATTTGCCGCCATTGATGAATCAAGCTGATTGCATTATGGTGGATGGTACATTTTGGACAGATACTGAAATGATTGATATGGGCTTAATGACCAAAACTGCCCGTAGCATTGGCCACAACCCACAATCTGGCGCTGGCGGCATGATAGAAAAGCTAGATGCGTTTGGTCCTAAAAATGGTCAAGAAGTACGCAAAGTTTTGATACATATCAATAATACTAATCCGATTTTAAGAGAAGATTCAGCCGAGCGCACTATTTTGAATGCACACAAGATAGAAGTCGCCTATGACGGTATGGACATCATTCTTTAGGAGAAGAAAATGAACGCATTAAGTAAAGACAACCTACCTTGGACACGTGAAAAGTTTGAAGAAAAGCTCCGTGAAAAAGGTAAGGGTTACCATATTTATCATCCATTTCACGTGATGATGTATGAAGGAAAACTCACTAAAGATCAGCTTCAGTGCTGGGTAGCGAATCGTTTTTATTATCAAATTTCGATTCCCATGAAAGACGCGGCAATTTTATCCAATTGCGATGATGTAGAAGTGCGCAAACAATGGATAGTGCGTATTACTGACCATGATGGCGTGGGAGATAATGTTGGTGGAATTGAAGCGTGGATACAGCTTGGTCATGCGGTGGGTTTAAGCCGTGAAGATATTGTGAGCTTGAAAATGGTAAGCCCAGGCGTACGTTTTGCGGTTGATGCTTATATTAATTTTGCGAAACAACGCCCTTGGCAAGAAAGTGTGTGCTCAAGTTTAACCGAGCTATTTGCCCCGCATATTCACCAACAGCGTATTAGCTCATGGCCGACCATGTATCCGTGGATTAAAGAAGAAGGCTTAAGCTACTTTAAAAAACGTCTGACAGAAGCGCGTCGTGATGTAGAGCAAGGGCTTGGCGTAACGCTGGATTATTTTAGTACATCGCGTGAAATGCAACTCAAGGCGCTGGATATACTGCAATTTAAACTCAATGTGTTGTGGGTGATAGCCGACTCCATCATGTTAGCTTCAACGCTAGATATTAAAGTTGATGGCAAGGACTACTTTCATCAACCAGTGATTGATTTTAATTAAGACAGTATTTAAGTATAACTATGGAAAATAAGATAGAACATGCAGACATTTACGCCCTTGCGTTTCACCACCGTTTTCAATGGGAAGAAGCGCAACAAAGTTATGTGATACTTTTTCCAGAAGGTATGGTGAAATTGCATGGTGGCGCGGGTGAAGTGATTAAACGCGTAGACGGTAAAGCTACGGTGGGTGATGTTGTCGCCGAGTTGAAAGCGGCTTTTCCTGACGCAGCGGGGATTGAAACCGACATTATCGGTATGTTTGAAATGGCTTATGGTAAGGCCTGGATTCGGAAAGTTAATTAGACTTAAAACTAGTATTGAAATATCTGGTCTAGATACATATATTGAGGTGGCAAAATGACACAAACATCACTCGGTGAATCAGTCGTGCAAAAAGAGTTGCATGCGCAAGCGCAAAACAATGGTGTTGCGGCGAATATCACACAAACTCAGCCACTTTGGTTATTGGCAGAGGTGACGTATCGCTGCCCGCTACATTGCGCGTTTTGCTATAACCCGACTGATTATGATAAACACACCCAAAACGAGCTGAGTACCGAGCAATGGATACAAGCCTTGCGTGATGCACGCAAAATGGGTGCGATTCAACTAGGTATTTCTGGCGGCGAGCCGCTATTGCGTGATGATATTGAAGACATAGTGATTGAAGCCAGAAAACTTGGGTACTACAGCAATCTGATCACCTCTGGTGTTGGGCTGACTGAAAAACGTATTCAGGCTTTTAAAGAGGGCGGTTTGGATCATATCCAGCTCTCGATGCATGATATTACTGAAGAAATTAACAACTTTATTACCAACACCAAAACCTTTGAACTGAAGAAAAAAGTTGCCGCGATGATTAAAAATCACGGCTATCCGATGGTATTGAATGTGGTCATTCACCGCTATAACATTGGCCACATTAAAGAAATTTTAGAGATGGCTGAAGCGCTGGGCGCTGATTATGTCGAATTGGCGAATACGCAATATTATGGTTGGAGTTTAGTGAATCGTAGCCAACTCATGCCGCTAAAAGAACAAATTGATGAAGCTGAACGCATCACCAATGAATTCCGTGAAAAAGTTGGCAACAAAATGAAAATATTTTTCGTGGTGCCCGATTACTTTGGCAATCGCCCTAAAAAATGTATGAACGGTTGGGGCGAGGTGTTCATGATAGTCACGGCAAATGGTGATGTACTGCCATGCCACTCTGCTCGCGTATTGCCGAATATGCAGTTCCCGAATGTGCGTGACAACGGCTTAGAGTATGCTTGGAAAGAAAGCCCTGCATTTAATAAATATCGCGGAACAGACTGGATGAAAGGTCCTTGCGTGACCTGCCCAGAAAAACACAATGACTTGGCGGGTTGCCGTTGCCAAGCATTTTTGCTGACGGGTGATGCAGAAAGCGCAGACCCTGTGTGTTCACTTTCACCTAACCATCACTTGATTGAAAAGGCGATTGAAGACTCTAAAAACCCAGTCCTCGCATCGCAACCTATTATTTTTAGAACCGATAAAAACTCTAAAAAATATGTCGCAGGCGATAAAGAGCGGGTAGAAGAGTTTCACGCACTACCATAAGCTTTCGCAGATATAATAGGGGCGCATTTTGATGCGCCTTTTTTTATGATAAAAAATAGAGCTTAATGAAAACTCATTCCAACATTCTCGTCTACGTACTCGCTGCGCTGGCAGCATTGGCGCCGTTCGCCATCGATACCTATTTGCCCGCGTTTCACGCCATGGCGGCGGATTTGCAGGCAACCGATTTGCAGATTCAGCAAACACTGGCGGTTTATCTGCTACCTTATGCCCTCATGACGCTGTGGCACGGCGCGATTTCGGATTCTATCGGCCGCATCGCCACCATCAAATGGGGTTTGGGTATTTTTGTGTTAGCGAGCATCGGCTGCGCGTTTGCGCCCAATGTAGAAACGCTGTGGCTCTTCCGTGCGCTGCAAGGCGCAAGCGGCGGGGCGGGCAACACGGTCGCCCGCGCGATGGTGCGCGATTTGTTTGAAGGCGCGCAGGCACAGCGCGTGATGGCCACGGTGCAGATGTTATTCGGCATCGCACCCGCCGTGGCGCCCATTATCGGCGGGCTTCTGCTGGGGTTTGAATGGCAAAGCATCTTCATCTTTTTGGCGCTCTACGCCGCAATTACGCTATGGGCAGCGGTGAAATATCTACCCGAAACCATGCCGCCGGAAAAACGCCTTAAACTTTCAGCGCACAATGTTCTCGCGAGTTATAAAACCATTTTTAGCGATATGGAATTCGCCAAGCTGTGCATCGCGCTGGGCGCGGTGTTTGCGGCATTTTTTGTGTACGTGCTGGGCAGCCCTACGTTTTTGGGCAAGTTGCTCGGTTTTTCGCCGCAACAATACGGTTATTTCTTTGTTTCCACCGTCACCGGTATGATTATCGGCTCGTATTTATCCAAGCGCGCGGCGGGCAAATACGCGGCCAAAAAGGTGCTAAATGTCGCTTATACATGGATGTTCGCGATTGTGTGTTTGAACGTGGTGATTTGCTATGCGCTACCGATAAAACCGATTTACAATATTTTGCCAGTCGCATTGTTTAACATCGGCATGGGTTTGGTGATGCCGATTATCTCAATCGCCGCACTGGATAGGCACCCCAAAATCCGCGGCACAGCCGCATCTGGGCAAGCATTTGTGCAGATGCTCTTTTCCACTGTTTCAGCAGGCATTATTGTGCCTTTGGTGTGGGGCAGCGTGTTTGGCCTCGCGAGCGCGATGCTGGGTTTTTGGTTGATAAGCTGGCTGGCGATACAACAAACCAAAATTTGGAAAGATTCGCGTATAGTATGAGCTGTTGTTTATGTAAAAAACCTTCTCAATTGAGAAATTCTCATGTCATTTCAGAATTCCTTTATGAATCGATGTACGATGAAAAGCATCGCTTTCATGTGCTTTCGATTGACCCAACTCAAGCTAATAGACTTGAGCAAAAGGGACTTAGGGAAGAGTTACTTTGCGACTCTTGTGAGCAGCATTTATCAAAATGGGAAGATTACGCAAAAAAACTGTTAAAAGGAGGTATTGGTTTAACAGTAAAATCTGAGGGTAATCTGTTGCACATTTCTGAAATTGATTACAAAAAATTTAAGTTATTTCAACTTTCAATTCTTTGGCGCGCAAGTATTTCTAAATTACCGTTTTTTAAAAACATATCGCTGGGCTCTCATGAAGAAAATGTTCGCAGTATGCTGTTTAGTGACAATCCAGGCGAAACCAATGATTACGGCTCTATTATGTTTGGACTAAAAGCAAACGGAGCGGTTTTGGCAGATATAATGACCCCGCCCATCAAGACTAAGCTTGATGGACATAGCACATACAGATTTATATTTGGTGGCTTTGCGTGGGTCTATCTTGTATCTAGCCATAAAAAACCGCCTTTAATGGCTAAAACATTTCTACAGACCTCAGGTGATGCGTACGTTCTTGTAAAGGATGCTCACGAAATTGAGGATATACAAAATTTTGGCCGCGAGTTGATGCGACTTTGGCGTATATAGCTAGTGTAGGGTGTTGTTGTATGAATTCCTACAAAACACCTGCCCTACAGCCCAATATCCATGAGGCTTCCAGAGCATTAAATTTCTATCGCAAATATAAAAATACTCATATATTTTTCCACGTTAAATACACGCGGCAATCAAACTCCAGTTGGTGGTAGTCTGGTTCCATATACTGGCACAGTTGGTAAAACGCTTTGTCGTGGTTACGTTCTTTTAAATGCGCTAGCTCGTGCACGACTATCATGCGTAAAAATTCGGTGGGTGTTTGTTTAAAAAAAGCCGAAATGCGCATCTCTTTTTTGGCCTTAAGTTTGCCCCCTTGCACGCGCGATATGGCAGTATTAAGCCCTAACGCGTGGTGCTCGATACTTAAGCGATTGTCGTACATGACTTTATCTAGCAAGGGAGCGTTGCGTAAAAATGTTTGTTTAATGTCGTTGCAATAATCGTAAAGCGCTTTATCGGTTTGTATGGTGTGGGTGAGTGGGTAGCGTTGCGAGATGTAGTCGCCAAGTGTGTTTTGGGATTGCAACTGCCTAATTTTATCTTGTAAATCAACTGGATAATGTTGTAAGTACTTAAGTGTTGCGGTCATTGCAGTTTATTTACTTTGCCAATATGACCTAGCACCGATTTAATGCCGCGCCACAGTTTTGGTAAAAGCCAAAGCATCGCTAAAATAAAGAACGCTAATACGCCTATAAATACCATTGGGTGCATAAGCGCGAGCCAGCCGCCGCCTATTAGCAGACCTTCTTCACCAAACGAGGTGGCGATATTGCTCACTGGTTCAGGCGAGGTGTTAATGAGCGCGCGGCTACCAGTTTTAGTGGCGTGCGTCATACCAGTTAAGCTGCCGCCGAGTAAGGCTGCGAGCGTCGCAATCATTGGGTCACTCGTATTAATGGCGCCCATCGCCAGCAGCGCACCGGCGGGGATGCGAATAAAAGTTTGAATCGAATCCCATGCACTATCGACATACGGAATCTTGTCCGCCAAAAATTCAACCACCATCAAAGTGCCTGAAACGCCAATCACCACGGGGTTACTGAGGATATTAAGCGCGGCAGGTAAATCGATATAGCCAAATTTAGCCAATAATCCGACAACAAACACCGTCAAATATAAGCGCAAGCCGCTCGCCCAACTTAATCCACCTGCAAGCTCTTAACTCGAAATTGCATCCATTTTTAGCCTTTATTCCCTAATTTAAACATCAGATAAGCAAATTATACTGGCTTATCACTTGGATAAACTCAAGTTTAACAATAAGAATCCGTAGTTATAGCTAGAGGAATAGTATTTTTTGAGAGTATTTGTGTGATTTTAACTGACTTGCATTTGCATGTCGAAAGCGGAGAAGTATATGAATATCAATCGTGAACATGTTGCATTAGACGCATATCTAAACTTGTTAGAGCGTAAAGGCTACGCTAAAGATGAGCTTCGCCAACGCGAAGTCATCATCTTAAAAATTTTCCCTTATATTGAAAAAATCAGCAGCGACGGCTTGGCTTTTAGAAGTGCAGTGGATGAGATGTTTATGAAGCTGGATAAATCACAATGGACGACTTGCTTGCCCGTGATTAGGGACTATTTCTTGTTTTGGATTAATGACATTAAAGCGATTGTTGCGATGAATCAAGACAAGGCATTTGATTTAACGCCTGCTGACTGGAAACCTGCCGAAATGGATTTAACTCAAATGTGGAACTCTTTGGACGAAGTCACCTTGACCAGTTCTGAAGCGCAACCGCTGGAAACTTATGAGAGCGTATTACGCAATTACGGCGCGGATGACTCTTTTGTGGCTACATGCAAAAAAATTGTTAAATTGTTATTGTTAATGCTACGTGGCGCGCCACATAAGCAGCCGCTAGCATATCGCAAAGCTGTAGATGCAAACATGGCATTTTTTACCACTGAAGAAGTGAATATCTTTTTGAAGGTGGGTAGAGAATTCTATTACTTCTGGAAGGGTGATTCTAACGCGCCTAATCAAGTGCAGATGAATCAATTTGCTTTTGCATAAGTTGTTTCTTAATAGGTAGTTTAAGTTGTTTTGTTAATTTGCAAATAATTAAGGAGACCGCGGTCTCCTTTTTTTTTGCACTTTTTTAGCTATTCAATCAGTAGCTCTAATTTATCTGGCACGCCGTTCATGGCATCGGCATCTTCAAGCCCAGGTTTGCGCGAGGTAATCACAGGCCAAATCTTCGCTAGGCGCGCGTTTAGGGCGATAAATTGCTGTTGGTCGGCTGGCACATCATCTTCAGCAAAAATCGCCTCAGCGGGGCATTCTGCAACGCATAGTGTGCAATCTATGCACTCATCTGGGTTAATGGCGAGAAAGTTCGGGCCTTCTACAAAGCAATCGACAGGGCAAACATCGACGCAATCGGTAAATTTGCATTGAATACAGTTTTCGGTGACGACATAAGTCATGTTTTGTTTCCTTTACAGCTAAAACGTTATTTTATTAGAAATTCTATAAGTTTGTGTGAAATCATACTATCATGCCCGCGCCGACGGTATTATTGGTGGATTCATCGATAATGATAAACGCGCCAATTGCGCGGTTTTGCGTGTAGCTATCTACCATCAACGGTTGCGCCAGCTTGAAATTAATGCGCGCAATGTCGTTCATTTTTAAGTCAGTCGTCGCTTGTTGTTCTAGTGTGTTGACATCTACTTTATAGCTAATTGCGCTGACCTTTGCTTTAGATTCGCGCGTGGTGTGGCGAATAATGTAAGTGCGCGCTGGTGAAAGAGGCGTCTCGGAAAGCCAGCAAACATGGGCCTCTATCTGTTTAACAGGTTCAATTTTGCTACCTGTTTTCACAATCATGTCGCCACGCGAAGTGTCGATTTCATCTTCTAGCAATAACGTCACGCTTTGCTCAGTTTGTGCGCTTTGCAGTTGCTCATCACCAATTTGAATGACTTTCACTTTGGATTGATAGCCATTCGGTAGCACAGTGACAGCATCACCAATGGCTATGTCGCCACTTTCTATGCGCCCCATAAAGCCTCTAAAATCGTGCAAATCCGCATCAGCACTGGCGTGCGGGCGACACACAAACTGTACCGGGAAGCGAAACTCTTCATTCTTTTCGGTATGTGCAGCGGGCGCTTTTTCGAGCATCTCAATTAAGGTTTCACCTTTGTACCAAGCCATGTTATCCAGCCTATCTACCAGCATATCGCCATTGAGCGCTGACATCGGGATAAAGTGAATATCGCGATTGTCTCTTTGCAGGCCGATTTCTTTAGCAAAAGCCAAGTAATCAGCACAGATTTTGTTATAAATCGCTTGGTCGTAATTGACCAAATCCATTTTATTCACGGCCACCACAATGTGTGGAATGCCCACCAGATGCGCCAAATATGAGTGACGGCGCGTTTGTGTGAGCACGCCTTTACGCGCATCAATCAGGATAATCGCCAAATTGGCGGTTGAAGCTGCCGTGACCATGTTGCGCGTGTATTGCTCATGGCCAGGTGCATCGGCGATGATGTATTTGCGCGTGCCGGTCGAAAAATAGCGATAGGCCACATCGATGGTAATGCCTTGCTCGCGCTCTGCTTGCAGGCCATCGGTGAGCAGGGATAAATCCACCGCTTCCATACCGCGTTTTTTCGAGGTTTTGGTAATTTGCGTGAGCGTATCGGCCAAAATGGTCTTGGTGTCGAACAGCAAGCGGCCAATGAGCGTGCTTTTGCCGTCATCAACGCTGCCGCAGGTCATAAAGCGCAAAAGAGAATCGTTATGTGTTGTCATGCTAAAAGTAACCTTCTTTTTTGCGTTGTTCCATGGATGCATCACTGGTTTGGTCATCCAAACGCGTTGCGCCGCGCTCGGTAATGGTCGTCGTCGCGGTTTCCAGCACGATTTTGCTTACGTTGTCTGCATCGCTTATTACTGGCGCAGTGCAGGTGATATCACCCACGGTTCTAAAGCGCACTTGCATATTGATGATTTCTTCGCCAGCTTTGGGTTGGTTAATCACTTCGCCATCGGCAAGCTTCACATTGGTGGGCATCATCGCGCCACCGCGCATAATGATGTCACGTTGGTGCGCAAAATAAATGCTCGGCAAACCTAAATTTTCTCGCTCGATGTATTGCCACACATCCATCTCTGTCCAGTTGCTAATCGGGAAGGCGCGTATATTCTCGCCTTTGTGCGAGCGGGCGTTGTAGAGATTCCATAGCTCAGGCCGTTGATTTTTCGGATCCCATTGGCCAAATTCATCGCGGAAACTCATGATGCGTTCTTTTGCGCGGGCTTTTTCTTCGTCACGACGTGCACCGCCAATACAGCAATCAAAACCGAATTCTTCAATAGCCTCAAGCAAAGTCACAGATTGGTGCTTATTACGTGGTTCATCAGGCGTTTTTAGCACTACCGTACCGCGTTTCATAGAGTCTTCCACATTGCGCACAATCAAGCGTTCGCCAAGTTCTTCTGCACGTTGGTCGCGGAAATCAATCACTTCTTGGTAATTATGACCCGTGTCAATATGCATTAAAGGGAAAGGGAAGCGTCCTGGCCGAAAAGCTTTTTCAGCAAGACGCAAAATACACAACGAATCTTTGCCGCCCGAAAATAACAGCACAGGATTCGAGCATTGTCCTGCCACTTCGCGCAAGATATGAATCGCTTCGGCTTCCAGCCAATCTAAATGAGACAATGGTTGTTTTTTATTTAACATTTTCAATTACTTATAATATTAACTTAATCTAAAACTTTAATTATTTTTAACGTGCAGCCCGCATTCTTTGCTATTTGCATCTTCCCACCACCAACGACCCGCACGTACATCTTCGCCTACGGTAATGGCGCGTGTACAAGGCGCGCAGCCAATGCTCGGGTAAAATTGGTCGTGTAGCGCGTTGTATGGCACATTATGCAAGCGAATATATGCCCAAACCTCTTGTTCAGTCCAGTCGCTTAATGGGTTAAATTTTTCAAGCTTGTTACCTTCATCAAACTCGCGTAAAGGTAAGCTGGCGCGGGTTGTGGTTTGCGCAGCGCGCATACCCGTTACCCAGGCAGCCTTTCCTTTAAGCGCGCGCTGTAGCGGTTCCACTTTGCGCATATGGCAACAACTTTTGCGTAAATCAATCGATTCGTAGAACGCGTTAATACCATGATTTTTAACGTAAAATTCGACTACTTGCGCTTGCGGAAAATACACGTTGAGTTTGGTGTCGTAATATTTTTCAGTTTCAGCAATCAAGTCATAAGTTTCTGTTGGCAAGCGACCAGTATCCAGCGAAAAAATATCCATAGCTAATTGATTTTTAAGGATAATATCCGTCATCACCATGTCTTCTGCGCCGAAGCTATTGGCGAAAGTCACTGCTTTTAACTCAGTAATCGCACTTTGTAACAACGCCAAAACTTGTGCAGTTTTAGCGTTAACGCCCGCAACTAGCGCATCTGTTAATGCGGGAGATGTCGCTGGGTTCTTGGCCGCTGGCTTTAACATTGAAACTTCACCTGACATTTACATAGCCCTTATTTATATGGCTCTGTTATAACGCTGAAACACAGGTCGCGGCTCATCGACAGCGCCTTGGTAGGGCCGACTGAAATCTTTTAAGCTTGCTAAAGCATCCTCTGCACTTCTATCGGCGCGGATTTGAAAGCTAGTAAATCCAGACCGTTTCAAAAAGAACAATTGGTCGCGAAGTACGTCGCCAAAGGCGCGTAGCTCATTTTTGTAGCCGTAACGCGTGCGTAACAAAGTGCCGAGCGAAAAAATTCGGCCGTCGGCAAAGCGTTCGACATGAATCGCGATGATGGGTAGTTGGTTAATGTCATCAACGGCAGAAATCAAGCTTTCCAGTGTTTCATGCGTGTCTAACCATATACCCTGCAGACCAATATCCATAAGGCTTGCAAGGGTGTCTTTTTTAGCAATAAATACACTTAGCGGCACAATGATGTTGCCAGCGGCGGGGATTTCCGTCGCGGCGATTTGTTCTGGCGTCACAGTTTGCTCGCCAGTCAGTTTAAATAAAACCACTTTACCTGCTTGCACGCGTTGCTCTGCTTGGCTCGCAGGCAAGTTGACTAACGTCCACTCGTTTTCAACGATGCTCGCAATGCCGTCTTTTAATTGAATTAAGTTGCTCATACTGCAACCTCGTCTTTGGCATACACATGCGCTTTAAACGGCGCCACGCCTAGCCTGCGCACGGTGTCGATAAAGCGTTCTTCAGGCGTGCGCTCTTTTACATACACATCAATCAATTTTTGAATGACGCTAGGCATCTCTTCCGCCGCAAAGGAGGGTCCAATCACGCTGCCCAAGCTGGCGTCATTGCCTTGCTTGCCGCCGATGGAGACTTGGTAGAACTCCGCGCTGTCTTTATCCACGCCCAAAATACCAATATGGCCGACATGGTGATGCCCACAGGCGTTCATGCAGCCAGAAATATTGAGCTCGATGTCGCCAATGTCGTGTAAATAGTCCAGATTGTCGAATTGCATTTGAATGGCTTGCGCAATGGGGATGCTTTTTGCATTGGCGAGCGAGCAAAAATCGCCACCCGGACAGCAAATAATATCGGTGAGAAGCCCGATATTCGGCGTTGCCAAGCCATTAGCGCGTGCTTTTCCCCACAATGGAAATAAGTCGCCAAGCTTCACGTCAGCTAGAATTAAATTCTGCTCATGCGAAACGCGCAGCTCGCCAAAACTATACTTTTCAGCTAAATCTGCGACCACATGCATTTGCTCAGATGTGGCATCACCTGGCGCTTTGCCGTGCGGTTTAAGCGACAAAGTAATCGCGCGATACCCTGTAGTTTTGTGTGGATGCACGCAGCGTTTTACCCAAGCCGCAAAAGCGGTGTTGTGGCTTAACGCCGCATCAAAGCTAGCGTTATGCGCAGCAAGTGTTTCATAAGGCATGTCTTCGAAATGCTTACTCACCCGCGCCAATTCAGCTTCGGTAATAGTATTTGGTGACTCTTTTAAGTGCGCCCATTCGGCTTCTACTTGGTTGCGGAATTCATCAATGCCCAGCGCTTTCACCAAAATTTTGATGCGCGCTTTATAGATATTGTCGCGGCGACCGTGCAGGTTATACACACGGACGATTGCTTCACAGTAAGTCAGCGCGTGTTGCCATTCCAAATGCTCGCGTATCACCAAGCCCAATATCGGCGTGCGTCCCATGCCACCACCCACCCACACTTTAATGGCCACTTTATTTGCACTATCGCGATAAAATTCTAGGCCAATGTCGTGTCCTTGAATCACGGCGCGGTCTTCTTTGGTGCCTGAAACCGCAATTTTGAACTTACGCGGTAGCAGGGCGAATTCTGGATGAAAGGTGCTCCATTGGCGCAATACTTCGGCCATGGCGCGTGGGTCGATGACTTCATCAGGTGCGATGCCCGCAAATTGGTCGGTGGTGATATTGCGGATGCAATTACCGCTTGTTTGAATCGCGTGCATTTCAACCGTGGCAAGCTCTGCTAAAATGTCTGGCACATCTTCTAATTTTGGCCAATTAAGTTGCAAGTTTTGGCGCGTAGAAAAATGGCCATAGCCTTTATCGTATTTGCTGGCGATGTCGCCCAGTTTGTGTAACTGCTTACTTGAGAGCATGCCGTAAGGCACCGCAATCCTTAACATCGGCGCGTAACGTTGAATGTAAAGACCGTTTTGTAGACGTAATGGACGAAACTCGTCCTCGGTCAGCTCTCCTGCTAAAAAGCGTCGTGTTTGGTCGCGATATTGCGCAACGCGCTCATCGACGATAGTCTGATCTATTTCATCATACTTATACATATTTTTACTTGCCTAAAACGTAACCCGCTATTTTAATCTAAAACTTAAAATTCATTTAAGTTTTTCTTAATCCTAATTGCTTATAAGCTACTAAAAATAGCAGTACTGAAATTCCAAGCAATTGATTTAATTGCGGAAATGATAGTTTTTGACCGACATACACTAAAATCAATGCTAGTACAGTGCGCACCCAATGTTCTGCCACTTTACTGCTTAAATGACTGCCTATCCAGATTCCAGGAATGGAGCCAATCAAAAGCGTGCCGAGTAATTGGTAGTCGACCGTGCCAAGGCTGGCGTGGCCTAAACCCGCAACTAGCGTCAGTGGTACGGCATGTGCAACGTCGGTGCCGACGATTTTGGTAATAGGCACTTTCGGGTAAAGAATGAGTAGGGCGGTGACGCCCAATGCGCCTGCGCCGACTGAAGTGAGCGTGACTAAAAAACCTAAAACTAAACCTAGAAGAACCGTTGATGCTGGCGTGTAGGCAGGGTTTACCCAATGACCTTTTTTAGAGAGTTGCGCCAGTTGATTGCGAAATAATACCGACAGTGAAGTCAATAATAATGCGATACCTAGCCAAAACTTGATACTGGTGACGGTTGCGTCAGACGCAACGCCAGCGTTTCTTAAATAGAGCGTGGTAATTATTGCTGCAGGAATGCTGCCGTAAGCCAGCAAACGCACGATTTTCCAATCGATATTGCCCAGTTTGCCATGCGCAAAAATGCCTGCTGTTTTGGTGATGCTTGCGTAAAGTAAATCGGTGCCAACAGCCACAGCAGCTTTTACATTAAAAAACAGCATCAAAATGGGCGTCATCAGCGAGCCGCCGCCCACGCCAGTAAGGCCGACTAGCAAGCCAACCAAAAAACCCGCTACAATATAATATGTAAAGTCCACGCGTTATATAACCTAAATACTAGTAAAGACGCGTAATATATCAGTAATTAATATAATTATTTAATACTGATTTATTATTTTGGTATATTATTTAGTTATATCGATTAGCTTTTGAAAAGAGGTTTTACATGAAACTTCATCAATTAAAATATATTCACGAAGTCGCACGCCAAGGCTTGAGTATTTCTGCTGCGGCTGAAGCGCTACATACCTCACAGCCTGGTGTGAGCAAGCAGATTCAAATGCTAGAAGATGAGCTAAAGCTGCAAATTTTTCAGCGTAATGGTAAACGTTTAACGGGAATTACCGAGCCTGGTCGCCATATTGTCAAACTTGCTGCGACCGTGATGTTGGAAATGCAAAATATTAAGCGTGTTGGCGATGAGTTTAGCAAAGTGGAAACAGGAACACTGACCATTGCCACCACGCATACGCAGGCGCGCTACAAATTGCCTGCGGCAGTAAAACAATTCATGGAGTTGTTTCCCAATGTAAAACTCAATATTCATCAAGGCGACCCTAGTCACGTGACTGCTCAAGTGGCTAATGGTGAGGCAGATGTTGGCATTGCGACCGAAGCTATTAGCTTAGATGACCGTATTTTGTGTTTGCCATGTTACCAGTGGAACCGATGTGTTGTCGTGCCTAGCGGGCATAGATTGATTAGTTCCGAGCCACTGACTTTGGCTAAAATCGCCAGCTTCCCCCTCATCACTTATGATTTTGCGTTTACAGGTAGCACCATTGTTTCAAAAGTCTTTCACGATGCGGGTGTGATGCCCAATGTGGTATTAACAGCGATTGACGCTGATGTCATTAAAACCTACGTAGGCTTAGGCTTAGGCGTAGGTTTAATTGCCAACATGGCTTATGACGAAGAGCGCGATAAAGACTTGGTGCGCTTGGATTGCAGCCATTTGTTTCCGCCTAGCACCACTTATCTCGGCGTACGTAAAGACGCTTTCTTGCGCGGCTATTTATATGGCTTCATTGAATTGCTGGCGCCAAAATTTGATCGCAAAGCGGTGGATGAAGCGTTGAAAATTTACCGCTCAGGATAGTTGGAGTTTACTATGTGGTTAAAAATCGTTTTAATAAGCATTTTTTTGCTACTCAGCGCATGTAAAAGTACTGGTCTGCAGCCCAGCACCCATGTGGTTCCTAGCGACATGCCAAATATTGATTTAAACAGTGCAATTTACGAAGTCGCTGTGAATGACGGCATCAGCTATCAAGACGTCATCGATAGTTTGAAGTCTGTTAGCGAGGGCATGAATTTTGTGAATCCCGCCAATTTCCCCATTGCCGACCACATCAAGGTGCGTGGCATCGATCCGCAAGGCATCAAAGAAGTGCACAGCTTTTGCAATTTGAGCATGGGCACAGATATTTTTTTAGACCATCCCGAGTTTTTAGTGTTTGCGCCGTGCAGAGTCGCGCTTTACGAAAAACCAGATGCCAACAAAAAACTAAAGTTATTCATTGGTTTAGCGCGCCCAACTTACGATTTAAAAAGTGTTAAAAATCCGACCGAACGTGCCAAAAAATCTGCGCAAGAGCTGGAAGATGCGCTGATAAAATTGATGGATAAAGCGCGCCGTGGCGATATCTAAGTCGCGCTGGTTTAATCACAACTGGTTTACTAAGCAGCTAAAAACCAATTTGGTAGCGCTCATCAGCTTGGCGACGGCAATTGTGGGCATTTCGTATAACACTTGGCGCGATCACCAAAATGAAATTAACGACAATATGCGCAATGCTGCTTTTGTGGTGCTGAGCGACTTGGGCGAGTTGCAAACCATTGTTAATTATGCACATTTTGAAGCCGATAGTACGCGCGGCAATCCGATTGATGGCTGGAAGCACGTCATTATGATTCGCGATTTAAGCCGCTTATTAAAACCAGCAGCGAAGCAAGCGGGTGAAACTTTGTATGTGGATTGGCAAAATAACTGGGAAAATCTCGATAAAGATAACAACACAGAAGTGCTAATTAGCAATAAAATTACAGCAACGCGCCAGGCGGTGCTGAGCACAATCGATAGTCTTGAATAAATAATACGAAATTAGGCAGAATATGAACCCAATTCGCATCGCAAAAGCAGAAAACTTCCTCCATATTTTACCCAAAATGGCCAATCGCCACGGTTTAATTGCAGGCGCTACTGGTACTGGTAAAACGGTGACACTCCAAAGCTTAGCAGAAGGCTTTTCGACACTGGGCGTGCCTGTCTTTATGGCGGACGTGAAGGGTGATTTATCTGGCATGAGCCAAGCAGGAGGCGGCAACCCCAAAGTAGATGCACGCGTTGCGTTGTTAGGTTTAACTGATTTTAAAGCACAAGCTTCACCAGTCACATTTTGGGATGTATTTGGCAAAAAAGGTCATCCTGTACGTACCACAGTCGCTGAAATGGGCCCGCTATTATTGGCGCGTATGCTCAATTTGAATGAGGTGCAAGGCGGAGTACTTAATTCCATTTTCAAAATTGCCGATGACAAAGGCTGGCTGCTACTGGATTTAAAAGATTTGCGCGCCATGTCGCAACACGCGGCGGAGCATTCGGCGGAGTATCAAACGGAGTATGGCAATATCTCGGCAGCCAGTGTTGGTGCGCTGCAGCGCGCATTGTTGCAGCTAGAAACCGAAGGCGGCGATTTATTATTTGGTGAGCCTGCGCTTAATTTAGACGACATAATGCAAACCGATAGCCAAGGTCGCGGTGTCGTCAATATTTTGGCGTCTGACCAGTTATTTAACTCGCCACGTGTTTATGCAACGCTATTGCTGTGGCTGCTTTCCGAACTATTTGAAAAATTGCCAGAAGTCGGCGATTTAGAAAAACCGAAATTGGTATTTTTCTTCGATGAAGCGCATTTACTGTTTACTGATGCGCCGCAAGCTTTGTTGACTAAAATCGAGCAAGTGGTACGGCTCATTCGCTCTAAAGGCGTCGGTGTGTATTTTGTCAGCCAAAACCCGCTGGATATCCCAGATATTGTGCTTGGCCAGCTAGGAAACCGCGTCCAGCATGCTTTGCGGGCATTTACGCCACGGGATCAAAAAGCGGTGAAATCTGCCGCAGAAACTTTTAGAACAAACCCAAAAGTGGATGTAGCAACGGCGATAACCGAGTTGGGTGTGGGTGAAGCGCTGGTTTCATTTTTAGATGAAAAGGGAGTGCCAACACCTGTGGAGCGCGCGTTTGTTTGCCCGCCACAAAGTCGTATTGGCATGGCGACAGATGCAGAGCGTGCGATGGTAATCAATAGCTCGCTTGTGCGCGGAGTATACGAGAAACAAGTCGATCGTGAGTCGGCTTATGAGATTTTGAAAAAACGGGCGGTTGAGCAAGCTGCTGAAGAAGTACCGAAAGAAGAAGATAAGGGATTTGATTGGGGTGGCGTACTCGGCGGCGGCAAAAAAACTAGCCGCTCGGATACTATTTTAGAAAGCGCGGCAAAATCGACAGTGCGTGCCATTGGTTCGCAACTGGGCCGCCAAATTATTCGTGGGATACTCGGCTCCATTTTTAAGGGAAGATAGTTGATGCTTTCAGACATTGAAATCGCCCAAGCCGCAAGGCCTAAGCCTATTGTTAATATTGCAAAAAACCTAGGGATTTCATCAGAAGACTTAATTCCTTATGGGCACACAATCGCCAAATTAAGCGCAAATTGCCTTAAAAAACTGCAAAAAAAATCTAGTGGTAAATTAATACTTGTCACCGCAATTAGCCCAACCCCAGCGGGCGAGGGTAAAACCACTACGACAATTGGCCTGGCGGATGCGCTCAACCATATTGGCAAGAATGTAATTGCCTGCCTGCGTGAGCCATCTCTCGGCCCTGTATTCGGCATTAAGGGCGGCGCGACTGGTGGCGGTTACGCGCAAGTAGTGCCAATGGAAAATATCAATCTGCATTTTACTGGTGATTTTCACGCCATTACCGCAGCCAATAACTTACTCGCTGCCTTGATCGATAACCATATTTACCATGGTAACCTTTTGAAAATAAAGGAAATTAATTGGCGCCGCTGTATGGATATGAATGATCGTGCGTTGCGCAGAGTTGCTGTTGAAAGAGAACAAGATTGCAACACAGGTTTTGATATTACAGTGGCTAGCGAAGTGATGGCGATATTTTGTTTAGCGGATAATCTGGATGACTTGAAGACACGTTTAGGTGAAATTCAAATTGCGATAAACATGGCTGGAGAGCCAATATTGGCCAGACATCTGGAGGCGCATGGTGCGATGGCAGCGCTACTAAAAGATGCGTTTCAACCTAACTTAGTACAAACCTTGGAGCACACACCAGCAATTATTCATGGTGGGCCATTTGCCAATATCGCTCACGGTTGCAACTCGGTGGTCGCGACTAAAACAGCCTTAAAGCTGGTCGATTATGTAGTGACAGAGGCAGGGTTTGGCGCAGACTTGGGTGCGGAAAAGTTTTTTGACATTAAGTGCCGCAAAGCCAATTTGCAACCTGATGTGGTGGTCATTGTGGCAACGGTTCGCGCACTAAAATATCATGGCGGCGCAGAATTAAAAGATTTAAAGAGCGAAAGTATTGAAAAATTATTGATTGGAATCAAAAATTTAAATAGACATATTAATAACTTACATCAATTATTTGGCATGCAAGTGATAGTCGCGATTAATCATTTTGTTAATGACACTCAAACAGAAGTTGATGCACTTAAAACTGCCGTTGAAAAACTCGGCTGCGAAGCTATTGTATGTAAACATTGGGCAAATGGTGGCGTTGGTGCGACTGAGTTGGCTCATAAGGTGGTGAATGTGTTGAGGCAAAGTCAATCGAAATTCAAATTACTTTATCCAGATGCAATGCCTTTTCGTGAAAAAATAGAAACCATTGCTAAAAAAATCTACGGCGCGGCTAAAGTGGAGTTGAGTGAAAATGCCGCTGAAAAATTGGCCATATTGGAAAAAACCTATGCGCATTTTCCAATTTGCATTGCAAAAACACAGTATTCATTTTCATCTGACACCACCCTGCGAGGCGCGCCCACTGGACATAGCTTGGTAGTGAACGAATTGCGCCTTTCGCGTGGAGCAGGTTTTATCGTAGCAATTTGCGGCAAAATCATGACTATGCCAGGCTTGCCTAAAGTGCCCTCCAGTTCGCATATCAATGTGGATAAGGCTGGGAATATTACAGGCTTGTCTTGATGCTGACACTGCAACAAGCGGGTACTGCCGAGCAAACCATTAATAAATCGCGCTTTTTGGCTTGGGTAGCAAGTTGTAATAGTGAGCAACAAGTCGGCAGTTTTTTGCGCGCCATTGCTGTGCAACATCAATCCGCAAGCCATTTGGCCTATGCTTTTCGCATCAAAAATGCCGATGGTATTATTCCTAGATTTTCTGACGCGGGCGAGCCTAGCGGCACAGCAGGTAAACCGATTTTGCAAATGCTAGAAAGCCGCGACTTAATCAACGTTGCGGTTGGTGTGATACGCTACTATGGCGGTGTTAATTTAGGAACGGGTGGCTTGGCGCGCGCTTATAGTGGCACAGCCAAAATGGCGCTGGAAGCCTCAAGAATAGTGGACTTTGTTGAGATGCAAGAGGTTGATTTAAAAGTACAATATAAACAATTAGACGAATTGATGCGCTTGGTGACGCAGCTAAAAGGCAATATTTTGGATAAAACGTTTGGTGACGAGGTGCGTGTTAAGATTAACATGCCTGTACCCGCGCTCGCAGCGCTTGAAAGATTTACCTAGGCTATGAAAAGTATTCAGTGAAAAGTATTCAAACATCGAAATTTGACATTGCCTCGTGGATACTCATAGCAGTGGCGATGGTGTTGGTTTTAAAACTGCACTTATTGCCCTCGCTGTTAGCGGGTTTGCTGGTTTTCGAGCTCACTCACATGTTAACGCCTCACATCGCGCGAAAGATTCCTGGCAATCGCGCAAAGCTCATTGCTATTGCCTTGCTGGCGATTGTAATTGTGGGCTTACTTAGCTTGGCTGGTGCGGTTTTGGTGGCATTTTTCAGATCAGAATCTGGTAGTTTGACAGTGCTGCTGGCGAAAATGGCACAAATTATTGAGGATTCGCGCAAAATTTTGCCTATTTGGATTTTAGATCGCCTACCAGCAGACGCGATTACCTTTAAAGAGGAAGCTACAATTTGGCTACGTACGCATGCTGACGAGCTACAAGTGGTAGGCAAAGAGGCGGGACGCGCAAGTGCGCATGTACTCATCGGTATGATTATTGGCGGCATGGTGGCGCTACGCGAAGCTATTAAAGACGAGCATTACAAGCCATTTGCACGCGCTATGGCGCAACGCGCGCACCTGTTTGGCGATTCGTTTCGGCGCATTGTATTTGCGCAAGTGCGCATTGCTACTATCAACGCATTTTTCACAGGCATTTATTTGGCGATTATTTTGCCGCTATTGGGCGTAAATCTGCCGTTGGTGAAGACCTTAATCGCGCTCACTTTTGTGGTCGGTTTGATCCCCGTGTTGGGCAATTTAATTTCTAACACGGTAATAGTGATTGTCAGCTTAAGTCAATCACTCACCGTGGCTATCGGCTCGTTGGCGTATTTGGTGATTATTCACAAGTTTGAATATTTTTTAAACGCGCGCATTGTTGGCGGCCAAATTCGTGCCTACGCATGGGAGTTGCTCATCGCCATGTTGTTAATGGAAGCCGCATTCGGTTTGGCTGGCATCGTCGCCGCACCAATTTATTATGCGTATATTAAAAGTGAGTTAAGAGCGCGCGAGTTGGTTTAAAGCGCTACCCTGCAGACCAATATCCATGAGGGCTGCAGAACATGCTTATTTGAGTATATAAAAACGATTTTCTAACGTTTTCCCAGCTTTTGCTTTATCTAAATTGCTACCAACGCTGTCGCCTAATTTGGCTAGGCGTTCATCAGGCGCTGGGTGCGTTTTAAATAATAGCGCCACGCTACTGTCAGATTTGTTGGTTTGGGCTATGATTTGCAACACTTCAGCTAACCCAAACGCCTCGTAGCCTGCGCGGGTTGCCAACACCAAGCCCATACGGTCAGCTTCAAACTCAGCATCTTTATCCAAACTGCGCGCGCTAATTTCCGCGCCACTACTCAATGCTTTTTTAGCCAGTTTGTCATTTTTACCCAATAAGTCGCTTAATTTTCCTGCACCAATATTCAACAATTGCTGTTTTTGCAGTACTTTAAGCTGATGTTTTTTTACCACGTGCGCAATCTCGTGGCCAAGCACGCCAGCCAGTTGCGCCTCGTTTTGCAACTTTTGGTAGAGACCTTTGGTAATCAGCACGTAACCACCTGGTGCGGCAAAGGCGTTTAAATCGCTGCTTTCAATCACGCCGAATTTCCAAGGTAAATCGGAACGTTCTGATTGTGAGGCGATCCAGCGGCCGACTTTGTTGACGTATTGTTGTAGCGCTTCGTCTTTCACCAAAGGCGCGGCACCCAAAATGCTGCCTGTGATTTCGCGGCCCAGTGCGACTTCTTCTTCTTTGCTGGGTTTTTTCCAGTTGAACTCTTTGACTTCAGGCTCAACATTAGCTTCAGTGACAGGACTGGCGGCTTCACCAGTATTGACTGCTGGAGTAGGTATTGCAGGTGTTTCGGCAGCTTTTGCAGTTTCAGCTTCAGTTTTTTCGCCATTTTTCACATCTTCAATCTTCTGTTTGGCGGCTTTTTCTAATTCTTTCCCTAAATCAAACGCATGCGCATTTGCCGCTATCAAGCCAGCGGATAAAAATAATGAAATCAATAATTTGTTCATTATTTAACCCCTTTCAAATACGTCATTTTCGTGGCACTTAAGCCGCCCGCACTTGCGAAGCTTTGTGCGTCACCAGGCGACACCGCATGGCTTTCCATTTTTTTCATTTCATCTTCGTTAAATTTGGCAGCTTTTAATTCCTCGGCGCTTAAGCCGCGAATGCCAGTGGTGGAGACCACTTTACCAGTACCAGTGCGGCCGCTGGCCACGTCGGCAACACTGCTGCCACTGCTTGTAGCTGCGCCACGCTTGACTGAAAGCAAGCGCACCCAGCCAGTGGATTTTTTGGTTTTAACTTGTAGCCAGGCGCCTTTTTTTGTGAGAATTTCTACGCTATCATTTTTATTCAAGCTGCCGACTGTTTTAGCATCTGCGTAAGGTTCTTTGCGTAGGGTGTCCGTTTTTAATGCCGTACCAACATCCCCAGCAAGCCCTAGAATAGGACTTGCCAGCGCTATCAATATGAATGTTTTTAAAGTGTATTTCATGCTAAATCCTTATCATTTTGTTCTAGCTTAATGACTGCTTGCGCAAATAAAGTGCGCCACTGAGCAGCTAAACTTGCGGCAGTTTTGTTGAGAAATTTGCCCTCATGCAATGCATAACGCGTGACGGTGCTGGTTGGTAGACCTAAGTTTGCGATTAAAGTTGTGAGTTGGCTGGCAATCGTTTGTGCGTCTTGCTTAGCCGCCGCCCCATATTCAGCTTTGTTATCAGCAAATACCCAGCTTACCACCAACATATCACCAAACAAGCCCCAAATGCCGCTTTGCGTGCCTTGCAAAATTTCAATATTATTCGGCGTTTTACTCACCAGCTCAATCTCATGTTTTAATTTTTTCAACAACGCATCGCTCAGCGGCTCGTTGCTTTCCACCAAAATTGGCATCATCAGTGCGGAAGATTCTGCCGCATCTGACTTGATGCCAAACGCCAGCCAGCGTTGTAGCGCGCGGTCTGTGGCCAATGCGTAGATTTTGGCAATACCAAACAAAGCCACCGCCCATAAAATCGGCGCAGTGAGGTCTAAATAGGTGTTGCTGACGTTAATGGCGATGTAGGACAGCACCAAAAGCCCGATTTGGCAGCCCGTAAACAGCGAGTTGAATCGATCTCTATCCATTTTGAAATAAAATGCTAATGTCGTCGCCCAAATCAGCAGCAAACTCATCAAAATATAAGGAATTTTGCCGCGCCAAACTTTTAAGTAATCGCCATGCTTGGCGTTGTCTATTGCCGTTGCAAGGATTTCTACGCCAGGAAACTGCTTATCCATGGCGGTGGGTTTAATGTCGAACAAACCTGGCGCGGTGGAACCGATAATCACAATTTTGTTGGAAAATTCATCTTGCGGGCGCTGTTTATTTTTGCTCGCCAAGTCAGTAAACACATCGCTAAACGTGGTGTAAGTGTAAGTAAATGGCTTGCCGCGCCAGTTAAGTAACATGCTTTGCGGCATATTTTCAGTTTTTGCGCCTGCAAACTGCGCCACAACTAAAGGTAACGCAGGCAAGCGCCAACCGTAATCATCATGCAACATGCGGTATTCGCGCACAATGCCGTCGCTGTCTGGATATACATTGTGTGTGCCCAATCTGTGGGCTTTTAGCGCACCTTTAAAATGCGGCAAAATGGCCGCAATGGTTGCTTCTGCAGGCGTATCATTATTGGCTTGCAGGCCAGGTATTTGTGAATATTTAAGCTCGCTTAGAGTATCTTGCGACGTATCCAAACGTAAAATTGGGAAGAAGCAATTCTCGCAAGCGGTAATTACTTCATTGAAATACGCATCCGAATCAGCGTTGTAAATATCGGCGTCCGAAAACACAATATCAAACACAATGGCTTTGGGCTTTTGCGCCTGAATATTCTCGACAAATTCGCCCAATACTTGGCGCGGCCAAGGCCAGCGGCCATATTCCTTGGCAAACGCCGCTAAGCTGGCTTCGTTAATATCAACAATCACAATATCTTTATCTGCGCTAGGCTGAAACACGCGATGCTTGACCATAAAATCGAAAGCTTTATCGCGCATGTTTTCGCCGACGTGAAACACGCCCGCATCCAGCAACACCAGCAAAGTAAACAGCGTGGCCAAATAGATGTAAAAGTTATTTTTAAGCTTGCGCGTTAAGTTGGCCAGCCATTGACCGATGAGAAGTCTAAGTTTAGTCATAGAGGTGGTTTTATCATAGAGGTGCGCGCGGTTGTGATTTATAATGCCAGTATGAATGAAATTATAGTCTTACTTTTAGTATTAGCGATTGTTTTGCTGATTTGGCTGGCGTGGCGCGAGTTTACTAGCAGCAAAAATGCGGCGTTGTTAAATCAGCTAGAAGTCCAACTTGAAGACAAGCATCGCGCCATGTTGATCGATTTAAACGATGGTTTGAATAAGCTTGCAGATCGCATGAATACTGGCCTTCAGGATAACTCTGAAAGGTTACGCGACACCTTGAGTGAACAAGGAAAGGCGCAACAGTTGACGGTGAATGACACCATGTTGAAAGCCACCACGACGCTGACGCAAAGTGTTGAATCTTTGGGCAAAATTGTCGATGCGCGGCTGGAAGAAATTGGTGGAAAAGTATCAGAGCGCCTAGAAGAGGGCTTTAAGAAAACCAACGAAACGTTTGCTAATGTAATGGCGCGGCTTGCGACCATTGACGAGGCGCAGAAGAAAATTGACGGTTTGACCGTGAATATGGTCAGCCTGCAAGACTTGCTGGGCGATAAAAAAAGCCGTGGTGCGTATGGTGAGGTGCAGCTGGAAGGCTTGGTGCGCAATGCGCTACCGCCTGATAGCTTTAAAATGCAACATACGTTTAGCAACGACATGCGCGTAGATTGCGCACTGTTTCTGCCAGAACCCACAGGCACGGTCGCGGTGGATAGCAAATTTCCGCTGGAAAATTACCATAAAATGTTTGATAGCAGTTTGTCAGAAGCCTCGCAAAAATTGGCTGAAAAGCAATTTAAAGCGGATATTAGAAAACACGTGGATGACATCGCCAGTAAATATATTATCCCCAATGTCACGTCCGATGGCGCGGTGATGTTTATCCCAGCTGAGGCGGTGTTTGCTGAGATTCACGCGTATCATCCCGAAATTATTGATTACGCCATGAATAAACGTGTGTGGGTGGTTTCGCCAACGACGCTGATGGCGGTGCTCAACACTGCTCGCGCGGTGTTGAAAGATGTGGAAATGCGTAAGCAAGTGCATATTATTAAGGATGAGTTAGGTAAATTGAGTAAAGATTTTGAGCGCTTTGATGGACGCATGAAAAAACTGGCTGATAATATTCGTCAGGCACACGAAAACGCACAAGAAGTGCATATTTCTAGCCAGAAAATAACTAATCGATTTAAACAAATTGAGCGTGTGGAATTGACTAATGCGCCAGTGGATTTACTGGATGCGGTGGATGATACTATTGATGATAAAAAAGATTAACTATTATTTATAACTATATGAATATAAAAATATTATATTTCGCAAGAATTAAAGAAGCAGTCAATTATTCAACCGAAGAGCTGGATTTACCTAGTGACATTTCAACCGTGACTGCGCTCAAAAATTACTTGTCACAACGTGGTGAAAATTGGGCCAATTTGTTTAGTGGCAAGCAAGTTGTTCGCGCAGCGATTAACCACAACTTGGTGGACGACTTGGCGACAATCAAAACGGGCGACGAAGTCGCATTTTTCCCGCCCGTGACTGGTGGATAATGACAGTTCGTATTCAAACAGAAGATTTTGACCTAGGCTGTGAGCTAATATCCATGCGCCTTGCAGGACATGTTTTAAAGGAAAGTATTGGCGCGTTGGTGAGCTTTGTGGGTCAGGTACGCGATATGAATGACGGCGATGCAATTAACACGCTGACGCTGGAGCATTATCCTGAAATGACTGAGAAAGCGCTTGCAGCAATAGAAAACGAAGCCAAAACGCGCTGGGATATTATCGATAGCCTCATTATTCATCGCGTTGGCACGCTCAAACCGCAGGAACAAATCGTACTGGTAGCGGTGAGCAGTGCGCATCGTGGCGAGGCATTTAAGGCCTGCGAATTCATCATGGATTACCTAAAAACCAGTGCGCCTTTCTGGAAAAAAGAGGCCACCAGCCAAGGCGAGCGTTGGGTTGAGGCAAAGTTGGCTGACGACGCGGCCAAAAAAGGTTGGGAAAGTCACGTTGGAAAAAATAAAGTTAAAAGTTAATATAAAACTATGCAAATACTACAAACTAGCGATTTAAACGCTTCCATCTCTTTAAGCGATTTTAAGTTTAAAACAACTGCAGAATTGCTAGGTAATTCAATAGGTTATCAGCCGCATATTCATGGCTGGGTAGCGCAAAGTGAGGCCAAAAAAGCCGCTTTATTTGGCTTAAATATGCAGCAAAGCGGTTTTAATCTAATCGTGCTGGGCGAGCATGGTAGCGGTCGCAGCTCGCTCATGCAAAGCGCGATGCATGAGGTGGCCAAACAAAAAACATCTGCGCAATTGCACGATTTAGTTGCGATTTACGATTTTGAGCAATTGCAGCAACCCACATTGGTAAAGCTGACGGTGGGTTTTGGTGCTAAATTGCGTGTAGAAATGGATGTTTTTGCGCGGTCATTAATGCTAGAAATGCCCAATTTTGCCGCGGCGGAGAGTCAGCAAGCCATGCTGGTGCTTGCAGAGCAATGGCTGGCGACGGCTATTGCCTCCTTAGAAAATGCGCTAATTGATTGTAAAGATTTATTAAATCAATACTTTAAGTTAATAAAGCAAGAAACTTTGGCTTATTTAAAAGCTTGGCAACCGCCATCAGGTAGTGAGGCAGATAACAATTTAGACGGCTTAATTAACGAGGCTTTTTTTGCGCGTTTTCGTGTGAATTTACTGGTGGATAATCAAAGCACCCAGTTGCAAAACTTAAATCAGCCCGTGATTTACGATAACGACCCTAGTCTACAATCCTTATTTGGCGGGCTTGAGAGCGCATCTGAATCATCTGTGTTGCCAAGTTTTTCACGTTTACGTGCGGGCAATTTGCACAAAGCGGATGGCGGCATGTTGTTGTTGCACCTGCGTGATTTGCTGAATGACGAGCAAAATGGCGCGCAAATGATAGAAAAATTGCACCGATTTTTGCGTAACGGCACGCTGCAAATTGAGGATGCGGCTAGTGGCGTGCAAAGCGCGAGTTATGTGGCGAATAACACACTGTTGCCGCTGCAAGTCAAGCTGGTATTGATTGCCACGCGCGAAGACTTTTACGATTGCTTGGACGAACAGCCTGATTTTTTCAATCATTTTCCTATCAAAGTGGAATTTGCGGAACGTATTTTGGCTAATGCCGAAAATTATGCCGCGATTGCGGGATTTGTAGCGCAAAAATGCGTGCAGCACCAATGTGCACATTTTTCTAAAGAAGCTGTCGCTGGCTTAATTGGCGCGCTACAGCGCTTGGAAGAAGATCAAACCCGTATTAGCACCAACTTTGCGTTTTTAGAGCGCTTAATGCTGGAAAGCGTGGCGTTTGCGGGCGATGTGAGCATTGTTGAGGCCGCGCATGTGCAATTGGCGATTCAAGCTAAGTCGGTCAGAAACAGATACTTCGAGGAGCAAATTCGCGATTCGATTATTGATAACGAGCTATTGATTCAAGTGCAAGGCGCAGTGGTAGGGCAGGTGAATGGTCTCACGCACATTGAGTTGGGCGACGCCAGTTTTGGCTCGCCAATTCGCATTACAGCGCGTTGCTACCCGGGCGGCAAAGGCTTGATTAATATTGACCGTGAAGTGAATATGAGCGGCCCGAATCACGACAAAGGCATCTTTATTTTACAAAATTGGCTGAGCGCCAGTTTTAGCCATTTAGCACCGCTTAGCCTCAATGCTTCCTTAGTTTTTGAGCAGGAATATAACGGCGTAGAGGGTGATTCTGCAAGCTGCGCTGAACTGTTTGCGTTACTTTCTGCCTTGGC
Source organism: Methylotenera sp. (assembly GCA_031381645.1). Taxonomy (GTDB): domain Bacteria; phylum Pseudomonadota; class Gammaproteobacteria; order Burkholderiales; family Methylophilaceae; genus Methylotenera_A. Next base: position 67,311 of record JANMYB010000027.1, read on the forward strand.
TGGGCTGCCGATTCAACAAGGCATTGCAGTGACGGGTGCTCTGAATCAATTTGGTGAAGTGATGCCGATTGGCGGCGTCAACGAGAAAATTGAAGGCTACTTCAGAGTTTGTCAGGCACTTGGCTTAAATGGCAAGCAGGGTGTGATTATCCCTAAGCGTAATCAGCGCCATTTGTTGTTGGATAGCGCGGTGGTTGACGCGGTGAAAAATGGACAGTTTCATATTGTCGCAATTGACCATGTGTTAGAAGGTATAGAATATTTAACAGGCACGCCAGCAGGCTCGCCAAATAAGGCGGATGGCGATGCTTCCAGCACGGTAATGGGATATGCCGATGCGACTCTAGCCGCCTATCGCAAGACGCTAGAGAGCAATCAACCACAGTTCAAAAAGACTTAATTTGAAATTAAAACTCTCACAAAAAAACTTGCCCGCCATGCCCAGTTTATGGGTGGCTTTAGGGCCAGGCATCGTTTGGATGGCGCTAGCGCAAGGCAGTGGCGAGTTGATTTGGTGGCCGTATTTAATTGCAAAATACGGCCTCACTTTTTTGGCTTTGCTAATTCCTGCGTGTTTGTTGCAGTATCCGATTTCGCGTGAAATCGGACGTTATACCTTGCTTACAGGCGAGAGCATCTTTCAAGGATTTTTTCGATTAAGCAAAAAATTCGGTATCTTTTTATGGGTGCTGATGACGCTTTCTTTTCTTTGGTTCGGTGCATTTGCCAGCGCGGGCGGCACAGCGTTGGCGGAACTCACACACTTTCCGAGTGGCTGGAATGCAAAATCACAAACATATTTTTGGGGCTACGCGACGATTGCACTATTTGCGGTTTCGGTGTTTTTAAGTCGGCATATTTATAAATTCATCGAAAATTTTATGAAAATAGTCGCGTTAATCACGGTATTTGGGTTGTTATGGGCATGCTCTGAGAGCCAAGTAATACGTGCCTTGCCGAGCTTTATTTCTGGCTTAGTGCAAGTGCCTGCGGCGTTGCCAAACAATTGGCAGGCGGAAGATGCGACCAAATTACTGACCGCGATTACGTTTGCAGGCTTAGGTGGATTTTGGATATTGTTTTATTCATACTGGCTGCGCGATAAAGGTAGCGGCATGGCGGCACACATGCCGCGCATTACGGGTGTTGTTAAATCTGAAGTCGAAACCACGCAAGGCTTCGTGCCGATTGATAGCGCAGAAAATAAGGCATTGTGGCAACAATGGCGCCAGTTTTTGACTTTGGATATATCTATCGGCATTTTGGGCAATTTGCTGACGACATTAATGATGTGCCTGTTGGCTTGGGCGTTGCTTTACCCAAAGGGGCTGATTCCGCAGGAATACGAGATTGCCGTGGTACAGGCGCAGTTTTTTGAAGTGAGCTGGGGTGTGCTTGGCAAAGCCTTGTTTTTAGTCGTCGCGGCGGCGTTTTTGGCGGATACTTGGCTGGCTACGGCTGATGCAGTCAGCCGCACGCAGGCGGATATTATTCATACGCTATTTCCCAAAGCACGCGCTTACAGCATGCGGCGATGGTATTTTGCGATATTTGGGCTGCTTACCATTATCACAGGCTTCACCATGACTTTAGATGCGCCCGGCAGCTTGATTCTATTGAGCGCTATTATTGGCTTTGCGGGCACAGTGATGTTTCCAATTGCGCTATATCTGCTTAATCATCGTTTGCTATCACCCGCATTGCCAATCTGGGCAAGGCCTACAGCGTGGTCTGCACTGCTTTTGTTGATGAGTTTTGTAGCTTATTTTTTACTCGCTATGACATTTATTTACCTTAAGTTTTTTCATGTTTGAATTTTGGCATGGCTGAAGAAAACAACAACAAATGTCGACTGGATAAATGGCTGTGGGCGGCGCGTTTTTTTAAAACACGTAGCATTGCGGCAGATGCCGTAGATGGCGGCAAAGTGCGCGTGGATGGTGAACGCATCAAAATTGCCAAAGAAGTAAAAGTCGGTATGGTGATTTCGATTCGCAATAAAGATTTCGAGATTGAACTAGAAGTGACAGGGGTATCCAATATTCGGCGAGGGGCGATAGAAGCCGCGTTGCTGTATGTGGAAACAGACTCTAGTAAGCAAAAAAGAGAAAATGCAAAACTGACTAAAGTGGATGAAATTGGTGTGCGAGAACGGGGCGCAGGCCGGCCAACCAAGCGGCAATTGCGGGATATTAGGAAGTTTACTGGTATGACTTAGCTAGCTTTGTTTTAGTATTTGTAAACAAATGTAAACATTCAGTTACTACCCATATGGGTAGATGTGGGAATTGCAAATTACTGTAAAATCCAGCACATGCAAAATCATCCTGAATTAATCCACCACTTAATATGAACAAACACCGCTCTCATGTCGCGTTAGCGTTTTTGATTTCTCTTGCTTTTAGCCATCAGTTATTAGCAGCTGAACCAAGTGTTTCTCAACGTAGACAAACCGCTTTAAATGATGCCCGTGAGGGTAAGTTTGGTGTTGCATTGCCTACTTTGCAAGCTTTAACAACTGAAGCGCCTAACGATATTGGTATTAAAGCTGATTACATTGTGGTGCTTACTTGGGCGAAAAAAAATCAGGAGGCTTTAGATTTTGCGAAATCAATCAACCTGCAAACTGCGCCAACTTATTGTATTAGTGCGCTTGCCAGAGCGGCACGTGATACTGGCCAATTTACCCAGGCTATTGCGCTATATGAGCAAGTTATCAAACGTGAGTCTAAAAATTTAGATCCGGTCATCGGCAAACTGCTTACACAGATCGATGCTAGGCAATTCGCCAATGCAGAAGCAGAAATATCCACGCTTAGGCAGCAATATCCCAATAATCCAGAGGTTTATCGTGCTTTATCTTATTTAGGCAAGCAATCTAAACAGCCTATTTTGGTGATTGATGCTAATTCGAGATTGCTGGAATTAAACAATCAGGATCTAGATGCTGCACGCGCATTGATTACTGCTGTACGCGAGGCTGGAGCGACAGATCAGGCCTTGACTTTGGTAGCACAATATCCTAATGCTGCAGATAATAGCGAGATTGATAAAATTAATAATGATAGCGCAGCGCAACATATCGCCTGGGGTCATTACAACGGAAAAATTCCAGCACAGCGTTTTGCTGACACAGATATTGCACTGCAAAAATTAGATTTAGCCTGTCACTGCGATTGGAATGGGCTTGATCTAAGCTTGGATAAAAACAAAAACTTGATATTTGACCGCATGTTAGCACTGCGCAATCGCTATCGTATGCAAGAGGTGATCATGCATTATCAGCAACTTGTTAACGCTAGAATAGATGCGCCAGCTTATGCGTTAAATGCAGCTGGCGATGCCTACTTATACAAGCGTATGCCTGAAAAGGCCCTAGAAGCTTACGATGCTGTTTTAACTAAAACACCAAGTAATGTAGAAACTAAACTCTCCAAATTTTATGCCTTGATTGAGCTAGAACGATTTGATGAGGCTACTAAACTTATTGACGGCGTATCGCAAGATTTGGCCGCCTATAGAAATAGACCCAATAATCCCGTAATAAGACCTGATGATTTTAAATTGGAGGCTGATATCAAGGCACTTTATGCGCGAGCTTATGGTGACGATTTGGCAACAGCAGAGCAACAGTTTCAAGCCTTAAATAATATCGGCCCAATGAATAATGATGTCAGATTAGCTTTGGCTGAGATATGGCGTTTTCGCGGTTGGCCGGAACGCGCAGAACAGCGGCTTTACGAAATCAATCATGACTACCCAGATCAGGTTTCACCAAAAATTAATCTTGCTAATACACATTTGGATTTGCGTGATTGGCGACTTGCAGAAAGTGAGATTAAGCCTCTGGTGAGTGAGTATCCTGAAAATGCTACTGTGCAAGAGTTAGATAGACGTTGGTCGCTCCACAATATGCGTCAGCTGACGATAGATGGTTTTGGCAGCAAGTCTTCAGGTTCAACCTTTGGTGGCCGCTCGCAGGGGCTGAATGCAGCGTTATATTCAAGCCCGATTGATTATAATTATCGTGTGTTTGTGAGTACGCAGTATGACCATGCAACTTTCCCAGAAGGTAATGGTAATGCAGTGTTTCCAGGTGTCGGTCTAGAGTATACCAACAGAGATTGGCGTATAACCGGTACGTTCAGTAAAGCCAATATTTCTGAAAATGCTGTGACTAGCACTTTTACCGCTGATTATCGGGTGAGTGATTACTGGTCTTTTGCATCAGCTTTAGATATTAACTCTAGTGAAATGCCGTTGCGTGGATTAAAAGACGGCATAAGTAGCGATTTAATCAGTGCAAGTAGCGTTTACCGCTGGAGCGATCTGACACGTACAGCGGCTGGTCTTAGTTATATGAAAATGGAAGATGGCAATAAACGTCAATCAATTTATTTAACTTTAGATAGACGATTAATCACAAAACCGCACTATAAGCTGACCGCACATTTACGCACAGATGCCTCTCACAATACTGAGCAAAACGTAAGCTATTTTAATCCAGAGCGTGATTTCGATGTGAGCGCGATTCTTGATAATGAATGGATGCTGTGGCGTCGTTATGAGCGCTCATTCAGTCATCGTCTACAGGTTGGCGCGGGGGAATACTGGCAGAAGAAATTTGGTTCAGAAGCCACATGGATGCTCAGTTATGAGCAACAAGTTAGATTGGATGATCGATTTGAAATTGACTATGGTGTGACCCGTAGCCGCCATCCTTACGATGGTCAAAATGAGTTAGCCACACAATATTTCCTTAAACTTAATTTGCTGTTCTAATTATGAGAATATTTCTACTTTTATTGATGTTATTAGTTAGCGTTTCAACGTTTGCGGCGGAGCAAACGTTTGATGTGTTTTGCTATCACGATATTAAAGATGACGTAGATGGCGACTTAGAGCGAGAAACGACGACTATTTCCACTAAAAATTTGGCACGCCATTTTGCTTGGATTGCTTCGCATGGCTATCATCCAGTTAGCATTGGCGATTTATTGGAAGCCAAAGCGGGTAGAAAACAATTGCCGAGCAAGCCTGTTTTATTGACTTTTGATGATGGTTACAAAAGTCTTTATACACGGGCTTATCCCTTGCTAAAGCTGTACAAATACCCTGCTGTTTCAGCATTGGTAGGTAGTTGGTTGCAAGTAGAGAATGGCAAAATGGTGCAGTACGGGGACGAACAAGTTCCGCGTGAGCACTTTTTAACGAAGCAACAAATTAAAGAAATGGCTGACTCAGGTTTAATAGAGTTTGCTTCGCATACTTATGATTTGCATCGCGGTATTTTGGCGAATCCCCAAGGCAACAAGACACCAGCCGCCGTGACTTTGCAATATGATGCTGCGACGAAAAGTTATGAAACACGCGAAAGTTACCGTAATCGAATTAAGCAAGATTTCACTAAAAATAAAATTTATATTCAAGAGCTTACTGGAAAACCCGTACGTGCAATGGCGTGGCCATATGGTGCATATAGTGAAATTGCTACTGAGGTTGCCAGCGAAACGGGTATACCTGTTACTCTTACGCTGAGTGAAAATGAAAGGGCGAGTGCAAATAACTTTGTACATGTAGGTCGTTATTTAATAGACGCTAATCCAACCGAAATGCGTTTGGCAGAAGTGGATAAGCATGAGCTCGCAATAGATAAACAACGCGTGATGCATGTTGATTTAGATTATGTTTATGATGCAAAATCAGAGCAAATGTCGCGAAATTTAGACCTGCTTATAGAGAGGGTCAAGTCTTTAGCGCCTACCACCGTTTATTTGCAGGCATTTTCTGATACGAATGGCGATGGCGTTGCAGATGCGGTCTATTTTCCAAATCGACATGTGAAAATGCGCGCTGATTTGTTTAGCCGCGTAGCTTGGCAGTTAAGAACACGTGCTGGCGTGAAAGTTTATGCATGGATGCCTGTCCTAGCTTTTGAGTTAAAAGATAAGCAAAAACAGTTTGCATTGCAAGTGGTTTCAGCACAGCCATTGGTGGATAAAAACTCCTACAAACGTTTGTCACCATTTTCATCCGAAGCAAGGCAGATTATTAAAGAAATTTATAGCGATTTAGCTGCACATACTAAGTTTAACGGTGTCTTGTTTCATGATGATGCGGTACTTTCGGAGTATGAAGATGACAGCCAGTTTGCTAGAGCGGTATATCAAGATAATTTCAAGCTTACAGGTAAAGTTTCTGATATCAATCGCGACCCCGTGCAAGCGACCAACTTAGTGACTTTAAAGAGTCAATGGGTAACTGATTTCACGCTTGAGTTAGTTAAAGAGCTTAAGCGCTATCAACCAGAGTTAAAAACTGCGCGAAATTTATATGCGGCTGCAATATTGAATCCAGATAGCGAGCGTTGGTTGGGTCAAAATTATCAAAATTTCTTAACAAGTTACGATTACACCGTTGTGATGGCGATGCCTTTTATGGAAAATGCGCAAGACTCTAATACTTGGCTTAAATCGTTGGTAGCGCAAGCGAAGGTGACTAAAAATGGGCTGCAGAAGACAGTTTTTGAATTGCAGGCGAGAGATTGGAAGATAAAGCGCGCTATAGATGCAAAAGTATTAAAGCAGCAGATGCAGATTTTAACTAAAGCAGGTGCGAAACATGTGGGTTACTACCCGGACGATTTTATTAAAAATAACCCAGATATGGAAACGATTCGCCCCTATATTTCATCGCGAAGCTTCCCTTACTTACCTGAAAGCAAGTTAAGTGAAAGTAGAGGGGTGATGATGAACTTTAAAGGTGGAAATTAAGATGTGGTACCAAAATTTGCTAGATTGGATATTGGGCTTCGCCTTCTATTACCCATTGTTTATGGCCTATCTGTGGATAGCTGGAGCACTCTACTACTATTTCAGTAAGGAGCGCAAAGAGCCTTTATATTTGGATCCGCCAGCGCTACCAGATTATCCGCATGTTAGTGTGCTTATTCCCTGTTTTAACGAAGGTATAAATGCTTACGAAAGCATAGGCGCTCTACTTAACCTGAATTACCCAAACTACGACATTATTGCAATTAATGACGGCAGTAGTGATAACACAGCAGCGATAATTGATGATATGGCCGCTAAGCACCCAAAAGTTAAAGCGGTTCAACTGGCAAGCAACCAAGGCAAAGCCATGGCGTTAACGGTTGGAGCTATGATGTCATCAAGCGAGTATTTGGTATGTATTGATGGTGACTCCGTGCTTGATCGTAACTGCATACTCTGGATGATGCGACATTTTCTTTCGGGTTCAAGAGTTGGCGCGGTTACTGGTAACCCAAGAATTCGCAATCGATCCACTTTGCTTGGCAAGTTACAAGTAGGCGAATTTTCAGCTGTGATTGGACTCATTAAACGTGCGCAACGTGTATACGGCCGAGTATTTACCGTGTCTGGCGTGGTAGCCGCGTTTCGTAAATCCGCCCTACACCAGGTTGGTTACTGGAGTACCAACATGGTGACCGAAGACATTGACATTAGTTGGAAACTGCAAACGCAATATTATGATGTGCGTTATGAGCCCAATGCGCTTTGCTGGATTCTTATGCCTGAGACATTACGTGGCTTGTGGAAGCAGCGTACACGCTGGGCTCAAGGCGGTGCCGAGGTGCTTTTAAAATTCAATGATATTTTTCTTGATATTAAAAAACGCCGTATGTGGCCAGTTTACACCGAACTGGTGGTGAGTATTGTTTGGGCATATGTGATATTCGGCATCATTTTGTTGTGGGCAATAGGTCAGTTTTTCGATTTGCCTCCTCATCTACATATCAATACCCTTGTACCTGGATGGAATGGAACGCTTCTTGCTGTGACTTGCTTATTACAATTCGCAGTAAGCTTATTTATTGATAGCCGCTATGAACCTAAAATCCGCCGCTATTACTATTGGATGATTTGGTATCCAATGCTGTTCTGGATGCTGTCTGCAACGACCACATTGGTTGGCTTGCCTGCCGCATTGCTTAAAGATCGAAATAAGCGTGCCACCTGGACAAGTCCAGATCGTGGCATACATCAAGTAGGAGAAATTTTATGAATACACTGATAATAGAAAAACCTGAGTTGCAGACTAATGCTCAACGATATGGATGGACGACAGTTACATTTGTCTTTTGGGCGCTTTATATTTATTTATGGCTACCGCTAATTACGCTTCTTGCCTGGTGGGTAGGTGTAAAGTTGTTTCATTTACATATGATCCAGCTGCATGGATATGAAGGTTTGCTTGATAAGCTAGGCTTGTATTCAGTAATTATTTTTATAGTGAGTATCACTTTAATCGGCTGGGCCGAGATAGATCGCATGCGCTTTAAAAACAAGCTAAGACGGACAGATCGTAAGCCCATTACGGCTAGTGAAGTAGCGAAAAAATATAATTTGCAAGAGCATGAGTTAAGTCTGCTAAGACAGAAAAAATCTATGGTGGTGCATTTTTCAGATAAAGGTGTTATTTCTGACATTGCCGAATATAACTTAACTAGTTAACTGAGCAAAATTTTACTTGCGTTTGTTTGCTAATTATTGATACACTGCGTTCAGTCATTGAACGGTGTGTTGATAACTGAATGCTAACAGACGAATACCGCTACAAAATACTCAAAATTCTTGAGGTTAATCCTGAGATTAGCCAACGCGATTTGGCGCGTGAGCTAGATGTGAGCTTGGGTCGCGCCAACTTCTGCCTAAAAGCCTTGATACAAAAAGGTCTACTCAAAGCCACCAATTTCCGCAATAGCCACAACAAATTAGCCTACATGTATTTACTCACGCCGAGCGGAATCGAAGCAAAATCTGCGATAACAGCACAATTTTTAAAAATAAAAATGCAGGAATACGCTAATTTAGAGGCGGAAATTCAAGCATTGCGCTTTGAGGCGAATCAGTTAAATAAGGCTCAGTTGAATCTTGGTTTAACAATTGGTGAGGGGGGCGCATGAAGCGCTACGCCATTATCCTTTGTGGTGGCTCTGGCACACGTTTGTGGCCGCTCTCTCGCACTTTAAGACCCAAACAATTGCTTGCGCTAAATGGCGAACAAACTCTATTACAACAAACAGCTACGCGCCTGCTAGCGCACGTGGATGCTGAAAATTTATTCACCGTAACGCACGAAGACCACAAATTTGAAGTGAAAGGTCAGTTGGCTGAAATTGCGCCTGAGGCAATTGCTAATGTTTTGGCTGAGCCTTGCGCGCGCAACACTTTGCCTGCGGTTGCTTGGGCGACTTATCAGATTTCTCAAAAAGACCCTAATGCGATTATTGGTGTGTTTGCATCGGATCATGCGATTGACAACCAAGCCGCTTTTTTACAGGCTTGGCAGGCGGCAGAAGATATTGCAGAGCAAGATTATTTGGTGCTGTTGGGCATTAAACCGCATGAGCCTGCGACTGGCTACGGCTACATTAAGCCAAGTGCAAAAGCGCTTAAAAATGGCGAGACTCCCGTTTACACGGTAGATAAATTCGTTGAGAAACCTGATTTGGCAAAAGCGAAGCAGTTTTTACAAGAAGGTTATCTGTGGAACAGCGGCATGTTTGTGTTTAAAGCCAGCGCATTTATGGCAATGCTCGCAAAATATCAACCCGCTGCAGACCAACAAGTACGAGGCTTGCAGGCTGATAATTTGGCGCAGCAATATGCCGAATTCCCTAATTTATCGATGGATTATGGTCTTGCCGAAAAGGCAGAAAAAGTCGCCGTAGTACCTGTGGATATGGCTTGGAGCGATTTAGGAAGTTGGGATTCGATTTATCAGCGCCATCAAAAAGATTCAGACAATAATGTGACGCACGGTAAAGTATTCGCACAAGACACCACGAACAGTTTGCTATGGAGCCAAACAAGCCTATTAGCCACTGCGGGCTTGGATAACATTGTGGTGATTCAAACCGCCGATGCCACTTTAATTTGTGATAGAAGCCGCACAGAAGAGATTAAAACATTGGTTGCGCGAGTAAAAGCATACAAACCAGAGCTCACCGAGATTCACCAAACGGTGTATCGCCCATGGGGTAGCTATACAGTGCTAGAGGAAAGCGTAAATTTCAAAATTAAGCGTATTGTGGTGAACCCAGGCGCAAAACTTTCTATGCAAATGCACAAACATCGCGCCGAGCATTGGGTGGTGGTTTCTGGTGAAGCTACTATTAACAACAATGACATTGAGTATAAATTACAAGAAAATCAATCTGCGTATATTCCTAAAACACATCGCCATCGCTTAGCTAATCAAAGCGATAAGCCGCTGAGCATTATTGAAGTGCAGTGCGGTGACTATGTGGGCGAGGATGATATTGTTAGATTCGAAGACACTTATGGAAGGCCAATCAACGTATGACTAAAGTCGCACTCATCACAGGCATCACAGGGCAAGATGGTGCCTATTTGGCCGAATTTTTATTAGGTAAAGGTTATGTTGTGCATGGTGTTAAACGCCGAGCATCTTTGTTTAATACAGATCGCATTGATCATTTGTACCAAGACCCGCATGTGGATAACAAAAACTTTGTTTTGCATTATGGTGATTTAACCGATTCTAGTAATTTAATACGTATTATTCAGCAAACCCAGCCAGACGAAATCTACAACCTCGCGGCCATGAGCCATGTGGCGGTGAGCTTTGAGATGCCTGAATACACCGCAAATGTGGATGGTATTGGCACTTTGCGTATTTTAGAAGCCATTCGCATTTTAGGCATGGAGAAAAAAACCAAGTTCTATCAAGCCTCAACCTCAGAACTGTATGGCTTAGTACAAGAAACACCGCAAAAAGAAACCACGCCGTTCTACCCACGCAGCCCTTATGCTGTAGCTAAACTCTACGCCTACTGGATTACGGTGAATTACCGCGAAGCCTATGGCATTTATGCTTGTAACGGCATTTTGTTTAATCACGAAAGCCCAGTGCGTGGCGAAACTTTTGTTACCCGCAAAATCACCAGAGCGCTAGCCCGCATCAACTTAGGTTTACAGGACTGCTTATATTTAGGCAACCTAGATGCCTTGCGTGACTGGGGACATGCTAAAGACTATGTAGAAATGCAATGGCTGATGTTGCAGCAAGAAACACCAGAAGACTTTGTAATCGCCACTGGCGTGCAATACAGCGTGCGTGACTTTGTGAATGCAGCAGCCAAAGAACTGAACATGCAAATCACTTGGCAAGGCACAGGCGTGGAAGAGAAGGGCTATTGGCAAGATAAATGTATCGTCCAAGTCGATGCCAGATACTTCCGCCCGACAGAAGTGGAAACCTTATTGGGTGACCCAACAAAAGCCAAACAAAAACTGGGCTGGACACCGAAAATTACGTTTCATGAGCTTGTAGCCGAAATGGTACGTGAAGACTATAAATCTGCCCAGCGCGATGAGTTAATCAAGAAGCATGGTTATCAAGCCATGGATTATCACGAATAATGAATAAAAACGCTAAAATATACGTGGCGGGGCATAGGGGGTTGGTTGGCTCCGCGCTGATGCGCCAATTGGCTGCGCAAGGTTATGACAATATTGTAACGCGCACCCATGCTGAGCTGGATTTAACTCAGCAACAAGCGGTTGCAGATTTCTTTGCACTAGAAAAACCAGAATACGTATTTTTAGCAGCAGCCAAAGTAGGTGGCATATACGCTAATAATAGTTATCCTGCAGAATTTATTCATGAGAATTTGGCGATACAAACCAATGTTATTCATCAATCCTATGTTAATAACGTAAAGCGCTTACTATTTTTAGGATCTAGCTGTATTTATCCACGCGATTGCCCGCAACCGATTAAAGAAGACTATCTGCTCACCTCAGCACTAGAGCCAACCAATCGGCCATATGCGTTAGCCAAGATTGCCGGTATCGAAATGTGCTGGAGCTACAACCGTCAGTACGGTACGCAATATCTTGCAGCCATGCCAACCAATTTATATGGCCCAGGCGATAACTATCATCCTGAAAACAGCCACGTGATACCAGCGTTAATTCGTAAATTTCATGAAGCAAAAATTAACAATCAACCAACAGTAAGCATTTGGGGCACTGGCACACCTAAGCGTGAATTTCTATATAGCGATGATATGGCTGAAGCTTGTGTCTTCGTTATGAATCTTGACGATGATATTTTTAAACCTTTGTTAGCGGCAGATAGAAATGATAGCTTGCCGCCTTTGTTAAACTTAGGTAGTAATACAGACTTAACGATAGCTGAGTTAGCAAATTTGGTTAAAGATGTTGTTGGTTTTAGCGGTGAAATTGTCTTTGATGCTAGTAAGCCAGATGGCACCATGAGGAAACTCATGGATTCTGGACTATTAAACCAATTGGGTTGGAATGTAAATACGTCGTTAAAAGATGGGCTTCAGCAGGCGTATAAAGATTTTCTTGTAAAGAACAACGATGATATTTCTAGGGAAAAACAATAGAGTGAATCATGCTAACTAATTCTTCAATACTAATTACTGGTGGTACAGGTTCTTTCGGGCACACTTTTGTACCATTAACTTTGGCAAAATATAGTCCGCGTCGATTAGTTATTTTCTCTCGCGATGAAATGAAGCAATGGGAAATGGCCAAACTTTATGGGGATGATGACAGAGTAAGGTTTTTTATTGGCGATGTGCGTGATAAAGACCGTTTATCGCGCGCGCTACATGGTATTGATTATGTTGTACATGCAGCGGCTACAAAGATTGTGCCAACTGCAGAATACAATCCTTTTGAGTGTGTTAAAACTAATATTATTGGCGCAATGAACTTGATTGATGCTTGCATCGATCAAGGTGTAAAAAAAGTCGTGGCACTCTCAACAGATAAAGCAAGTAGCCCAGCGAATTTATATGGTGCAACAAAGCTGGCATCAGATAAACTTTTTGTAGCAGGCAATTCATACTCGGGTGGCGATGCAACAAGATTCTCGGTTGTACGCTATGGCAATGTGATGGGCTCACGTGGCTCGGTAATTCCATTCTTTTTATCGCTAGCAGATAAGGGTGTGTTACCAATAACTGATAAGCGTATGACACGGTTTATGATCACATTAGAACAGGGCGTTGATTTGGTATGGCATGCTTTTGAAGACATGGTGGGGGGTGAGATTTATGTTAAAAAAATACCATCAATGAATATTATTGATATTGCAAAGGCATCAGCACCTAATGCTAAACATGAAATTGTGGGAATTCGTCCTGGCGAGAAATTACATGAGCAAATGGTAGGGTATGAAGACGCATTATACACCTATGAGTATCCTGAGCATTATAAAATATTGCCAGCTATTCATGATTGGAGTGAAGACCCTAAAAGAATAAATGGCGGGAAGAAAGTTACACCAGACTTTACTTATAGCTCAGATAATAATTCCGAATGGATGAGCGTCGAAGTATTGCAAGCATGGATAGATCAACATCGAGGCAAAGTAGGTAAGCTTTGAAAGCAATGATTCCCTATGGCAGACAGGATATATCAGAAGCTGATATTCAAGCAGTAGTAGATGTTTTAAGGTCAGACTTTTTAACTCAAGGCCCTGCTGTGCCAGCTTTTGAGAATGCAGTTATAGATTACTGTAATGTTAAATATGCAGTTGCAGTAAATAGTGCAACTAGTGCGCTACATATCGCCTGTTTAGCACTTGGTGTGAGTAATGACGACATTGTTTGGACTAGCCCAATCACCTTTGTTGCTACTGCCAATTGTGCTTTATACTGTGGAGCGAAGGTTGATTTTGTAGATATTGATCCACAAACTTATAACCTAAGTGTTGAATGCCTAGCTGAAAAATTAGCACTAGCTAAAAAAACAGGGACTTTACCTAAAGTAGTTATTCCAGTGCATCTATCTGGTCAATCATGCGATATGCGCGCCATATATGAATTAGCAAAACGATATAATTTTAAGGTTATTGAAGATGCTTCTCATGCTATAGGCGCTAAATATTTAGGTGAGCCAGTTGGTAATTGTAAATATAGTGACATCACGGTATTTAGTTTTCACCCAGTAAAAATTATCACCACTGGTGAGGGTGGCATGGCCGTTACAAATGATATTAAGTTATTAAAAAAAATGCAGCACCTTCGTAGCCATGGAATTACGCGTGATATAGAAGATATGACACATACACCAGATGGCTCATGGTATTACCAGCAGATAGATCTTGGCTTTAATTATCGGATGACTGATATCCAAGCTGCCTTGGGGTTAAGTCAAATGCAACGGTTGGATGAATTTGTTACTAAGCGTCAAATGATATCTAAGCGGTATGACGCACTGCTGCCTAATCTTTCAGTCATTAAGCCTTCACAAAATGCTGATAGCTATTCTTCTCTACACTTGTATGTAATTCGACTTAAACTAGATGTAATTAGCAAAACTCATCTTGAAGTTTTTGAGAAGTTACGTGCTGCTAGTATAGGTGTAAATTTACATTACATCCCAGTATATCGTCAGCCATATTATGCAAGAATGGGTTTTAAAGCTGGTTACTGCCCTGATGCTGAAGCATATTATGCTTCAGCTATCAGTTTGCCAATGTATTCGGGTTTAACGAACCAGCAGCAGGATCAAGTTATTCTAGCTATGAAAAAGGCTGTAGGCTAATGAGAGTTGCTGTTATCCCCGCGCGAGGCGGTAGTAAGCGCATCCCGCGTAAGAACATTAAAGACTTTTGCGGCAAGCCTATGATTGCATGGTCAATAGAAGTGGCTAAGGCTTCTGGTTTATTTGAGCATATCATTGTGTCAACTGATGATACTGAAATTGCTGAAGTAGCAAAAAAATTTGGTGCAGAAGTGCCATTTTTAAGACCGCCTGAATTGTCTGACGACTATGCAGGCACTACTGAAGTAATTGCTCATGCAGTTAACTGGACATTGGCTCAGGGTTGGCCAGTATCTGAAGTTTGCTGTATTTATGCAACTGCGCCATTTGTGCAAACTGATGACCTTAAAAACGGACTTAAATTGCTAGATTCAGGTAGTTGGAAATATACATTTGCAGCGACAGACTTTGACTCACCAATTTTTCGCTCATTTAAACAAGTGGCAGAGGGAGGTGTAGAAATGTTTTTCCCCGAACATTTTACTACTCGCTCACAAGACTTGCCACTAGCACTACATGATGCTGGTCAGTTTTATTGGGGGAAAGTTTCTGCTTGGATTGAGGGTAAGAGAATTTTTGATAAATACTCTGCGCCTGTGATAATACCTCGTTGGCGCGTACAAGATATAGACACAGAAAATGACTGGGTTAGGGCTGAATTCATATATAACCAATTAAGGGAAGTAAAGGTATGACAAGTACAAATAACTATGTAACACCTCAAGAAGAGTTCTGGGCAAGTAGTTTTGGTACAGAGTACATAGGAAGAAATGATAGTCAGCAACTTTTGGCTTCTAACTTAAGTTTTTTCTCAAAGACATTAAAACAAGCTGGAAAAATATCATCATGCTTAGAGTTTGGTGCGAATATAGGGATGAATCTTAAGGCGCTACAGCTTCTCTACCCAGGTATAGACTTAAAAGGCATAGAGATAAATTCTGAGGCAGCTAAGGCACTAAGAGCGTTGATTGGAAACAAGAATGTTTATGAAGGTTCAATCTTTGATTGTCCTTCGGCTGATAAAGTTGATGTCTCTTTAATTAAAGGAGTTCTGATACATATTAATCCAGACATGTTGCCTAAAGTATATGAAAAACTTTATCAAGCATCAAAAAAATATATATTGATATGTGAATATTACAACCCTTCACCTGTCACAATTTCATATCGTGGACATTCAGATCGTCTTTTTAAACGAGATTTTGCAGGTGAAATGTTGGATAAGTATTCAGATTTAATTTTAATAGATTATGGTTTTGTATATAAACGAGACCCCGCATATCCGCAAGATGATATTACCTGGTTTTTGCTAGAGAAGAGCGCTTAATATGTTGAAATATTGTGTTCGCTGTGTCATGCCTCATACAAAACCAGACCTTCATATTGATGAAGAAGGCATTTGCAATGCTTGTCGCTCTATGGAAAAGCGTAAAGAAGTTGATTGGGATAAGCGAAAGAATGAGCTGCTGGTTGTATTGGATAAATATCGTCAGCATGGCAGTAATTGGGACTGCATAGTGCCAGTGAGTGGTGGGAAAGATAGCACGTATCAAGTAATACGAATGTTGCAACTTGGATTGAATCCACTTTGCGTGACCTCACATACATGCGACCTTGCAGATATAGGAAGAAAAAATATAGAAAACCTTAAACATTTAGGTGTTGACCATGTTGAGTTTTCTCCAAATCCACTTGTTCGTGCAAAGTTGAATCGTATTGGATTGACAGAAGTAGGGGATATTTCGTGGCCTGAGCATGTTGGGATATTTACAATTCCTGTGCGGGCAGCGGTTCAATATAATGTGCCCCTTATTGTGTGGGGTGAGAACTCACAAAATGAGTATGGTGGACCCGCAGCAGCAGCAGAAAATAACACCTTGACTCGCCGCTGGCTGGAAGAGTTTGGTGGAATGTTAGGCATGCGAGTATCCGATCTTTTTGAAACCTATGGTATCGAGAAGAGGCATCTTTTGCCTTACCAATACCCAACTGAGGAAGATTTGCAACGTGTAGGCGTTACAGGACTTTTTCTTGGACATTATTTACCTTGGGATGGTTTATCTAATGCGCTTATTGCGCAAGCAAATGGTTTTACAACTTTTGATAAACCTGTTGAAGGCTCAATGGTTAATTACGAGAACCTAGATAACCATCAAACAGGTATACACGATTACTTTAAGTTTTTGAAATTTGGTTTTTCTCGTGCTACAGATATTGCATGTTTACATGTGCGTCGAAATCGCATTACGCGTCAAGATGCTATAGAAATTGTTAAAGCGAGAGATGGTAAATTTCCGTGGACTTGTCTCGATAAACCTTTGGCAGATATTCTTGCACCTTTAGACATGACTGTAGATGAGTTTATTAAAGTTTGTGACCGTTTCACAAACAAGAAAATCTTTAAGCGTGATGCGGCTGGTGCTTTGATTAAAGATCAGCACGGGAATTTAGAAAAGCTGAATTACGATAACTCATGAAGGTTGCTATTATCAATTATGGCATGGGCAACTTGAGCTCTGTGCGTAGGGCTTTTGATGACATGGGCGCCGAGACAATTATTGCTAACCATCCTTCCTCCTTGTATGAGGTAAACAGGGTTGTGTTACCTGGTGTAGGCGCGTTTGCTGAAGGCATGATGCATTTGAGTCAAGGTGGTTGGATACCAGCTTTGCATGATGTGGTTACAGTTCAACACAAACCATTACTTGGTATTTGTTTGGGAATGCAAATGCTTGCTAGCAAAGGACATGAAGGTGGGGTGTCAGAAGGACTGGACTTGATTTCGGGACAAGTTCAAAAGCTGGATACTTTAGGATGCAAATTGCGGATTCCGCATGTGGGTTGGAACGAAGTCAATTATAAAACCGAAGACGCGTTATTTGTGGGTATACCCAATTTGTCAGATTTTTACTTTGTTCATAGCTATGCATTCACTCCTGCAGAAGAAGGCAACTTAATTGCAACGGTGTCTTATGGCCTTGATGTCGCTGCGGTAATAAGAAAAGGTCATGTTTTTGGATGTCAATTTCATCCTGAAAAGAGTTCTAAGGCAGGAAGGCAACTATTAAAGAATTTCATGGATTATTCGCCATGTTGAAGGTGCGGATAATTCCAACACTTTTGTGGAAAGATTTTGGCTTAGTTAAAGGAGTTGGTTTTGATAGTTGGCGTCGTGTTGGACCTGTCTTGCCTGCCGTTAAGGTTTATAACTCGCGTGATGTGGATGAATTGATTCTAGTTGATATTACAGCCTCTACTGAAGCTACTGTTCCGGATCATGATTCGGTAAGTGACTTCTCCGAGGAGTGTGCCGTGCCGTTGACTGTAGGTGGAGGTGTTACCAGCCTAGAGCAAATGGTATCATTGCTACACTCAGGGGCAGATAAAATTGCAATTAACACGATTGCGTATTCTAAGCCTGCACTTATTGATGCTGCGGCTAGTCGTTTTGGTGCGCAATGTGTAGTAGCGAGTATTGATGTACGTCAAATTGAAAGTGGTAGATATGCATGTTTCAGTTACTCAGCAACAGTAGATACAGGTAAAGAGGTTGTATCGTGGGCAAAAGAGTTGGCAGATAGAGGTGCAGGAGAGATTCTTTTAACTTCTATTGATAGAGATGGCACCATGCAGGGTTATGACTTGGCGTTGATTCAGCAAGTAACGCAGGCAGTGGATATTCCCGTGATTGCATCAGGAGGCGCCGGTAATTACATACATATGATTGAAGCAGTACAACAGGCAGGTGCTTCTGCGGTAGCTGCAGCGAGTATATTTCATTTTACAGAGCAAACTCCAGCCGGTGCTAAAGTGGCAATGCAGGCAGCCGGTATTCCTGTACGTCGAAATTTTGTAGCTAGTTTATAGATATGAATGTTGCTATTCGAGTCGATGCATCTCAAGAAATTGGCACAGGCCATGTCATGCGTTGTTTGACGCTAGCGGATGGATTGGCAAAACACGGCGCTTACATTCGTTTTATTGTTAGGCATATGCCCCCTCATTTAGCAGAGATGATTACATCAAAAGGTTTTGATTATAAGCAATTAAATAGTCTTAGCACTTGTAATCAATTGGATGAGCTTAAACATGCCGAATGGCTTGGCACTTCACAAGCTAAAGATGCTGAAGAATCGATTGCAGTACTCGCCGATAAAAATTGGGATTGGCTAATTGTCGATCACTATGCACTTGATTTTCGATGGGAATCTAAACTACGAGATGTTACACAAAAGCTTATGGTATTTGATGATCTTGCTAATAGAAATCATGATTGCGATATTTTGCTTGATCAAAACTTCTATGTAGATATGAATTCTCGCTATGCTGAAAAAGTGCCTAAGCACTGCCAGCTTATGTTAGGTCCTAAATTTGCTTTGCTTAGAGAAGAGTTTCTTGAGGCGCGAAAAACAATAAAAGTTCGAACTGGTATTGTTAAACGCGTGCTGATTTTTTTTGGGGGTATGGATTCAGAAAATTATACTGGAAAAGCTATTGAAGCGCTTTCGGGGTTAAGTGAATATCACTTTGATGTCGACGTGGTGATAGGGGCTGGGCATCCTAATAAAGGCGAGATAATGAGGATGTGTACCACACAAGCTTATTTATGCCATGTTCAAACAAATAATATGGCTGAATTAATGGCAAATGCTGATTTAGCGATTGGAGCAGGAGGCTCTGCAACATGGGAGAAGTGTTGCTTAGGTTTGCCAAGTGTGACTATGGCGACTGCAGAAAATCAATTTAAACAGTTGAGCGATCTCGCTATTCATGGTTGTTGTTATTTGATTCAGAATAAAAACAATATAATTGCATCAATTAAGCTACATACCATAGCAGTAGTAGATAATGCAAATTTATTAATTTTTATATCAAATAATTGCTCGAGTTTGGTAGATGGGCTTGGGGTTAATCGGTTGATTAGTAAGGTTATAATTCAAAAAGATATAAAAATTAGACAAGTATCCAAACAAGACGAGCAAGATGTATACGAGTGGAGAAACCATTCAGCAATTAGAGCTGCATCTCGTAACAAAAGTATTATTGAACGGAGTAGCCATCAGTCATGGTTTCAGCAAATGCTGGTGAATGAAAATATCGTGATGCTTATCATTGAATTGAACAAAACCCCTATCGGCGTTGTTCGTTATGACATACAAGGTGAACAAGCAGAGGTATCTATTTATCTAATTCAACAAGAAAAAAGTAGAGGGTTAGGCAATGTGGTACTTGAAAGCAGCGAACTATGGATAGCGAGTAACCGTCCAACTTTGAAACAGTTGAATGCACATGTGCAAGTTAGCAACCGTGCTTCCCATAAACTCTTTGAAAAAGCATCCTATCAATTAGAGTCATTAAATTATACAAAAGTACTTCATTAGAATATGACTAAGACCATAAAAATTGCAGATAAAACTATCGGGAAAGGCTATCCTCCTTTCATTATTGCAGAGATGTCTGGTAATCATAACCAGTCGCTAGAGCGGGCACTTAAGATTGTTGAAGCGGTCGCAAAAGCTGGCGCTCATGCGCTAAAAATACAAACATACACGCCAGATACAATGACAATCGATTTGAATGAGCTGGAGTTTCGAATTGACGACCCTAAGAGCCTGTGGGCGGGTAGGTCTTTATATGAGCTTTATGGAGAGGCTTATACGCCGTGGGAATGGCATCAGGCAATTTTTGATCGCGCACGTGAGCTTGGCATTATCGCTTTCAGTACCCCGTTTGATGATACGGCGGTAGAGTTTCTCGAAAGCCTAGATGTGCCATGTTACAAGATAGCTTCATTTGAAAATACTGATTTACCACTTATTAGGCGTGTAGCTGCAACTGCTAAACCATTAATTATTTCTACTGGTATGGCTAGCATTGCAGAGCTAGATGACACGGTGCGCGCGGCACGTGGTGCTGGTTGTAAAGATTTGATTTTACTTAAATGCACTAGCACATACCCAGCTACCCCCGAAAATACTAATATATTGACCATTCCTCACATGCGTGAGATGTTTGGCTGTGAAGTGGGACTTTCTGACCATACCATGGGTGTTGGGGTTTCTGTTGCAAGTGTGGCCTTGGGAGCCACAGTAGTAGAAAAACATTTTACGTTAAACCGCACAGATGGTGGAGTTGATAGCAGTTTTTCAATGGAACCACCTGAAATGGCACAATTAGTTTTAGAAACTGAAAGAGCTTGGCAAGGCTTAGGTAGGGTAAGTTATGGTGCTACAGAAGCAGAAAAAAAGTCTCTCCAATTTCGCAGGTCTCTTTATATTGTAAAGGACATGAAAGCTGGGGACGTTTTGACTAAAAATAACTTAAGAGCGATTAGACCAGGGCTAGGCTTACCTACAAAATATTTTGACCAAGTAATAGGGAGAAAAATTAAAGTAGATAGCAAGCGGGGAACGCCCATTTCTTGGGACTTGCTGTGATTCAGCTGGTATGAAAATATTATTTTTCTCTCCACATTCAGCTGTTTGGGTACATGCTTTTCCAGAAGCTTTAGTCGCAGAGGCAGCAGCACAGCATGGTAACGAAATTGTATATATTGGCTGTGGTGGTCAACTCGAGAGTTATTGTGTTGCGATGAGTGCGAATGGAGTGCCGTATGAAGCAACACGCTCTGAAAAGAGTAAAGTTTGTAGACTTTGTAAAAAAAATAAAGAAATAATTAGGGGAAACTTTGGATTTTCTGGTAAAGACCTAGCTGATGTCGTTGAGCCTGCAGATTTGTTATATGCCGATGAGCTGCTAGCATCTGTAACACCATCTAATTACTTGGAGTTTTCTATTGATGGGGTTGATTTAGGTAAGATAGCGCTTTACGAGCTATTAATAAGTGCTAAGAAAAGCTCACTTAGTTTTACTGCAAAAGAATGGGAAAGGTATCGAGATAGCCTTAGAAACGCCATTATTGTATTACGCACAATGAAAAAGGTTTTAGATGAAACTCAACCTGATCGAGTTGTTGTTTATAACGCCCTCTATTCTGTGAACCGAGTGGTCTGTAGGCTAGCAGAACTTAGGGGAATACCCCAATATTTTTTGCATGCTGGAGAAAATCTTTCAAACCAGTTGCAAACGTTAATGTTAGATCGAGGGCATAATTTTTTACATTACCACTATTTACGAAGTAAATGGGCTGAAGTCAGCGAAACACAATGCCCTGTAGATGCAATGAAAGCGGTCACTGATCATTTTTTAGAGGTAATAAATGGGAAAAGCCCTTGGGCATATTCTTCAGCAAGTGGAAGTGACGCAGATTTGAGAAAGTATTTTAGAGTAGAAGACAACCAAAAGGTTATCTGTGCAACGATGAGTAGTTATGACGAAATGTTCGCTGCCGAGACAATAGGCACACTGCCGTCAGATTTAAAATTACTTTTCCCAATGCAATTAGCTTGGATTCAAGCGCTGGTTAAATTTGTGGTTGATCGCAAAGATTTAAAATTGATTGTTAGGGTACACCCGCGCGAGTTTCCAAATAAAAGAGAAGGTGTGTTATCTGAACATGCAGAAATGCTTAAATTAGCTTTATCCGTAGTGCCAGACAATGTGATTGTTAACTGGCCTGAAGATGCAGTTTCAATTTATGACTTAGCAGATATAGTAGATGTGTTTGCTAATGCATGGTCTACAGCGGGCGAAGAAATGGTTTTGTTAGGTATCCCAGTTGTGCTTTATTCACATGATCTAACAATGTATTCCTCAGACATAAATTATGTTGGCACTACAGAGAAAGAATATTTTAAGCAAATTGAATTAGCGCTTACTGACGGGTGGAGCGCAGAAAGAATACGTAAAGCTTATCGTTGGGCCGGAATGAAATTAGGTTACGCTTCATTAGATATATCTGGTAGTTTTCAGGTAAAGACATACCAGAAAAAATCATTAATGCTACGTGGTGTGAACAAGTTTGTAAAAATAATATCACCGTATGGCGAGCAAAATTCTGATTGCAGAAACAGGGTAGAAAAATTACCTGCCTCAGCAAAAATTAATAAGATTTTAAATGAGAAATTGAACTCAGTTTTGGATATAGACGAAAAAATTCCCAATATTACATTACAAGAAGAAACAATAAATCTTAAAAAGGAAATAAAACGACTCATAAAAGGCTTGTATGGGTCAACAATAGAAACGAAGAAAAATTCACTGGCTAATAATTTGTTGAATTTTACGGATTCATAGACTTTTAGACCGCAATTGGTTAATTGCATAACTAAATAATTAGCCATGTTAAATTTTAAAGAGGAGTTGGAGTGTTTAAAAGGTGGACTCATGGCTTACTGTCATTACCAAAATTAGTCTTTGGATTGCTTATTTATCTAATATATAAAAGCACGCCGCCATTCTCTTATCAAGCAATGGTTGGGCTTTTCTGTTTAACCAAAGGCTATTCGAACGATGTGTTATCTAAAATAATAAGCTGTTTTAAAAGACCATATAGTTTTTCTGAGTTAGGTGGTATTTTGGGAACAATGGAAGTAAAAAGACGAAGTCATATTTCATCTAGATTGCGTGAGGATGGATATTATATCTTTGAAGAAAAATTGCCAGAAGGTATATGTGACAGATTACTAAGTTATGCAACTTCACATCCCTGCGACATGATTCCTATGGATGGTGAAATATCGGCAAAGCATACACAAGTTATATATAATCACGAAGTCCCACAAGCTGTCCGCTATGAGTTTAAAGAGCAAGATTTGCTCAATAATCTAGAAATTCAAAATATTTTTGCCGACATGTCATTTGCTACAGTAGCTCAAGACTACCTAGGAGCAAGGCCGGTTATTGATGTTACCAGTATGTGGTGGAACACTAGCTTTTCTGATAAACCAGATATGGTGGCGGCTCAGTATTATCATTTCGACATGGATAGGATTAAGTGGTTAAAGTTTTTTATTTATTTAACTGATGTGAAGCCAACTAATGGACCACATAGTTTTGTTGCTGGGTCGCATAGGTCTGGCGCGATACCTTCTAGTCTTCTGAAAAAAGGTTATGCAAGGCTGATCGATGAAGAGGTTAAACGAGAATTTAGTGAAGAAAACTTCATAGAATTCAGTGCGCCTAGGGGCACGATAATAGCGGAAGACACGCGTGGGCTTCATAAGGGCAAACATGTTAAAGAAGGTGATCGTTTAATTCTGCAAATCCAATTTAGCAACTCATTGTTTGGTGCTTATTACCCCAAGTCAAGTTTTGATAAAGTCGTATCTGAAACTTTAAAAGTCAAAGTTCAACAATATCCTGATATATATTCAGCATTTATTTAAGGTTTTTCTATGAGTCTAATAACGATTTCCTGCCCACTATGTAAACAAGATAATTCATTTATTGATGTAAGAGTTCCAGGTAATGATGCTCACATAGAATCATATGGTCAGTTATATTCGGGCAGTAAGAAAAGTATGTGGAAAATATGTGGGCATTGTGGTTTTGTGCATCAAAATCCAAGACCCAGTGTTGAAGCGTTAAATGAGTTTTATTTGAAATCTGAATATTTTGGAGAACTCCCTAATATCGATGCTGAACAACATTTGAAATTTGCAAATTGGTACTACTCAGAAAAAATCGAATACGCGATAAAGTATAGTCAGCTGAATAGAGGTAAAGTTTTTGATATTGGCTGCGGTAGAGGTGGCGTATTAAAGTTGTTCGAGCAACAAGGTTGGAAGGCTTATGGTGTTGAGCCAGATAAAAATTTAGCCAACTATGGTAATAATACACTAGGCTTAAAAGGTGTACAGCAAGGTATTCTAGATAGTAAATTTGAGCTAGATGAGAAAGTGGACTTGATTTTTAGCAATCATGCATTCGAGCATTTCGCTGATTTGGATGAAGTGATGAAAGGAGTGCAGAAAATCCTTAAACCAAAAGGCTATATTTTTATTGCAATTCCAACATATTTTAAAAATAAATCTTCGCTTTCTAAGGCATGGATGAATAGTGCCCATTATTCTTTATTTACGCATAAATCATTAAGTAATTTACTTTCAAGATATGGCTTTGAAGAGATTACCCACACATACTCTGGTTGGAAAAAAGAGGTTGATGACCTTTGGTATTTGGCGAAATATACAGGTGTCAGGAGTGATCTAGCCACGCATTACGAAGATCCAAAAGAAGTGAGCAACTATTTACATGTGGTTAATCCGCTTCGTTCATTTATATTTTCCCCTATTTATTCATATTGGGCGCAAAAGGTTAGGATTTGGAATCTATTGATATATGCTACAAAGATGTTTTTTAAATCTCCAAAATTGTTTTTTATGAAATTAATCCGTTTTGTTCAGAAAAAATAAGCATTCATGATTAATGGCATCTCCAACATTGCTGGCGCGCAATGGTTAATAAATTTCGAATATCTAAGTAATCTGACGAAATTTGCATTCCGAGAGAATCGACTCTTGTATTTGAGCGTTGCCATATCAATTTTCTCGGTTTTTCTGGAATTATTGGCTCTTAGCAGTCTATTGCCTTTATTGGAGCTGGTTTCAGACAATAAGTTTTCCGCAGATGGCTGGGTTGCTCAGGCTCTAAGTTTTATGGGAATAAAAGCTACGGCAAAAGCATTTCTAGGTGCATTTATAGTGCTATTTGCGGTTCGTATTGTCACGCAACTAATTGCACAATCGCTGTCAGTGTATTTGGGTAGGCGAGTAATGGCGCAATTAGGGTATCGTGCATTTGAACAAATTATGCAGACGATATCTGTTAAGGATCTGGGCGAAAAAAGCATTGGTTATTTTATTAGCTTAGCTGGAGATGAGTCGTTTAGAGCAAGCACGCTAGTGATTTCTATCACACAGTTTATTGGTACAGCATGTCTTGGAGTCTTTTATTTTATTGCGATTTCTAGGTTTTCACTTGTTACGGCTGGAGTTATTGCTGTATTTCTACTTTGTACATTAATAGCTTTGGCTGGAGTATTTAGGGCATCACATAGGTTGGGTGGTAGGCAGATTGAAGAGTCTCGAGCAGCATCTTCTATATTCTTAGATTCATTGAATAATTTAAAGGCAGTAAGAGCACTTTCGGCTGAAAATTATGTTGTTGGATTATACCAATCGATGATATTCCGTTATGCAAAGACTCTTTTTCTAATTGATGAGATGTCATTACTGTCTCGACTTGTCCCTGTTCTTCTTTTATTGGCAATTTTAGGATTATTTTTGATTTGGAGTGTGATATCAATCGAGAGTTTAGGAATTGCCTTTATTGTTACTTTGATCGCATATTTAATGCGGTTTTTTCCGGCAGTCGGGCAAGGACTTACCTTGCTAATGAAAATAGTTTCAGATGCAAAAGTGGGCAGAGACGTTACCCAAGTGATAGGTTTAAAGTGGGGTGCTGATAAATTTAGCATACCAATGGAGAGCTCGGTTGAGCATATTGAGTTTCAAAATGTTTGTTTTTATTATGATGAAAAATCAAAAAAAAACATTCTAAACAATGTGAGTTTGTTGTTTAAAAAAGGAATCAGCTATGCTTTAAGCGGTAAATCAGGCCTTGGCAAATCTACTTTAATCGATATTTTATTAAAATTTTATTCGCCTACATCAGGCTCAGTTGCTATAAATGGAGAGCCATTAAGCAGGCTTTCTGCTCAAGATGTTAGAAAGCGCATTGTATTAGTCAGCCAAGAGGCTGCGATATTTGATGATACGGTAATGAACAATATTTGCATGGGTATAGATACGAGCCTTACGGATGTTGAAACTGCTTGTAAGCAAGCAGGTATTGATGATTTTATTCAAGCCATGCCTGATAAATATGAAACAAGGTTGCAATACCAAGGGAAAAATTTGTCAGGTGGACAACGTCAGCGCATTGCAATAGCACGAGCCTTACTTAGAAACCCAGATGTTTTAATACTCGATGAAAGTACTAGTGCGCTAGATAAAGTAACACAAAAACAAGTAGTTGAGAATATATTAAGTGAATATTCAAAAAAGATTGTTATTTTTGTAACGCATGATCCTCAAATTATGGGATATGTCGATCAAGTGATTAATTTAGCCGATATCAATAAACCACAAAAAATAAAATCATGAAAACTCTTTTAACTAGAGTTGTAAAAAAAATCTTCAGGGTGTCTTGCCGCGTGTATGAAGTTTTGAGGTTTGGAGAAATATCTTCTCTCGTTTACGCTCAGGAGGGAGAGGATATGGTGCTCAAACGAATTTTTAATAATCAACTTGAAGGTTTTTATGTGGATGTTGGCGCCCATCATCCAATGAGGTTTTCAAATACTTATAACTTTTACAAGACAGGTTGGACAGGAATTAATATTGAACCTAACCCTGAATCTTTTAATCTATTCGAAAAGTATAGACAGAAAGATATTAACGTTAATTGTGGGGTGGCAAAAAAAAGTGGTACCTTAAAGTATCACATGTTTAATGAGTCTGCGCTAAATACATTTAACGATGATATTCTAAAAAGTCGCATTCAAACAGCAAATTGTAAACACACCAATACGGTTGATATTAAAGTATCACCCTTTGCTGAAATTCTAGACAAATTTATGCCCCCCAATAAAAAAATTGACTTTTTGACGATAGATGTTGAAGGGCTAGATTTAGAGGTTTTACAATCTAACGATTGGATAAAGTTTAGGCCTAAATGGGTTTTGGTTGAGCAACTTAATTTAGCTGATATTGAGAATCTAGATTTTGAAATTCATCGATATATGAAATCGCTCAACTATGCATTGTTCGCAAAAACATACAATACCCTTTTTTATAAAGAGCGAGCTACTTCTAAATGATTTACGCACCAATAGCTTTGTTTGTTTATAATCGGCCAATTCATACGCGTCAAACGATAGAGGCTTTGCAGAAAAATACTTTGGCAAGTCAAAGTGATCTTATTATTTTTTCTGATGCGGCTAAGTCTGAAGCACAAGCCGAGACTGTGAACAAGGTGCGTCAATATATTCATCAAATAGGGGGATTTAAATCGGTTGCCATTATCGAACGGGAAGCAAATTTTGGGTTGGCGAAATCTATTATTGAAGGCGTGACTTGGATAGTGAATAAGCACGGCCGAATTATTGTTCTTGAAGATGATTTAATTACTTCGCCATATTTTTTAGATTATATGAATACATCGCTAGATGTTTACCAAGCTGAAGAAAAGGTTATGCATATTTCTGGCTATATGTTTCCCATTAAACCCCCTGAGAAACTGCCTGCAACTTTTTTTTATCGGGCATCGACTTGTTGGGGCTGGGGAACATGGAAAAGAGCTTGGGATGGTTTTCAATTAGACCCAAAAATTTTGCTTGAAAATATTCAATCGCGCAAGTTGGAATACGAGTTCAATGTTCACAACACTATGGAGTTTATTTCAATGCTCAAAGCTCAATCTGAGGAACTTATAGATTCATGGGCTATTCGTTGGTATGCGAATATATTTCTGAAAAGTGGTCTTTGTTTGCACCCCGCAATATCATTAGTAAATAATGTCGGCCATGATGGGTCAGGTGTACATTGTGGTTCAAACGTAGCTTATGCAGTAGATGTAGTGAATGTTAGACCAATAAAGATAGATAAGTTACATGAGGTTGATGAGTCAGTAGCAGGACTTAAAGCAATTAAAAATTTTAATCTGTCGCTTAAACCCGCATTTCATCTTAGAGTGCTTTGGGGGTTGTCACGTAGATTTAAGAAGTTATGGGATTATAAAATGAGAAGGATAGTGAATGAATAATGAATTTCCCGTATGTCCATTATGTGCAAGTTTAGAAGTGAAAAGTCAAGAAAGCATAAAGGTTAACGATATCGATGCCCTATATCGTAGAGAGGCAGGGTTTTCTGTAAAGTCCAACTTTAGAGATCTGCAAGCTGTAGATCTTTGTAGTTGCGCAAAATGTGATTTGCAATATTTTTCCCCTATGGTTTCTGGTACACAAGAGTTTTACGAAAATCTTCAGAAGTTTGATTGGTATTATTTTGATGATAAACCTGAGTTTAATTTTGCCTTACAATATATTAAAAATGGCGACGATGTTCTAGAAATTGGTTCTGGTAAGGGCGCATTTGCAAAAAAAATACCATCAAATAAATACACTGGTTTAGAGTATAGCCAGCAAGCGATACGATTTGCCCAAAAGAACGGTGTTCGTCTTTTAGCACAGTCGATTGAGAGTTACGCGAAAGACAATATAAATAAGCATGATGTTGTATGTAGCTTTCAAGTACTTGAACATGTAGGCAATATTAATGGTTTTTTGAGTAATTCTGTATCTTGTCTTAAGCCTGGTGGGCTGATGATAATTTCTGTTCCTGCTGCAGATTCTTTTAGCCGATATGTGCGTAACTTCTGTTTAGATATGCCACCCCACCATTTAACACGCTGGACTGATCTTGCAATAACTAATGCGGCAAAGCAATATGATTTAGAGCTGGTGACGATTCATCATGAAACCCTTCAAGACGCCCATAAAACGTTCTACGCGACAACTATATATACAAATATTTTTTCTAGTCTTTTCAGGAAAGCTTATAGCACTATAGACTTAAGCTTTTCATCAAGACTCATAGGAAAATTAAGCAGTATTTTTGGCAAGTTTTTCAGTAGAGGGTTGGTTAGTGAAGATCTTTTACCACGAGGATTGTCACTGGTTGCAGTGTACCGAAAACCCAACAATGGATAATTTTTTGTCATGAAGCTACTAAACCTTGGATGCGGTGTAAATTACCATCCTTTATGGATTAATATTGATTTTGTTTCAACTGGGTCAGAGGTCATGGCTCATAACCTGTTGTCTGGGATACCTTTCTCAGATCATTCATTTGATGTGGTATATCATTCACATGTATTGGAACATTTTTCAAGGGAAGATGCTCAGGATTTTATTGCTGAATGTTATAGGGTATTAAAGCCTGGTGGATTGTTGAGGGTTGTAGTTCCAGATCTAGAAGGGATCGTAAAATGTTATTTGAGTAAATTAGAAGAATGCTTTACAAATAAATCAAGCGCTAAAGATGACTATGATTGGATCATGCTTGAATTTTATGACCAGACTGTCAGAAGTTTTTCAGGCGGGGAAATGGCGGAATTTATAGACAGTCTTGATGTGGCGAATCGGAGTTTTGTATTATCTAGAATCGGTCTTGAGGCCGAGAAGTTTTGGAAGCCCAAGCAGACATTATCTAGTTGGTGCCGAATAACTGCTTTGGTAAAAAGAACTTCTTGGGGGACGCTTCTTAAACTCACTAGGGAAAAGTTGGCTGGTTGGCTGGTATATTTAATTGCTGGAAAAGCGACTTATATGAGTTTTAAAATTGGTATTTTCAGAAGCAGCGGCGAGGTGCATCAGTGGATGTATGATCGCTATTCTCTCAAACGTCTATTGGAACAAGCTGGTTTTACTAACGTAAAAATCTGCGCGGCAAATGAAAGTTGTATTCCAGAGTTTGGGAAGTATTCACTCGACGTTTTGAATGGTGTGGTAAGAAAACCAGATTCTTTGTTTGTTGAGGCATCTAGACCATGAATCTGCTAATGCTCAACACATATGACAATCTTGGCGGTGCGGCAATAGCTACTTATCGACTGCATCGTGGTCTGCGTTTAATAGGCATCAATTCACATATGCTGGTGCAAAGTAAGAAAGTCGATGATCCAAATGTTATTGGCCAAACCACCAAGCGTGGAAAGATCATTTCTATTATTCGGCCATATTTGGATGGGGTTTTAACTCATCTTTATCGTAATCGTCAGAAAATACCATTCTCGTCTGCTTGGCTTCCTGATGGTTTGTTGTCCAAAGTAGCGAAACTTAATCCGGATATTGTGCATTTGTTTTGGGTGAGTGGTGGTTTTCTTAGAATTGAAACGTTAAAAAAAATTAAACAGCCAATTGTTTGGACACTACACGACATGTGGCCATTTACTGGCGGATGTCACTATGATGACGAGTGCGGAAGGTTTCAGCAGTCTTGTGGTAATTGTCCTGTATTGCAGTCAGAAAAGGAAAAAGATTTATCACGACGTGTGTGGATGCGTAAGCAAAAGTCTTGGGAGGGTGTGCCGATAGTTGTGGTCGCTACAAGCCACTGGCTAGCGGACATGGCGCGTTCAAGTTCATTATTTAGAAATCAGCGGATTGAGGTGATACCTAATGGTATAGATACAGAGACCTATAAGCCTATAAATAAAGAAGTGGCGCGTGCTACCTGCAACTTGCCGCAAGATAAACACCTTATACTTTTTTCGGCATTCAGTGCTATTTCGGACAAGCGTAAAGGTAACCAGTTTCTTGTGCAGGCATTGGAAATAATGTCGCAAGCTGGATGGGGGTCTAGGATTGAACTGGTAATTATTGGTGCATCAAGGCCAGAAAATCCATCAGATATGGGGATGAAGGTTCATTATATGGGGCATTTGCATGATGAAATAAGCCAAGTATTGCTTTATTCTGCAGCTGATGTCGTGGTTGCTCCTTCCATGCAGGAGAATTTATCTAATACTGTTATGGAGTCTCTTGCTTGCGCCACGCCCGTTGTTGCATTTAACATTGGAGGCATGCCAGATATGATTGATCATCAAATAAATGGCTATTTAGCAACTCCATTTGAACCTAGTGATCTTGCCAATGGAGTAAAGTGGGTACTGGAAAACAAGAGTCGTTACGACAGGCTTTCGCAGCGTGCGCGTCAAACAGTTGAGGAGCGCTATGCTTTGAAAAAGGTTGCCAATCGTTATTTGGCACTTTATCAGAGTATTCTCACATGATTTTCTGTATTTTAGATAGATTTATGTAACTATGATCATTGGCTCTGGTTTGCTGGCACATGCTTTTTCACGCGATTTTTTGCAACGCGAAGATGTGTGCATTTATGCAGCGGGTGTTTCCAATTCAAGCTGTGCAGATATGGGCGAATTTGCACGTGAAAGTAAGCGCTTAGAGGCTGCATTGCAGCAAGCCTTGCATGCTGATACGTTTGTATATTTTGGCACTTGCAGCGTCTCCGACCCTGAAGTTTCAAACACTCCATATGTTCAACACAAATTGGCGATGGAGCAGATGGCTCGTGAACATCATGGAAATTTAATCCTGCGCTTGCCACAAGTCGCAGGAAAAACACCGAACCCACACACCTTGTTAAACTTTTTGTATGCACGCATTTCGCGTAGTGAATCTTTCAATCTTTGGAGACATGCCAAGCGCAATATTATTGATGTTGATGATGTTGCAGCTATTGCTTATCAACTAATAGCGAATAATTCAGCTCGAAACCTCACATATAACATTGCTAATTCAATTAATTATCTTATGGCTGAAATCGTCAGTACAATAGAGTCTGTTGTCGGGAAGCGCGCAATATATGAAATTGTGGAGAGAGGCTCAGAATACCTCATAGATACTAGCTCCACATTCCATGTGTTGGAAGATGCCGGCACTAGGTTTGGAAATGACTATTTGGGTAAAACTATAGCTAAATATTATAAATAACCATCTTTGAAACGGCTGTGCAGTATGAATTGTAAGCTCTGTAAAATTGAGACTAAAAAGAAATACACACTATATGGCGCCAGAGCTGGGTTAAGTATAGTCGTAAACTTTTGTAAAGTATGCTCTTCTCATTTTTGCGAAGCGGTTGATTACGACTATGAGGCTATAGGCGAAGATATCATCAGATATTATGAAAATAGCCAAGAGTATATTGAGGCGCGCCAATATAAAATATTTAATTTTATACAAGATAATTTTTTCACAAAGCCAGGTGTTTTACTCGATATAGGTTCAGGAATTGGATACTCATTAAAAATAGCTCAAACACTAGGTTGGCAAGCCACTGGCGTGGAGCCTAGTGTTATTCTCGAAGAGTATTCTCGAAGCGTATTAAAATTAAATACAATTAATGGCTATTTATCAAAAGATACCATAGCAACAATTCAGTCTAAACTACCATTTGGTTTCGCAGATTACATTTTAATAGATAATGTATTAGAGCACATTCCAGAACCTTTTGAGTTTTTTCAGCATGCCTTGAGCCTGCTTAAGCCGGGAGGATTGCTATTAGTTGTAATTCCACCTGTAGACTGGTTCAGATTGGTTTTGGCTTCTATTCCTTTAATCCGCAAAAATTCCACTTCGGCACAAATAAATCTTTTTTACGATCCTGAGCAGCATGTGAACTATTTTTCACGAAAAGCGATTGGGGTTTTGACTGAAAAAGTTGGCGGATGCAAATTGACCGATTATCGGTTTCATCATTCCAGATTACTTAATGGATGGGCGGCTCGGCTTTTGAGATTTGAAACTGGATATTATTTTATTGTAAAAGATGCTTCCTAACTTCACATGACTAAACCATGCAAGAAACTTTCTGTTATTACGGTTACTTTAAATGCAGTTGATGGCTTGGCTAGCACGTTGCAAAGTGTTAATAGCCAGAAACGCAGGGGTGAAATAGAGTTTGTCGTGATAGATGGATTCTCTATGGATGGATCATTAGAACTCTTAGATATCAATCGCAATGAGATTGATTCATTGGTTTCATCAAAAGATCGTGGAGTTTATGACGCAATGAATAAAGGCGTAAAACAATCTACAGGTGATTGGCTGTATTTCTTGAATGCTGGAGATAAGTTTGTAAATGAAGATTCACTTTCATTTATATTAGATGCGATGGATGATAGTGATGTGCTTTATTCCGATGTGTTGGTAGATAAAAGTAGCGGGATTTACACGTTTGAAACATCATTCGATAAGTGTAAGTTGAATCATCAAGGCTTTATTTACCGCAGAGAATTACACGAACGTTTTGGGCCATATGCTGTTATTAAAGGCTTCACTGCGGCAGATTACTTTTTCTTTCTACAATTGGATGGCTTAAAAGTAAAAAAACTAATTAAACCGATAGCTATATTTCAGCTGGGTGGTTTAAGTTCTAGTGTGAATGCAGTTCGTCAGAAGTATTGCCTTGATTTTCTGTCTGGGAAAATTGGAGCACTAAGCCTAGCTGCGAGGCTGGTGATTTATCCATACTACCGTAC
Source organism: Methylotenera sp. (assembly GCA_031381645.1). Classification (GTDB taxonomy): domain Bacteria; phylum Pseudomonadota; class Gammaproteobacteria; order Burkholderiales; family Methylophilaceae; genus Methylotenera_A. The sequence continues at coordinate 100,931 of JANMYB010000027.1, forward strand.
GTTAAGAAAAATTATTGGTTAGCACTTAATGAGTAAAACCTGCAATGTTTCTGTTTGTATGACCGTTTACAACGGTGAGAAGTACGTGCGTCAGCAAATTGAATCAGTGCTTAGTGAACTACAGCTTGATGATGAGTTGTTGATTTATGACGATTTATCAACGGATACTACAGTTAAAGTGATTGAGGAGTTCGGGCTTGATAAACGGGTTAAGTTTAGAAAAAATGCGACCAAACTAGGTATCTTAAAGAATTTTGAACGTGTGCTTCAAGAGGCTCAAGGCGATTATATTTTTCTTTGTGATCAAGATGATGTTTGGCTTCCAGGCAAAGTAAAAGTATGTGTTAATGCACTAAAAAAACATACGTTAATAGTTACTGACTGTATTGTGGTTGATCAAAATCTAGATGTAATATCCCCATCATTTTTTGAATTACGACATTCAGGTGCGGGCGTTCTGAAAAATATATGGAAAAACTCTTATTTAGGCTGCTGTATGGCATTTCGCAAGGAGTTGCTTGATTGTAGCTTGCCCATGCCTACGAAAATGCCAATGCATGATATGTGGCTAGGTTTAGTCGCTGAAGCCAATGGAAGTGTTTTATTCATAAATGAAACCCTTTCTTTGTATCGTCGCCATGAGTCTTCAGCATCACCTACCGCTGGAGTAAGTAATTTTGGTGTTTTTAAGCAAATTAAAGTACGATTAATTTTAATCTGGTGTTTGGCATGTCGCATGTTGAAGATTAAGTTTGGTGGTTTTGGTAAAAAGGTGACTTCGCTTTGAAATTCACCATCATTACAGTATGTTTTAATAGTGCTACGACCATTGAAGACACCATAAAGTCAGTGGCAAGTCAGGAAGGTATTGATGTGGAACATATCATTGTTGATGGGCTATCTACAGATGGCACAGCAGACATTATCAAGCGTCATAAGAGCATATCAAAATTCGTGTCAGAAAAAGATAAGGGTATATACGATGCAATGAATAAGGGTTTGGCGCTTGCGACAGGGGATGTGATTGGCACATTAAATGCCGATGATTTTTATGCGAATGAAAACGTGCTTGAAGAAGTTGCTCAAGTGTTTTTAGACGCTAATATAGAAGCTTGTTATGGCGATTTACTGTACGTAAGCCAACAAGATACTGACAAAATTGTACGTTATTGGAAGTCAAGAGATTATGTTTCAGGGTTGTTTAAATCGGGCTGGATGCCTGCACATCCGACTTTTTTTGTTAGAAAAAGTGTCTATGACAGGTTAGGCGGCTTTAACTTAGATTATAAAATTGCTGCTGACTTTGAATTGCTATTTAGATTGATTGAGCAAAATAAAATTAAAACTAAATATATTCCCAAAGTAATGGTCAAGATGCGTTTAGGCGGTACTACAAATAAAAACTTATCAAACGTTATAACGCAAAATAAAGAAATTATTACTATTCTAAAGAAACAATATCCCGATTTTTCAGTGCTTAAGTTTATATTTAAAAAATTGAGTAATCGGTTTTTTCAGTTTTTATCCCGCCCCTTGTAGCAAATCATTCAGTTTGATGAAAATTTTAGTTACAGGTGCCTCTGGTTTTGTTGGTAAATCGCTGACCGTGCAATTACTTCGGCAAAGGCATTCTGTTCGTGTGGCTGTGCGCTCATCAATTGGGGGTGCTAAAGCAGCTGTGGTGGTGGGCGATATTGACGGTGATACTGATTGGGCAGAGGCGCTACGTGATATAGATGTGGTGATTCATCTGGTTGCTCGGGTGCATGTGATGACTGAGCGCTCTGTAAATCCGCTTGCAGAATTTCGCAAGGTAAATGTGGAAGGAACACAACGTTTGGCTGAATCCGCTGCTCGATTAGGGGTGAAGCGGTTTGTTTATGTGAGCTCAGTTAAGGTGAATGGTGAGCAAACCACATTGCCATATACTGAGTTGAATGAGCCCAATTCACAAGATGCTTATGGAACTTCCAAATGGGAGGCTGAGCAAGTCTTGCAAAAGATTTCAACGGAAACCAAAATGGAAGTGGTGATTGCGCGACCTCCATTGGTGTATGGTGCAGGCGTAAAAGGCAATTTTGCACAAATGATTAAAGTGCTACACAAAGGTATTCCGTTGCCATTGGCATCAGTAAAAAATTTACGCAGTTTGATTTATGTGGAAAATTTAGTGGATGCGTTGATTTTGTGCGCAACGCACCCTGCTGCGGTAGGGCAGACTTATTTGGTGAGCGATGGACAAGATATTTCGACTCCAGATTTATTACGAAAATTATCAAATGCGATGGGAAAGCCTGCAAAATTACTGCCCTGCAGCCCAATATTCATGAGGTTTACAGGTCGATTGTTTGGAAAGTCAAATCAGGTGGACAGATTGTTGGACTCCTTGCAAGTAGATAGCAGTAAAATTCGCCGCGAGTTAGACTGGAAGCCGCCATTTACCTTAGATGAAGGTTTGCAGGCGACTGTGAGTAATAAAAAATGAAGCGTTTAATCGATTTGTGTTTGGCTTTGTTGGCAGGATTAATTTTTGCATTGCCATTTTTGTTGGTGGCAATAACGGTGAAATTAACTGCTGCAGGCTCAATTTTGTATTGGTCGGATCGCATTGGGCGTCATAACAAGATTTTTAAAATGCCAAAATTTCGCACTATGCGAGTAGATACGCCAGCGGTAGCGACACATCTTTTACCAGAGCCAGAGAAATTTTTAACGCCAGTCGGTTCATTTTTGCGCAAATCCAGCTTGGATGAATTGCCGCAGCTTTGGAGCATTCTCAAAGGTGATATGAGCTTTGTTGGCCCGCGGCCTGCTTTATTTAATCAGCATGACTTGATTGCATTGCGCACGCAATATGGCGTGGATAAACTGCTACCAGGCCTAACGGGTTGGGCGCAAATTAACGGTCGCGATGAATTGCCGATTGCCGATAAAGTGAAGTTGGATGTTGAGTATATGCAAAATCAATCATTGTTTTTTGATGTGAAGATACTTTTTTTGACGATTTTAAAAGTATTGCGCAGAGACGGTGTGCAACATTAAGTTTACGATTATTGGTTGTAAATTGATACAATATCGCGTGAAATTAACGTGATCAATTAAAACAATTAAATGAAACAAACGCTCATTAATCCACGTACTTTTCTTGCGCTGTTGCACGATGTAATTGTGGCCACCGTTGCTTGGGTTGCCGCTTATCTATTACGTTTCAATTTTTCAATTCCTGTAGAACATATGCAGCACATGTGGCAATCAGTGCTTTGGGTGGCGCCATTGCAGGGCGCTGTATTTATGGTTTATGGCTTATATCGTGGCATGTGGCGCTTTGCTAGTGTGCCAGATTTAAAACGCATTTTATTTGCTGTGGTTTCAGCGGCAGTGCTAGTTGCAGCCTTGTTGTTTATGCTGAGTACCACTATCAAAATTCCGCGCTCTGTATTAATTTTAGACCCTCTTTTATTGATGTTGATGATGGGAGGTAGCCGCTTTGCTTATAGAGCTTGGAAAGAATATCAGCTCTACGGAACTAGCTTAAAACAAGGTGCGCCAGTGATTATTTTGGGCGCAGGGGAGGCGGCAGTGGCTTTGGTAAAAGATCTCGCACGCAGCACGCAGTGGCGCGTAGTTGGCTTGCTGGACGACGATAAATCCATGCTAGGGCGCGAGGTGCACGGCATTAAGGTGCATGGCGCTATCAATAACTTAGCAGAAATATACGCGCGTCTTCAGGTGAAACATGTGATTGTTGCCATGCCTTCGGCGCACCACCAAAAGCGTCGACTGGCGATTGAGCTGGCCAATAGTTTGGGTTTGGAGGTGCTGACTGTACCTGCGATTGATGATTTAATGAGCGGCAAGGTGAGCATTTCACAGATTCGTCGCGTGGACGTGGAAGATTTGCTAGGGCGCGATACGGTTAAATTAGATAACACAGGCTTGCAACACCTGATTGAACGTCACGCTGTGCTGGTTAGCGGCGCTGGTGGGTCGATTGGTTCTGAACTTTGCAGGCAAATTGTGAAATACAAGCCCAGCGCCTTGATTTGCTTAGATATTTCTGAATACGCACTTTATCAATTAGAGCAAGAGTTGAATCTCCAAAATGTATCCATTAAGCTGGTTTTTTTGACGGGTGACGTAAAAAATAGTCAGCGCGTTAAAGATTTGCTGATGCAATATCAGCCAGCGGTTGTGTTCCACGCGGCGGCGTATAAACATGTGCCCTTGATGGAAAATGGTAACGTTTGGGAGGCGCTTTCTAACAATGTCATCGGTACGCACACCTTGGCGCAAGCCAGTAAAGATGCGGGCGTGGAAAAATTTGTATTGATTTCTACAGACAAAGCGGTGAACCCAACCAACGTGATGGGTGCGAGTAAGCGATTGGCTGAAATGGTGTGCCAAGGCTTGCAAGACCATATCAATAAAGACAGTACAAAAAAAGCTGCTACCAAGTTTGTCATCGTGCGTTTTGGTAATGTGTTGGGCAGCAGCGGCAGTGTGATTCCTAAATTTCGTGAGCAAATTGCCAATGGCGGCCCAGTGACGATTACGCACCCAGAAATTACGCGCTATTTTATGTCGATACCAGAAGCGGCGCAGTTGGTGATGCAAGCAGGTTTGATGGGTAAGGGTGGGGAAATTTTAGTGCTGGATATGGGCGAACCCGTTAAAATTGCAGAGTTAGCTAAGGATATGATTCGGCTTTCTGGTTTGCAGTTGGATGATATTAAAATTGAATATGTGGGTTTGCGGCCTGGCGAAAAGCTTTATGAAGAGCTGCTGGCAAACGATGAGCACACACTACCAACACCACACGAAAAGCTGAGAGTCGCGACAGCAAAGCCAGTGGAGGCACTATGGCTTAAAAAGCTATTAAAATGGATTAACAGTACGCAAAGTGCGAATGAAACCCACATTAAAAAAGAATTAAAATTTTGGGTGGAAGAATATAGCCCACAACATCAAGCTGGCTTAGAAACGCTTCCTGATTTGGTTGTCGAGCAAATTACCTTACACTAAAACTTATGAACAAAATTAGCAAAGCAGTTTTCCCCGTTGCAGGGTTGGGCACACGATTTTTACCTGCCACCAAAGCCAGCCCAAAAGAAATGTTGCCTATTGTGGATAAACCGCTTATTCAATATGCGGCTGAAGAGGCAATAGCGGCGGGGGCTACAGAGCTTATATTTATTACTGGGCGCAATAAGCGTTCGATAGAAGATCACTTTGATAACGCCAGCGAGTTAGAAGCCTTGCTTGAGGCCAGTGGTAAAAAAGACATGCTTGAAGCGCTTAAAGGTATTTTGCCGTCGCATGTTTCATGTATTTTTATTCGCCAACCTAAAGCACTTGGGCTTGGCCACGCTGTGCTGTGCGCTAAGCCAGTCGTGGGTGACGCGCCATTTGCAGTGATTTTGGCCGATGACTTAATTGACGCAAATACGCCTGCCATGCAACAAATGGCGGCTATTTACGCGCGTAAACAATGCTCGGTATTAGGTGTGGAAGATGTTTTACCTGCAGAAACAGCCAGTTACGGCATTGTGGATGCGTTTAAAATTGATGAAAATTTATTACAATTAAAAAGTATCGTCGAAAAACCTAAGCCAGCCAATGCGCCTTCTACCTTGGCGGTGGTTGGGCGCTATATCTTAACGCATAAAATTTTTGATTGTTTAGAAAAAGTAAAGCCTGGCAAAGGCGGTGAGATTCAGCTCACCGATGGCATTGCAGACTTGTTGCTACAAGAAACGGTATTAGCCTATCGTTTTGTGGGCAAGCGCTACGATTGCGGTAGCAAGCTGGGTTTTATGAAAGCCAATGTAGAGTTTGCGCTTAAACATCCAGAAATCGCACAACATTTTGCAAGCTATTTAAAATCTCTCAAAGTATAGGCAATTATTGTCTATGACCGTCAATCCACTTCAATATTTGCAGCAAGCTGATCTGATTCACAGTGAGCAAGCGGTGAGGCAAGCTATTTTAACCATCTCAGAACAATTGAATCGAGATTACGTAGCTGAAGTGCCAATCGTGTTGTGCGTGATGAGCGGTGCGGTATTTTTTACTGGTCAATTGTTGCCGAAACTACAATTTCCACTGGGGCTTGATTATGTGCAAGTCTCTCGCTATTACGATGGAACTGAAGGTAAAACGCTGAAATGGGTAGTCAGACCCAAAGAAGATATCAACAATAGAAGCGTATTGATATTAGACGATATTTTAGATGAAGGCATTACTTTGCAGGCCATTGTTGAACAATGCAGATTGCTTGGTGCCAGCGAAATAAAAACGGCTGTACTAGTTGAAAAAAACTTAAGTAAAAGTAAGCCAATTCAGGCAAATTATGTGGGTTTGACTGTGCCAAATCGCTATATTTTTGGCTGCGGTATGGATGTGTATGGTTGGTGGCGTAATATGCCTGCAATATACGCCCTGAATAATGCCTAAGGCCATTGTAAAACATTTAAAATAGGTGTTAAATAATTTCTCCGGTGTCAAAAAATGTCAATTAGTTGACATAAGTGTCGATGATTAATCGACAGTTTTATGTATAGACCTGACAATAAATACGTAAGACGTTGATATACAACAATAATAAATATTTTAAAAAGGTGGTATTAAAAATGCAACTGTATCCTCATCTAATCGATACTGATCATGAGAGGCATACTGTGATGGAAGACAAGGCTACCAACCAAAACTGGGAACATGTATTTAATGTTATTCAGGATTCGTTCGCTGTTCAAAAGCACGTGGATTTTTTTAAGTGGCTGCAAAGCAGTGTAAGTGTTGTGCTTCCGCACGATGTTTTGGTGGCTGCTTGGGGTGATTTTGCAACGGGCGACCTCAATTTTGATGTGTCATCAAATATTGATGATATCCGCACACAAAAACTTATTGATGCACCTGGCGTCTTTGCTTATCTGATGTCAAACTTACATCAGCGCTGGCTTGATAATGGCGAAAGATGGTTTAGAATCAATTTCTTTGATGCGGCAGGTATCAATGCACAATCGCCAACACCATTCACCCGTAAATTAGCTGGAATGAATTCATTGCTTGTTTACGGCGTGCGTGACACACGCGATAAAAATGATTGTATCTATGTGTTTTTCGATAAAGCACGTGAATTTCAAGTGCAGTACTCTGTATTGGGGCTATTAATGCCGCATGTAGATGCAGCGTTGCGCCGCGTAGAGTCTATGGAAACGCCAACAATTCAAGAAGATACAATAAGTGAGCTACATATTGCTGGATTAAGTGAACGCGAGCAAGAAATTTTACATTGGGTTAGAACAGGTAAAACTAATTTTGAAATTGGTATGATTTTAACCATTAGCCCAAATACAGTCAAAAATCATTTAAAACGTATTTTCCAAAAACTCGATGTTTCGTGCCGCGCACAGGCAGTTGCCAAGTACGCGTCTCAGCGTTCAGTTTAGTCATGTAGCTTAGCAATAAATTTATTTGAAAAAGCCTTTGTTGCGACCCAACAAAGGCTTTTTTGTTTAAGTGTTGCGAGTGTTACAATCTCACCTTGAGTGTTTATTGGTGCCCAGAAGAGGACTCGAACCTCTACATCTTTCGATACAGGTATCTGAAACCTGCGCGTCTACCAATTCCGCCATCTGGGCAACTTACCATCATTAAGCGCCGAATTTTATAGAAAGCAAATAACTTGTCAACAAAAAAGCATAATCAACGGAATAGCGACCCACATGCAAAGCGTGAAGCTGCGGAATATGAAGCGCCGTTACCTAGTCGCGAGTTGGTGTTGCAATTGCTGGCAGATCAAGGCGTTCCACTAAGTGTCGAGCAGGTATATACCTTGTTGGATATTGGTGCGGATGAGCGCGATAACTTTAATAAACGCCTGAACGCGATGGAGCGCGAAGGGCAGATAATGCGCAATCGCAAAGGTGCACTGTGTTTAACTGAAAAAATTCACGCAATTAGTGGCACTGTGCAAGGCCATCCTGATGGTTTTGGCTTCTTGGTGCCAGATGACAAGACTAAACATCCTGATGACTTGTTTTTAGGGCCACGCGAGATGGCGCAAGTGATGCACGGCGATCGTGCCATGGTTAGAATGTCTGGATTGGATAGAAAAGGGCGGCCAGAGGGAAAAATCGTTGAGGTGCTGGAGCGTAGCACCAAATCGCTAGTCGGGCGTGTCATACAAGGCCAAGGCGTGACCATTGTGGCGGCTGAAGATAAACGTATTAATCAAGACATTCTTATTCCCTATCATCTCGATATGGGTGCTAAGCCAGGCCAGGTGGTGATGGTGGAACTGACTGCGCAGCCGTCTTCTGGCGCGCACCCGATGGGCAAAGTGGTGCAGATTTTGGGTAACTACGCCGATAGCGGTATGGAGATTGAAATTGCGTTGCGTAAACACAAACTGCCGCATGAATTTACACCTGCCGCAATACACCAAGCTGAACGCATTCCCAAACTGGTGCAAGCCGCTGATTATAAAGGTCGTATTGATTTGCGCGAGTTGCCGCTGATTACCATCGATGGTGAAACCGCACGCGATTTTGATGATGCCGTCTTTGCAGAAAAGCAGGGCGAAGGTTGGCGTTTGGTTGTCGCGATTGCCGATGTGAGTTTTTATGTAAAGTCTGATGATGCGCTGGATAAAGAAGCGTTTGAGCGCGGTAATTCGGTGTATTTTCCACGCCGTGTGATTCCGATGTTGCCAGAAGCACTTTCAAATGGCTTGTGCTCGCTCAACCCAGACGTGGAGCGGCTTTGCATGATATGCGATATGCAGATTGACGCGGCAGGTATTGTGCAAAAGTACCAATTTTATCCGTCAGTGATGCGATCAAAAGCACGCATGACGTACACTAAAGTAGCGGATATGCTAGGAAATCTGCAAGGCGAAACAGCGCGAGAATACGCCCACATCATGCCGCATGTGCAGAATTTGTACGCACTATTTAAGTTAATGCTAAATCAGCGCGAAAAACGTGGTGCGATTGAGTTTGAATCGACCGAAACCATGATGATGTTTGATGATAATGGCAAAATTGAAAAAATTGTGCCTGTGCAACGCAATGATGCGCACAAGCTGATTGAGGAATGTATGTTGGCAGCCAATGTCTGTGCGGCAGATTTTCTCAAAACGCATGAACATGCGGCGCTGTACCGCATTCACGAAGGCCCAACGCCAGAAAAATTGGAAGCGCTACGTACTTTTATGGGTGAAGTGGGCTTTGGCGTGGGCGGCGGTGATAAGCCGCATGCCAAAGACTATGGCAAACTCATGAAGCAAATTAAAGAGCGGCCAGATGCGCAATTGTTGCAAACGGTGTTGCTGCGATCCATGCAGCAAGCGGTGTACAGCCCAGATAATGTTGGTCATTTTGGCCTCGCTTACGAAGCGTATGCGCATTTTACTTCACCGATTCGACGTTATCCTGATTTGCTGATTCACCGTGCAATTAAAGCTGTGGTGAATGGTGAGAAATATAAGGCGAAAGATTGGAATAATTTAGGCGCGCATTGCAGCATGACTGAGCGCCGCGCCGATGAAGCCACGCGCGATGTGAATAATTGGCTAAAGTGCTATTTCATGCAAGATAAAATTGGTGAAGTGTTTGAAGGCACGGTGGCGGGCGTGACCAGTTTTGGTGTGTTTGTGGCGCTGGACGGCGTGTATGTGGAAGGGCTAGTGCACGTGACCGAGTTGGGTAATGATTACTTTAATTACGATAAAGCGCGTCACGAAATGGTGGGTGAGCGCACGGGCGCACGCTTTAGGTTGGGCGATAGACTCACCGTTAAGGTCGCGCGCGTAGATTTAGAAACCAGCAAAATTGATTTTAGTTTAATAACTCACTCATCACACCTAAAAACAGGTGGTATGCAGCCCAATATCCATGCGCCTTACAGGGCAGATAAAAAACAAACTTTAAGTGCGAATAAAGATAAACAAAGTGCTGATTTTAAGCCGTTGAGTACGCGCGCACTAGAGAAAGCCAAACATGATCGTTCTGGCGCACAGAAGAAGTCTGCACACAAACAACATACAAAGCACAGTAAAAACAAAGGTAAACCTAAAAAATGAGAGTCTGTAAATGAGTGATGCACGTATTTTATTTGGCTTTCACGCCGTATTAAGCCGTATGCGCCAACACGCGACCAGCATAGAAGAAATTTTAATTGACCGCGATCGTATTGATGCGCGCATGAAAGATTTGCTCAACATGGCAGAAAGCGCGAATGTGCGCGTGATGCAAGTGGATAGAGCCCGCTTAGATGGCTTAGCGGGGATGAATGGTCGCCATCAAGGTGTATTGGCGCGCGTGGTGGACACCCCCATTCCATACAAAGACATTCATGATATTTTGGAGTCTGATTTAACTGAGCCACCATTCTTTTTGGTGCTAGATGGTGTAGAAGACCCACATAACCTAGGCGCATGCTTGCGTGTGGCTGATGCCATGGGGGTTCATGCAGTTATCGCCCCTAAAGATAGGGCGGTAGGTTTAAACGCGACTGTGCGCAAGGTGGCGAGTGGCGCAGCGGAAACCGTGCCGTTTATTGCAGTAACGAATTTAGCGCGTACCTTGCGCGAGCTTAAAGATGTTGGTGTGTATGTCGTTGGGACTACGCTAGAAGGTCCAGAAGGTAAGGCCGCACCTACTAGTTTACTGAATACCAAGCTAGATGGCCCAATCGCATTGGTATTGGGTTCAGAAGGTGATGGCATCCGTCGTTTAACGGCTGAAACCTGCGATGCCTTGGTGACGATCCCGATGTTTGGCTCGGTTGAAAGTTTGAATGTGAGTGTCGCCAGCGGGATTTGTTTGTATGAAGTGCGTCGCCAGCGTAGCATGTAAATATGATTAGGTAATCTACAAAAAATGAGAATTAATCGGCCTGTTTTTTTGTTATTACATTAAATGTAGTTAGCTCAATCTGCCCCTTGTCATTCTTACCTGAAAGTGGATTATAAAGTGGTTACTACCCGTTTTTTATACATAGTTTCTGTTATGAAGCTCCAGCGTATGGGAGACACACAAGCTTATTGTGGGACAAATAAAATTTCATATTTAAAGTTATTTGATAAGCTAAAAGCAAAAATCACGTTAGTAGACATGGTAGATAAAGAGGTTAATAAAAGAATTTCTAAAATAGGCCTCAGTGGTGGGTACTTAAGACTAAGTTATAACAGCAAGAAAAACGCACTCTGGCTAAAAGTCGACTACCTAAGCGCAAAATAGTTAGGTGCAAAAGATATTATATTGATTCAAAAATTTAATATGTCACATTTGTGTGACGCTACAGGCTGTAAATTGTTTGAGTCACAACATTTGAGCAATCGCCTGCTGCTGGTATGGGGTGAGGATGAAATAAGTGAGCAAAGAAATGTTAAAGTGTATCCATATGACATTGTTGAAAAAAACCAAATTTATAAATTTGTTGCTTATGGGTTTGCGTTAATAGGGGTTATATGTTTAGCCATACTCCTTCTTATCGGGATAAGTGCTACCGATAAGATTATTGTGCCTGACATGGCTATAGAAGTGCTTGCGTTTGGCTTAATGCTCTCTGCGCTAATAACTGCTTTTTTTGACAATAAGTCATTGACTTAAAAAATATTGTTTAATAACAAATAATAGCAATCGTAGGGTGCGCTATGCTAACGCTGAGGTTTGTTAAATTGCAGTGGTGCGCGTGGCACACCCACCCTGCCATGTTTGATAATCATCTAGCCCAAATTGAGCGTTTTTAATGTACGCGCTCTTGTAGTTTTTAGTAAACCTGCATTTTCAATCAGCGATTCACCATAACTTGGTACCAACTGTTTTAACTTTTGTTGCCAATCTGCGCTTTTTAATTGTGCTGCAAAGCAGCGCTCTAGCACGTTAATCATTGCTTTAACACTGACCGATGCGCCAGGTGACGCCCCCAATAAAGCCGCCAAAGTACCGTCTTTTGAGGCAACGATTTCCGTACCAAATTCTAGCTTGCCCCATTTTTGGTTACATTGTTTGATAATTTGTACGCGTTGCCCCGCGTTTTCTAGCGTCCAGTCGCTATTGACCGCATCAGGCAAAAAAGCACGCAGGGCATTCATGCGCTGCTCATGCGTTTGAGTCGCTTCTTTCATTAAATATTTGGTTAATGCTAAATTGTGCCTACCCACGCTCAGCATGGCTTTGAGATTATTTTTTTTGACTGACTTTGCTAAATCAAATTTAGAGCCAGTTTTTAAAAACTTAGTCGTAAAGCCTGCAAATGGCCCAAACAATAAAGCACGTTTACCGTTAATTAAGCGTGTATCTAAGTGCGGTACAGACATCGGTGGCGTGCCTACAGCAGCTTTGCCATACACTTTGGCATGGTGCTGCTCAATAATTGCAGCATTGTGGCATATCAGCCATTGCCCACTGACTGGAAAGCCGCCATAGCCCTTGCTTTCATCAATATCAGCTTTTTGCAGTAATGGTAGTGCGCCACCGCCAGCACCTAAAAACACAAATTTTGCTTGAATGGTTTGTGTGCGCTTAGTGTTTAAATCATACAGCTTGACATGCCAGCTATTATCTTTAGTGCGGTCTTTCACCTTATCTAGATTTTTGACTTGTGTATTGGTATGTAAGTTAAAGTTTTCCTGTGTTTTTAGATAGGCGACCATATGGCGTGTAAGTGAGCCAAAGTCTACATCAGTGCCACTTTCAACAAAAGTTGCTGCCAAGTGTTCATTAGCGCTTCTGTTGGCCATCATTAATGGCATCCAAGCTTTTAACTGCGCTAAATCATCACTAAACTGCATATGCTCAAATAAATGGTGCTGCTTTAGCAGCGCATAGCGTTGTTTTAAAAATACGCTATTTTTCTCACCCCAAACCAAGCTTAAATGAGGCGTTTTGTTAATAAAATTGTTTGGGGCAGGTAGGGCAGATGCTTCAACTAAATGTGACCAAAACTGTAGCGATACTTCATATGCAGCGTTAATTTCTAGGGCACGCTGAACATCGACACTACCGTCTTTGGCTTGTGGCGTGTAATTGAGCTCGCAATAGCCTGCATGACCAGTGCCAGCATTGTTTAATGCGTCAGAGCTTTCTAGCGCAACAT